>CAYROZ010000092.1:0-7605 GCA_964426125.1 uncultured Oscillospiraceae bacterium
AACGGCGCGGCGGCCATGGCCGTCATCCAGCCGATGTGGAGCATCATCATGGCCATCGGCATCCTGTTCGCCGTGGGCGGCAGCGTGATGCTGGGCGTTTCGCGCGGCGCGAAGGACAAGTCCGGCGAAAGCTACTTCGCCGTGACGCTCGCAGCCTCCATTCTGGCCTCGGCGCTGCTGGTGGTCATCTTCCGGCTGTTCCGCTTCCCGCTTTACCGTCTGTTCGGCGCCAGCGAGGAGCTGCTTCCCCTCGTGGAGGGCTATGCCGGGTGGCTGAGCTGGTTTTTGCCCTGCTTTCTGGTCGGGCAGGTACTCATCTTCTTCCTGCGCAACGACGGCGCGCCCATGCTGGCCACGGCAGCGGTCACGAGCTGCGGCATTTTGAACATCATCGGCGACCTAATCCTCGTGTTCGTGTGCGACATGGGCATCTCCGGCGCGGGTCTTGCCACGGTTTTGTGCCAGACACTCGCCGTGATCATCATGTGCACGCATTTTGTGAGCAAAAAATGCACACTGCGCTTCATCTGGCCGGAAAAGCCGCTGAAGTATCTCGGCGAGGTTTTCAAAATCGGCATCTCGCCCTTTATCGTGGACATCTCCGTGTTCGTAAGCTCGATTTTGTTTAACAACCGCATCATGACCTTCGCCGGGGCCACGGAGCTGGCTGTTTATGGCACCTGCTCCAACATCGGCGTTTTGGCCATGGGCCTGTTTTATGGTGTGGGCGGCGCTTTGCAGCCCATCGCCTCCGCCAGCCGCGGCGCAAAGGATTACGAGCGCATGACCGGCTCGCTCAAGCTTGCCATGGCCAGCTCCCTTTGCATCGCCGCGCTCTTCACACTGGCTCTGGAGCTGTTCCCCGCGCCCATTCTGCGCGCCTACATGGCCGTCACGCCGGAGGTCCTCGCCGTGGGCCCGCGCGTGGCGCGCATCATCGGCGCCAGCTATATCTTCGTTGGCGTGAACATCACGGCCAGCTACTATCTGCAATCCGTTTTGCGAACGAAGGAATCGCTGGTAGTGTCGCTGCTGCGCGGCATCGTGCTGGTCGTCCCGCTGCTGTTCGCACTGCCGGCGCTGTTCGGCTTTGACGCCATCTGGTGGACCACCGCGCTTACCGAGCTCATCACTGCGGCCGTGGCCGTGGTTTTGATAAAAATGCAAATTCAAAAAGATAAGGAGATAGAACACCATGAATCATGAAGCTGTAGTCGTGGCCTATGGCCGCAGTCCCTGCTGCCGCGCCCGCAAGGGCGGTCTGGCCGGTATGCACCCCATCGAGTACGCTGCCCAGACCCTCAAGGGCGTTCTGGCCCAGATCCCCCAGCTCGACCCCGCCAACATCGACGACGTGATCACCGGCTGCGCCTCCCCCACAAACGAGATGAGCATGAACGCCTCCCGTCTGATCGTCAACCGCGCCGAGCTTCCCGAGTGCGTTTCCGCCCAGACCATCAACCGCTTCTGCTCCTCCGGTCTGCAGGCCATCGCCACGGCCAACAACGCCATCGTGGCCGGCCAGATGCGCTGCGTGGTCGCCGGCGGCGTGGAGTGCATGACCAAGTGCTTCGCCCCCTACCCCGATGAGCAGAAGGACCCCTGGTTCGACGAAAACTACATCGGCGGCTATATGTCCATGGGCGAAACGGCCGAGCGCGTTGTGGAGCGCTACGGCATCACCCGCGAGCGCATGGAGGAGATGGCTCTGCGCAGCCACACGCTCGCCGCGAAGGCCCGCAAGGACGGCAAGCTGAACAAGTGCATCATCCCCATCGAGGATCAGGACGGCAACATGGTCGAGTATGACGACGGCGTTCTGGCCGATATGGACGGCAATCTCAAGACCTCCATGGAAAAGATGGCCGGCATGAAGCCCTGCTTCCGTGAAAACGGCACCGTGACCGCCGCCACCTCCTCCCAGACCACCGACGCGGCCGCCTACGTCGTGCTGATGGATCGCGCCTACGCCGAAGAGCTCGGCATCAAGCCCATCGCCCGTCTGCTCGGCTTTGCCGTGGCCGGCTGCGATGCGACCGTGATGGGCATCGGCCCCATCTACGCCGTTCCCAAGGTGATGAAGCAGATCGGCATGACCGTTGACCAGATGGACGTTGTGGAGTTGAACGAGGCCTTTGCCAGCCAGTCCCTCGCCGTGATCGACACGCTGGGCCTTGACTGGAACAAGACCAACCCCTACGGCGGCGCCATGGCTCTCGGCCACCCCATGGGCGCTACCGGCGCTTTCCTGACCATGAAGGCGCTCGACTACCTGCGCGACCCCGAGACCGCGGGCAAGTACGCTCTGGTCACGATGTGCATCGGCGGCGGCATGGGCGCTGCCGGCGTGTTCGAGCTGTGCGACTGATCTGACCGTTTGATACAATGAAAATTCCCGTTCGGAAATACTCCGAACGGGAATTTTTTCGTTATTGGTATACGCTCAGGCGGTTTCCGGCTCGCCGGAGCGGACGCGGTCGAATTCCGCCTCCATTTCGGCATCGGGCTTTTTCGTGCAAAGCGACACGACCACGATCACAAGCGAGCTGATGATGAACGCCGGCAGCAGCTCATAGATGGCGAACACACCGCCGAGGGGCTTGATGAGAAGCTTCCAGATGAACACCATCGCGCCGCCGGAAACCATGCCGGCGATGGCCGCGGGATAGGTGGTGCGCTTCCAGAACAGCGAGAACAGCATCAGCGGGCCAAACGCCGCGCCGAAGCCCGCCCAGGCGAACGACGTGATGCCGAAGATGGTGGAGTTGGAGTTCCAGGCCACGGCGATGGCGATGAGCGTGACCACCACGAGGGTGATGCGCGAGCACCACATGACCTGCTTGTCGGTGGCATCCTTTTTCACCACGCTGCGGTAGATGTTCTGGCTGACGGCGCTGGCCGTGATGAGCAGATAGGAATCGGACGAGGAGATCGCGGCCGCCAGCACGCCCGCACAGGCAAAGCCGGCCAGAATGGGCGGCAGGAAGGTCGTGGCGGCATCGATGAACACGTTCTCCGCTGCGGCGTTGGACAGATAATCCAGACCCGGCACACTGCGGGCGACCACGCCGATCATGATGGCGGCGGCCATGGAGATCACGACCCAGATGATGGCCACGCGGCGGGAGCGGCCCAGCTCCTTTTCCGAGCGGATGCCCATGAAGCGCAGCAGCACCTGCGGCATACCGAAGTAGCCAAGGCCCCACGCAAGGCACGACGCGATGGACAGGAAGCCATAGCTTTTTCCGGCGCCGAACGCGTCGACCTGCTCCGTGGAGGGGGTGGCCGTGGTGAAGAAGGAGAAGTAGCCGTCGATGTTCTTGGCGTTTTCGATCACAACGGACAGTCCGCCCGCCTGTGCAACGGACAGCACAAGGATGAGGATAAGCACCGTGATCATAACGACCGCCTGCATAAAGTCCGAGGCGCTCTCCGCGAGATACCCGCCAAGGAAGGTATAGACCAGAACAAAGATCGACGCGACGATCATCATGCTGCCATAGGGCAGACCAAAGAGATTGGCAAAGAGCTTGCCGCAGGAGCTGAGGCACTGCGCCGCGTACACACAGAAGAACACGATGATGATCAGCGACGAGATGGTCATCAGAAGCTTCTTCTTTTCATGGAAGCGGTTGGAGAAGAAATCCGGAAGCGTGAACGCATCGACCGCGATGCTGTAGCGGCGCAGGCGGCGCGACACGACCAGGAAGTTCAGATAGGTGCCGAGGGCAAGACCGATGCACGTCCAGCCAACATCCGCAAGGCCCGTCCAATACGCAAGGCCGGGCAGCCCCATCAGCAAATAGCCGGACATATCCGAGGCCTCCGCGCTGAACGCCGTGACCCAAGGGCCAAGACTGCGGCCACCGAGGAAATACTCCTCCGTGCTGCTGTTGGCGCGGCGGGAAAAATACACGCCGATAAGTACCACCGCCGCCATATAGACGATCATGGCGATCAAATGCTGCAAATTGGCTCCGATCATTTCTGCATCCTCCTCTTGACAACTGACGCATTACGAATTATAATGTTTAACATTACAATCACTAAATCAACATGGCGGTATATTACCACCATCGCCGGCCAATTGCAAGAGGTTTTTTCGATGGATACAAAAAAATATTCGGTTTTTGTAAAAACCGTGGAGCTGGCTTCGCTCACGAAGGCCGCCGAGGAGCTGGGGCTGACGCAATCGGGCGTGAGCCACATCATCGCCGCACTGGAAAAGGATCTGGGTCTTGCCCTGCTGCGGCGCACACGCACCGGCGCGCATTTAACGCCGGATGGCGAGCGGCTGCTGCCCTTCATGCGCGAGATCGTGCGGCAGGATGAGCTTTTGCACCGCGAGGCCGCGGAGCTTACGGAGCTTGTGGCAGGCGCGATACGCCTCGGAACATTCACCAGCGTGGCCACGCACTGGCTGCCCGCGATGATGATGCACTTTGAGCAGGAGCATCCGCAGGTGGAGTTCAAGCTGTTCAACGGCGACTACCACGATGTGGACAACTGGCTGGCCGATGGCAGTGTGGAGCTTGGCTTCATCACACTGCCAACGGAGCTGAAATGCCGGTGCATACCATTATATGAAGACACGCTGGCCGCCATCTTCCCCGAGGGACACCCGCTCGCCTCGCAGGAGCGCTGCCGCGTGGAGGATGTGGCGCGCGAGCCGTTCATCTCACTGCTCAAGTCCTCCGACCATGACGCGCGGCGCGCGCTGGAAGCCGTGGGCGTGAAGCCGAATGTGCGTCTGCACAGCAAGGACGACTATGCCGTGATCGCCATGGTGCGGCAGGGACTCGGCGTTTCCATCATGCCGTCGCTGCTTCTGCGCGGCAACAGCAGCGGCATCGAGGCCCGCCCCATCGATCCGCCCGCCAGCCGCACCATCGCGCTGGCCGTGAGCGACCAGGCCGGCCCCGCCGCCCGCCGCTTCGCCGCCTTCGCCGAAGCATGGGTGAAAAATTGGGCCACGGAGCAATAACACAAAAGCCCGGAGAGTATCCACTCTCCGGGCTCGTTCTATTCAGGACTCAATAATTCTCCGCGTGCAGCTCGAAATACGCCTGCGGATGGGCGCACACCGGGCAGATCTCCGGCGCGGCCTCGCCAACCACGATGTGGCCGCAGTTGCGGCACTCCCACACCTTCACCGAGCTTTTGGCAAAGACCTCCTGCGCCTCGACGTTATGCAGCAGGGCACGGTAGCGTTCCTCGTGCATTTTCTCAATGGCCGCCACCATGCGGAATTTCTCCGCCAGCTCCGGAAAGCCCTCTGCCTCCGCCGTTTCGGCAAAACCGGCATACATATCCGTCCACTCGTAGTTCTCGCCCTCCGCAGCGGACACAAGATTCTCCGCCGTGGTGCCGATGCCGTTCAGCTCTTTGAACCACATCTTCGCGTGTTCTTTTTCGTTGTCCGCCGTTTTCAGAAACAGCGCCGAGATCTGCTCGAAGCCGTCCTTTTTCGCCTGCGAGGCAAAGTAGGTATACTTGTTGCGCGCCTCCGATTCACCGGAAAAGGCCGTGCGCAGATTTTGTTCCGTTTGTGTGCCCGCGTATTTGTTCGCCATGATTGACTCCTCCATGTTCGATTTTTGATACCGACAGCTTATCATATCCGCCGCTTTTTCTCAATTGGAATTATACCCGCAAAAGCGCTTGACAATCGTACGAAATCGTACTATACTGCCACTCATGTTCCGAAAAGAGGTTTTTTCATGCCAAACCATCAACACGCGCTGCGGCGTATCAACTATTTGACCAGCGAAATGCAGTCGCTGTATCATCAATCCTCCCTGCGCTTCGGCATACCCGACAGCGTTTCCATCGTGCTTTACGCCCTGTATGACCAGGGCGGGCGCTGCCTGCTTTCCGACATATACAAAAGCAGCGGCGTGAGCAAGCAGACCATCAATTCCGCCCTGCGCTCCATGGAGCGCGACAAGCTTATCTATCTTGAAGCCGCCACCGGCCGCACCAAGTCCCTCACGCTCACACCCAAGGGCTGGGAGCTTGCAAACCGCACCGCCGCCCGTCTGGTCGAGGCCGAGACCCGCGCCTTTGACGGCTGGAGCGAGGCGGACATCGCGCTGTACATCGAGCTGATCGAAAAATACACGGAGGCCTTTCGCCGCCGCATAGAATTGTTATAAACAAGGAGAGACCCATGCGCATCCAGCTATCCGACCATTTCAGCTATGGCCGCCTCATCCGCTTCACACTGCCGTCCATCTTCATGATGATCTTCACGTCCATCTACGGCGTGGTGGACGGCTTTTTCATCTCAAACTTCGCCGGCAAAAGCGCCTTTGCCTCCACGAACCTAATCATCCCCTATCTGCAAATTCTCGGCGGCGTGGGGGCCATGCTGGGCGTGGGCGGCAGTGCGCTGACAGCCAAGACCCTTGGCGAGGGCGACATCCCCCGCGCGCGTCGGTATTTCACCATGATGACATGGCTGATGGTGGGCGCGGGCGTGCTGTTCTCCGTGGTCGGCATCGTGTTTCTGCGGCCGATGGCGCGTGTGTTCGGCGCAACGGACAGCATGATGGAAAACTGCGTGATCTACGGCGCGACCTGCCTTGTGTTCAACACGGCGCTGCTGATGCAGTACGGCTTCCAGAGCTTTCTGATCGTGGCGGAAAAGCCGAAGCTCGGTCTGATCGTCACGGTGCTGGCCGGATGCGCGAATATGGTTCTCGATTATCTGCTGGTGGCCGTGTTCAAAATGGGCGTGTTCGGCGCGGCGCTCGCCACCGGGCTGAGCCAGTGCGTGGGCGCGCTGATCCCCTTTTTGTGGTTTTTGAGCCGAAAAAACGACTCCGCCCTGCGCTTTTGCAAAACCCGCATCGAATTGCGCCCCATGCTGCGCGCCTGCGGCAACGGCTCATCGGAGATGCTTTCGAGCGTGTCCGGCTCCATCACGGGCATTTTGTATAACTTCCAGCTCATGAAATACGCCGGGGAGGACGGCGTGGCCGCCTATGGCGTGGTGATGTACGCAATGTTCGTATTCCTGGGCGTGTTCGTCGGCTTTTCCACCGGCTCCTCGCCCGTGATGGGCTATCACTACGGCGCACAGAACCACGACGAGATGAAAAACGTATTGCGCAAAAGCCTCATCCTGCTCGGCGGCGCGGGCATTGCTCTCACGGCCATCGCCATGGGCTTTGCGCCGTGGATCGCCTCGATCTTCGTTGGCTATGACGAGGGGCTGCTCGATACCACCGTACACGCGCTGCTCGTATGCTCCGTGCCGGTTTTGTTCATGTGGTTCAACATCTATATGTCCTCGTTCTTCACGGCGCTCAACGACGGCGCGGTATCGGCGGCCATCTCGTTCGTGCGCTCGCTGATCTTGCCGGTGGTCTGCATCATCGTCATGCCGCTCATCTGGGGACTGGACGGCGTGTGGTATTCCATGGTGGGCAGCGAGCTTTTGAGCATCGCCGTGTCGCTCACCTTCATGCTGACCAAGCGCAAAAAATACGGATACTAAAGCTTTCAGGGACGGCTCATGCGAGCTGTCCCTGATTTTAGTCTATCTCTCCCTCCGTCAAAAGCTGACGCTTTTGCCGGAGGGAGAGATACATCTCAAAGTCT
>CAYROZ010000093.1:0-7493 GCA_964426125.1 uncultured Oscillospiraceae bacterium
TGTATAATATTTTTCAATGTTCTTCAATTTAGCCTTGACTTTTTATTTGCAGGCTTAAATTTTGGTTTTTCATCCAATGACGACCACGCCGTCGCTCATCACGAAGGCGGGCTCGTTCAGCGCCGCGAAGCTTTCGTCCACATCGCCCGAAACGGCGAGGAAGTCCGCCTCATAGCCCACGGCGATCTCGCCGGTGTGCAGCCCGAGGGCGCGGGCGTTGTTGCGCGTGGCGCAGGCGATGACCTCCTGCACGCTCAGCCCCGCCTTGGCCAGAACGGCCATCTCGCCGGAGAGAGCCTGCATGCAGGTGTCGTAGTTGCGCATCAGGTCGGTGCCAACGGTGATGATGCCGCCGGCTTCGTAAAACGCTTTGAGGTTTGCGATTTTGATGTCCTCGTAATTTTCCGCGCCGGAGGTGTTCATCGAAACGGAGGCTTCTACCATGCCGTCGATGAGCGTGCCGCTCATCTCGTCGGAGGGGGTGTGGCCGGCCTCGTCGATGCCGTAGCCGACAAGCTCCTCCAGATGGCGCGCGTAGTTGACGTGCGCGGCCACGGGCATACCGTTTTCGTGCGCGGTGTCGATGATGGCCTCAAACTGCTCGGCCGTCATGCGCTTTTCGTCGGAGTTGATGCCGATCTTCACCTGCGGATAGCCGAGCTCCGCCTTGTATTCGATCTCCGCCGCGGCTTCCTCCGCCGTTTCGATCGTGATGCCCATGTTGCCCGTCGGGCCCATGCCGTAGCCGCCGGCCACATCCAGATACTTGCCGCAGGAAACGAGATATGCGGCCCCTGCTTCGGCGTTCGATTCGTCGATGAGGGGCTTAAATTCCATCTCGCCGGAGGTCGAGAGCATCCCTTCCTCGCGCACGGAGGTGATGCCGTGCTCGGCCCAGGTGGTCAGAAGGTCGATGTTGTAGCCGCCGGAGCCCGCCACATGGACGTGCGAGTCGATCATGCCGGGCATGAGCGTACAGCCGGAAAGATCGATCACGGTGTCGCCCGCGAGGTTTTTGCCGATGGCGGCGATCACGCCGTTTTCCACCCGCACATCGAGCACCTGGCCGTTATAGTAGCTGTCCAAAAGCTTTGCCCCGCGCAAAACAATGCTGCCTTCCGCCTCGCCGCTCGGCTCACCTGAGGCCAGCGCGCCCGCGCTGAACGTGAGCGCCAGAAGCAGACACAAAACCAATGCCGCGAATTTTTTCATAGCCATTCCTCTTTTCTGTTATCCGCCGTTTTTGCGGCGGGCATTGCTTTTTCGGTCACATCGGGTCGCCCAGCGAGCCGCCGCCGAAGCCGTCGGGCGGCGTGTCGCCCTTTCCGTCGCCGGAGGCGCCGCCGGGGCCGAACGCGGTGTCAGCGTCCGCTTCGATCACGACGCCGTGATAGGTCACACCCGCTTCCAGCTCGTCGACCGCGCGGCCGGTGGACGCGTCATAGGTCCGATCGGCGTTATCCATGTCAACATCCACATAGATCGTGTACCCGTCCGGCACGGCAAGCACAGCGCCCTCCGCCAGTGTAAGACTGGCCAGCGTGGAGCCGCCGGTCACATTCCAAACCGACTGCCCGTCGAGCGAGAGATGAACGCCCCAAACGGTGTCATATGTCTCGTTTTTCGTCAGCAGGCTGTAGATTTTCTCTGCGTCAAAGTTTTCGGCCTTTCCGTCATCCTGCACATCGCGCCACAGGGCGTTCCACGCCGCCGTGGTCCCGGAAACGACCGCGCCGTTGAGCGTGGTGTTTTCCAGCCGGAGATTCATGGTACGCTGGTAGTCCATGTGAACGATGTCGCCGTCCACGGTGGAATCGGCAATGTCGATCTCGTGGTGGAGCGACGGCTCGCCGTCGGGCACGCTCACAGCGCCGCGGGCGTCGTAGTTGAGAACGGAGTGGATGGCGATGGGACGGCCCGTCGCGCTGTTTTCGTAGTTGTCGAAGGTGACATTGCGCAGGGTCATGGCCACATTGGTGCTGCGCAGAACGATGGCCGAGCCCGCGGTATAGTCCAGGAAGTAGCCGGATTCGCCGTAGGCCTCGCCGTGCTCGTCGTTGTAGTAGTCGCGCGCTGTAAGCTCTGCGCGGTCGGTTTTCAGCGTGGTGTTGGAGATGTCCAGCACACCGGCCATGCGGTCATAGCCGGAATTGCGGCCCATGCTGTCCACCAGATGCACGACCACGTCGTTGCGTCCGGCCGTGATGACGGAGGGCTTGTCCTCCGGCTGCAGATCGTCCGCCTCGGCATAGGCCAGCGCCTCCTCGGTGGCCTCCGCCAGCGAGCCGATGCGCAGGATGCCGGAGCAGGCGATGAAGCCGCCGTATTCCGCCGAGCGCATGTCGCTGCCGTAGATCTCCACGCGGCAGTTGGTGTCGGCATAGGTCGTGTAGCCGCCCGTGAGGTTGTCGGTCGTCACGTTGTAGGCGTAAAGGCAGGTGGGGTTCGGCCCGCCAGTATCGGTGGACAGCGCGCCCCAGTCGTTGGAGATGGAGGTGGAGTTGTAGTAGTAGGCATTGCCGCCCACGATCACATTGGAGCGGCAGGTGCTCAAAAGCAGCCGTGTCACAGGCTTATAGCAGGTGACGGCGCCGGTGGATTCCAGATAGCTGTCCCGGACCACAACGATGCTGAGACCGTTGACGGCCAGCGCCGAGCGAACCGCGCCGGAGGTCCACACATAAGCGTGGTCGAGCGTAAGGAAGCTGTCTGCGCCGGTGGTGTAGATGCCGCTGCCGAGACTGTTTTCACGCGCGCCGTCGCCATAGAGCCGGTCGCTTTCGTGCGCGGGGTCGTTCAGAAGGATAACGCTGTTCCAGTCGCTGCCCTCCACGGCGTGCGGAACGCCGTTTTCGTCCGTTTCGATATCATAATATCCCTTTTCGCCGCCCACGGCCAGAGCACCGGATGTGATGCTGATGCCCCGGAGGTAAAGCTCGTCGCTTTCGATCAAAAGCCCCTGCGCCTCGCCGCCGGACACATCGGCAGATACATAAGCGGGATCGGCGGTCACACCGTCAGCGCTGACCTCGATCGCGGCTGCAATGGGCGTGCTCTCCCCGGAGGCGTCGCCGGACGCCTCGCCGGAGGGCTCCTCCGAGGCTTCCGCGCCGGAGGATGCGGCCGGAGCCAGCGCTTCAAAGGTGTAGATCCATGAGCCCTGGCCGAAGCCCGCCGTGAGCATATAGCCCTCGGTCGTGCCCGGCTTGATGGCGAGGTTTGAGGTCATGCGCAGGCTGCTTTCGGGGATGACGATGTTGGCGATGGGCTCGGCAGCCTCGCTGAACACGAGAATACGCCCGGCCTGAATGATCGCCTGATACAGATTGCCGTCGGTGTCGGTTTTGTTCGAGTCGGGCTGACCCGAGCCGGGATTGTCGTAGATCTTCTCCACGCTTTCCGCTTCCGGCCGGCCGTTTTCATAGCGCAGAGCGATGCGGTAAACCGCCTGCTCGTTGGTCATGCCGACCCACAGGGTGTTTTTGTCCGGGGAAAGGGAGATGCCGTTGGGTCCGGCCAGCCGGTCGGCGAGCACCAGCGCCTGCTGATAGCCGCTTTCCTTCGTGAGCAGATAGATGCCGCCGATCGGGTTGGCCGCGCTGCCCTGCCAGTCGGTCACGAGCAGATCGCCCGCGGCGGTAAAGGCCAGATCGTTCAGGGAGAAGGTCTTGCCGTCATACGACGGTGTGACGCTTTCCAGATGGCCGCCGTCGCTGTCCATGATGAGAAGTTCACCCTCGCGGCAAACGGCATAAAGCCGTCCATTTTCGTCGAACGCCAGCCCAAGCGGGCTGAGCGGGCCTTCGTAGACTGTGGAGATGTTTTTCTGCGCGTCGATCTTCAGAATGTAGTTGACGGGAAAGGTCATGCCGGTGCTGCATACATACAGATCGCCGTTGGCATCGAACGCCGGGCCCTCCAGACCCACACGGTCATCGGATACCTTGACCCAGGGCTCCGCCTGCACAGTGGGAAGCTCGGCCAGACTCCCCGGCAGAGCGGTCCCTCCGGAGGCCTCGCCGCTGCCGGCACAGGCACATACACTGAAACTGACTGCCAGGACAAAACAAAGAATCACGCTCAGGATCTTCTTCATACGGGTGCTCCTCCTTATTCTCTTGTGCGTCGGGTTTGTTTCCTTTCCGTTTTCTCAGTAGCTGATGTATTCCGGTTTTACGTCCGCGTATTCCTTCACCAGCGCGTCCCAGTTTTTCGGCAGCTCGATCTTCGTGCAGGACGGGCCGCCATGGTCGCCGCCGCCGCCGTAGATGGTCATCATGGGACCGGCCATGCCGCCGCCCACAAGGCAGAACATATGCCGCGCATCCCAGTAAACGCGCGTGGAGTGGTTCATGTTCACGGGCAGATGCACCGTGTCGGGGATGTGGTTGTTGCCGATCAGCCACGGCAGATCGGCCTCGGACGCCGGACGGCGGGCGTATTCTACAATATAATCCAAAATCGCCTGCTTTGTCCAGCCCGCTTCCGCCATGGTTCTGGCCAGAATGGGCGTCATCACGATGGCAAGACCCGGCTCCCAGCCATAGGGCGGCTGCATCGTGGCCAGATAGTCCAGCGCGTCGGCGGCCGTGCGCTTGGTGGCGGCGCGGTGCTCCTGCGGCCAGAACATGGTCACAGCCGAATCGTCCGGCGCAAGGCCGAAGTCCACGTGCAGCGGCTGCCAGGGGTTGTTGTCCGGATCGTCACCGATGCACAGACCAAGCCGGTTTTCGTGGCCCATCTCCGAAAGGTCCTCGATGGCGGGACGCAGTCCGGCGATGTTCATCATGATGTAGCCGAACGCGCGCGCGATGCAGGCGTTGGGCTTGTAGTAGGGGGACAGGCAGTTGTCCTTGGTGTTCAGGCCAATGTCCTTCACGATCGCGCCGGACAGCGTGATCATCGGGCCCCAGGTCGACTGCGAGCAGGTCCAGCCCTCCAGCAGGATGCGCGGGTCGAGTGCGCCCTGCACGGCGGCGATCAGAACCGGCATATACGTCGGCAGGCATCCCGCCATCACGGCGTTTACTGCAATGCGCTCAACGGTGGCCGCGCCCATTTTCGGCGGCAGATAGCCCACCACATGGTCGGCGGGCAGATCGGTGCCGCGCAGCATTTCGTCCACGGCCTCGCGCGTGGGGATGTCGATGGGCTGGCCGTTGGTAAAGCCCAGCCGGTAAAACTCGCGCGAGATCTGGCGCGCCGTGCCCTCATAAAGACGCTCGGCGTAGTCCTGCGCCGGGAGGACGGGATGGGCCTCCGCCTCGGTCAGCGGGGCGGTCAGTCCGGCTACGAGCTTGTCCGCCAGTGTGTCCATTTCCGCCGCCATGGCCGCGTCCACGCCGGACTGGTCCACATGGGCGGTGATCACATCCACTTTGGGGTCATAGGCGATGGTGCGCACATCGGGCACGCCCAGGGCCTTGCAGCCGCGAAGCGCCGTGGGCATGGTGCGCGGCATGACGAGCATGACGGTGGGCTTGCCCAGCTTTTCCATGTAGGCCGCGTTGTAGCCAAGAAACAGCGAGCTGGACGGCACGCTGCCGAAGAAGCACAAAATGCAGTCCACACCGGCGGCCCATTCGTCAAACACCGGCTTAAACTCCGCGTCGCGGGCGATCTGCGTGGTTTCCGTTTTATACTGGATGTAAGAGAATTTCGCGGTCGGGAAGCGCTTGGAAAGCTCTTTTTCCACGCTCTTGAGCATCAGCGTGGCCACCACCATAAAATCGCCGAACATACCGATGGTCTTGCCCTCCAGCGTGTCCAAACGGGGGCTGATGGCCCGGTATTCCGAAACATCCACTGCCGCCCAGGGGCTCAGCGCCTTGAGAATTTGATCACTCATTGTTTTCCTCTCCTTCCGTCACAGCTCCAGCACCGCGCCGTAGGCCGAGCGTATCGCGCCGGACACGCCGCCGCCGGGGTCGCGGCAGTCGCCGATGGGGCGAACGATGTAGCTGTGATGATAATATGCCATGGTCTGGTCCGTGAGGCTTTTCATGCCCACGGCCATGACCACCGTGTCGGCCGGTACGCTGTGTGCAGCGCCGTCGGCGTCCGTGTATTCCACGGCCCGGCCCAGCGCCGTGCAGCGCGCGCCGGTGATGATGTGCAGATTTTCGGCCCGCTCCATGTTGGCCAGAAGCGCCTTGCGATAGCTCTTGGAGGCGTCCCTGGCGATCTCCGGCAGCATTTCGACCACGGTGACGGTCTTGCCGCACTGAGCCAGATGCATGGCGGTCTCCGCGCCCACCTGGCCGCCGCCGACGATCACGACGTGCTGGCCGAGCGTGCTCTCGTTTCCGAACACCTGCTGGGCCGTGACAACGTTTTCGCTGTCCCAGCCGGGCAGCTTCAAAAGGACCGGCTGCGTGCCGAGCGCCGGAAGCACGGCCTCAAAGCCCTCGCGCTCAAGCGCGTCCGGGTCGGCGGCGGTGTTCAGGCGAAGCTGCACGCCCTGCTTTTCAAGCTCGCGCTCCAGCCAGTTTTTAAATTCCTTCAGGTTGTACTTAAAGGCCGCGTGGTCGGCAAAATTGAGCTGGCCGCCCAGCCGCCCGTCCTTTTCAAACAGTGTGACGCGGTGGCCGTCCTTTGCGGCCATGACCGCCGCGGCCATGCCGGCCGGTCCCCCGCCGATCACCGCCACCTTTTTTGCCTGAAACGGCAGTTCGCGCGCGGCGAAACGGTGCTCGATACCGATGAGCGGGTTGACCGAGCAGAGATAGGTGCGGTCGTCCAGGCACGCGCTGTCGTGACACTTGAGACAGCGGATGCAGGGGACCACATCCTCGCCGCGGCCCTGCTCCGCCTTGAGACCCAGATTGGGGTCGGCGATCCAGGCGCGGGCCATGGAGATCAGATCGGCCTGTCCCTCGGCGAGGATCTGCTCGATCTCGTCGAGATTTTGCAGTCCGCCCACGGCGGCGACCAGCGTGTCCGGGTGCGCCTTCTTCACGGCAGCGGCCCAGCTTGCGAAGGGCTTGCGCCCTTCAAAGCCGGTGCTGTGGGCCCAGGTGACGTCCCCGCCGTGAATTTCGAAGATGTCCACAACGTCCTTCAAAAGGCCCACGACCTCGATGGTGTCCTCGATGCGGATGCCGTCGTCAAACTGCGGTTCCGCGCCGGAAAGACGCAGCTCGATGGGGAAGTCCCGGCCGCACTTGGCACGGATGGCTTCAAACACCATGCGCGGCCAGCGCACGCGGTTTTCCGCGCAGCCGCCGAATTCATCCGTGCGGCGGTTGTGGTGCGGCGAAAGATAGCGTCCGCCAAGCGGCGCGTCGTAGGCCATGTGGACCAGACACATATCAAACCCGCAGTTTTTGCTCACCAGCGCGCACTCGGCCAGATACTCGGCGCATTCCGCCATGATCTCGGGCGTCATGTCCTCCGGTTTGCACTCCGGCAGACCGCGGCTTTCGGCGATCTGCCTGAGCTTTGGCATCAGGGTGCTGCCCGCCAGCTCCATGGAGGCCTTCGCGCCGTATAGG
>CAYROZ010000094.1:0-7479 GCA_964426125.1 uncultured Oscillospiraceae bacterium
CATGCGCGATCTGGAGATTCGCGGCGCGGGTAACCTGCTCGGCGCGGAGCAGTCCGGCCACATGATCGATGTGGGCTTCGATATGTACATGAAGCTTTTGTCCGAGGCAGTGCAGGAGGCGCGCGGCGAGCCAGCCCCCGTGCGAACGGAGTGCTCGGCCGATCTGTCCGTTTCCGCGTCCATCCCGGACGACTATGTCCGCTCGTCGGAGCAGCGCATGGATCTTTACCGCCGCATCGCGCTCATCCGCTCGGAGGCGGAGGCCGACGACCTCACAGAGGAGCTTTGCGACCGCTTCGGCGACCCGCCTGCCAGCGTGAACAGTCTCATCCAGGTCGCGCTCCTGCGCGGCGAGGCCTCCGCGGCGGGCATTGCCGAGGTCGTGCAAAAGGGCGGCGCGCTGCGCTTTGTGTTCCGCGACTTTGATTTTGCGCGCATCAGCGCCCTGTATGCAAAGCCCGCGTGGAAGGGTCTTGTGAAGGTGGAGGCCGGCGGCAAGCCCGCCGTGGCCATGCGTCTGCGTTCCAGCCGCCGCGTTTTGGAGCAGGCGCGGGAATTTATCCGCGATTATCAGGCCACGGGCGCGAAAAATTCATAATTTGGCATCATCCGGCGCGCACATCTGTGCTATAATGCCGGTGACAAAACGAAAAAGAAGGGTTTGAAACAAATGAAGAAACTGACTGCCCTGCTGCTGTGTGCGGTATTGCTGCTGGCGCTTTGCGCCTGCTCGGCCGAAACGCGCATCGAAAGCTATGAAGACGACACCACGGAGCTGACCGCCGTGACGCCGGAGCCCGAGCCGGAAACGACCGAAACCGAGCAAACCGTGTCCGCGGGGCTTGACTGGGCGGCGGCCTATGCGCAGCACGACCCGTCCGATGTGGTCATCCGTGTCGATGGTGAGCCCATCACCTGGCAGGAGCTTTTCTATGAGCTGGCCAACGTGACGGCCGGCCTGCAGTCCGCTGCCGGCAGCGCCATCACCGACTGGAACGCCAAAATCCGCGACAGCGCCGGAAACGAGGCCGCCTGCGGCGATTATGTGCTTTCCTACGCGCTTACCGTTCTGGCCCAGTATCACTGCGTTTACAGCCATCTCACGGCCGAGGGCGTCACGCTGTCTGCCGAGGGCGAGGAATATGTGCAGGCCGTCAAGCAGGCCATGATCGACAACTATTTCTCCGGCGACAAGCAGCAGTTTCTGGATAATCTCGCGGCGCTGTTCTGCTCGGAGGAGCTGTACGACTGGTTCAACCGCGTCGATGAGCTTTACAGCGAGGGCTTTTCCTTCTTCTACGGCGTGGACGGCGCCGATCTGACGGAGGAGGAAGTGCTCGCCTACGGCAAGGAAAACGGCTATGTGCAGCTGCGCCAGATCTGCATCTATCCGGAACAGACCGAGGCCTCCGGCGAAGCCGAGACCGAAACCGCGCCGGTCGATACCTCCGTGCTTGAGCCCCTGGCCGCCCAGCTTGGTGCGGCGGTGGACAACGCAGCCCGGGAGGAACTGTTCGGCCAGCTTTACGCGCAGTATAACGAAAACAGCGATCTGGATGTCTATGGCGCGTCCCGCGCTGTGAACACGGACGACGTGTCCATCGGCAGTGTCGACTCCGCCGTGTATAACGCGGCGCTGGCGCTGGAGGACTACGGCTATGCCTGTGTGGCGGCGGACGGCGCTGCCGTGCTGGTGATGCGCGTGCCGCTCGCGGCCGATGCGCCGGTGTATTACGAGACCGCCATGGCCAAGCTGTGCGATCTGCGCTATTATGCCGCCTCGCAGCGGTATCTGGAGCTCATCAACGGCGAAACCGGCTGGATCGCTTCGGCGCAGCTGGAGTGGGAGCCGGAATTTATCGGCTTTAATCTGGTCGATGCCTTCGCCGTGGACGCCCCGGCCGAGACCGCCGAGACCGAGCAGCCCGCGTCTGAGGAGCCCGCGTCTGAGGAGCCTGCCTCCGGCGAGCCGAGCACAGAGCCCGCGGTCTGACGAGAACTATAAACAAAAGCAGCGAGCATCCGATGGGGATGTTCGCTGTTTTTTGCAAAAGGGCTTGCGAAACGGAAACAAGGATGTTATAATTGTTACGATTTTGTAACCATTGGGGGATGAGGTCCATGAAGAAATTGCTTTGTCTGCTGCTGTGTCTGGCCCTTTTAGCGGCGGTCATGCCGGGGGCACTGGCGGCGGAAGGCGAGCCGGTCGAGCCGGTGGAATTTCTTGAATCGGCGGAAACGGAGGGCTTTGCCTCGGCTGGCCTGTATGCCTCGGAGCCGGCGGCGGTCGCGGCCTTTTCGCTGGACGGCGCGGCCGGAGGCGTGAAGCTCAATGCGCTCGACGCCTATCAGCACAACAGCGGCTATGCCGCGCACAGCCTGTCCAAGGGCATCGATGTTTCCGTTTTCCAGGGCAGCGTTGACTGGAGCCGCGTCAAGGGCGACGGTGTGGATTTTGCCATCGTGCGCGTCGGCGGGCGCTTTAGCCAAAGCGGGCTTCTGTATGCCGATAAAACCATGGAGAAAAATCTCAGGGGCGCCATTGCCCAGGGCATCGAGACCGGTGCGTATTTCTTCTCCCAGGCGGTAACGGAGGAGGAAGCGCGCGAGGAGGCGGCGGAGGCGATCCGTCTGCTCGGTGATTGGGCCAGGCTTTTGAAGCTGCCGATCTATATGGACATGGAGTATGTAAACGACGCCGGACGCCTGTACGACGCCGAACTTAGCAAGCAGGAGCACACCAAAATCGCGCTGGCCTTCTGCGAGGCCATTGAGCAGGCGGGCTACAAGGCGGGTGTTTATGCCGGCTTCTGCACCTTCCCGCTCGATGCGGCGGCCATTGCGGACGCGGGCTACGAGGTGTGGCACGCGCAGTGGTACAGCAAGGCGACGATTTCGCCGGTTTATACCATGTGGCAGTTTTCCGAAAACGGCAGCGTGAGCGGCATCAGCGACGCGGTCGATCTGAACTTCCGCTATACAAAATCCGAATCGAACACAACCACGACCGCGCCGGTGGAATTTACGGACGTGGCCGAAAGCGCCTGGTACCACGACCACGTGGATTTTGTGGTGCGCCGGGGGCTGTTTCTCGGCATGGGGAACAACCGGTTTGCCCCGCTGGATGCCATGAACCGCGAGATGTTTGTGGTGGTTTTGTACCGGCTGGCCGGTGAACCCGCCGTCAGCGGCGAAAGCCCCTTTTCCGATGTGAAAAACAGCGCGAGCTGGTATTATAACGCGGTTTTGTGGGGCGCGGAGAATAACATCGTCACGGGCATCGGCGGCGGCCAGTTCGGCGTTGGCAGCGCGCTCACACGCCAGGAGATGGTGACGCTTTTGTGCCGCTATGCGGCCCATGTCGGGCTGAACACCGAAGCCGAGGGCGATCTGGCTGCCTTCCCGGATGGTGCGGCGGCACAGTTCTGGGCGCAGGATGCGCTGTGCTGGGCGGTGGAAAACGGCATCGTGTCCGGCGTTCTGGACCCTGCCTCCGGCGTTTCCACGCTGGAGCCCGCCGGTACCTCTACCCGCGCGCAGGTGGCCGCCGTGATCGAGCGCTTTGCCGGTCTTCTCGAAGCCCAGACCAACAGCGAACCGGCGTAAATCATTCCATATACTATCCTCGGGCGGCACGTTTGTGCCGCCTTTTTTTATATCCTTTTGCGCGCCTTTCCCACCAGCCACACCAGCGGCAGCCCCACCAGTGAAAACCCGGCGTACATAAGCGGGATCACCGTGTCCGACCAGTGCTGCAAAACAAAGGTATCCGGCGCGATAAAGTGCGCCGCGAGCCACACCAGCGCCCCCTCCGCCGCCAGCAGCCACCGCCCGTCTCGCAGCGAGAAATACGCCTCCGATTCCACCTCCGGCAGCGAAAAGCACAGCCGCAGCGCCTCGTGGCAGCAGCGCAGCAGCAGCGTGCCCAGACAAAAATCCGAAAACACCCACATCGCCACGATCAGCGCCGTGATGCGCGAGCCGAGACTGAACACGGACAGATCGCGCGCCATGATGAAAAACGGATAGATCATCCGCCCCGTCAGCGCCGCGCCGAAGCTTCCCACCACCGTTAAGCACAAAAGAAAGCACAGCAGCCCCAGCCCGGCAAAGCACGGCAGATACGGCCCCAGCCGCCGCTCGCGGTCGCCCGAATAGCGCATCAGAAACGTAAGACACGCGGAAAAGGCCCCCACGTTCACGATCGGCAGCGAGCCGAGAAGCACGCCCGGCACATCCGCCGCGTCCAGGCGCAGATTGTCCGCCTGCACGTTTTCCAGCGCCGAGAGAAACGTGAGCGCCAAAACTCCCAGCATCAGCGAAAGCAAAATCACCGCCGTGCGTCCCAGCGCCCGCAGCCGCCCCAGCGCCGCCATCAGACAAAGCAGCAGCATCACTGTGTAAAAAACCACCGGGCCGCTGTCCGGATACACGGTCGTCACGAAGCGGTCCGCGCCCACGCGCAGCAGAAACCCCGCATAAAGCAGGAAGGCCGCGCCGTATAAAAGCAGCGCCGCGCGCCCGAAAACCGGCCCCAGACAGCGCAGAAACAAATCGCCCATCCCGCCGTCCGTCCGGCGCAGAAAATAAAATATGAACGCCGCAAAGGCCGTGGTGAGCCCAAAGGCCGGCACCGCGCTCAGCCAGCCGCCCGCGCCGCCCAGCCGCACCGCCGCCCCCGGCAGCACCCGGATCATCGGCGAAAGCAGCCCCAGCGCCGCGCACGCGGCGAATTGCCGCCTTGTCATCGCGTTTGTCCTCCCTCCTGCGGCCGCAGACCGTAGCTGTGCTCCGCGTGTACGTCAACGGAAACATCCATCGCAAGCGCCTCCGGACTGCGGCCGTCCAGAAGACCGAGAAAATCACAGCCGAGCGACGCTTCCAGCGCCATCACGCGCTCGATCTGCCCGGCAAGCTGCGCGCCCAGACGCTCGCCGAGCGCGTCCACGTCGGTCATATCCGCCGCCTCCACGATCACGGCCTCCACCTCGCACGCGATGTGCGCCGTGGCGCCGTCAAAGGAAACGCGCGTGCGTCCGCTGCCAAGCCGCATCGTCACGCCGTCGTCGAGCGGGATGCGCGCGCCCTGCGGCTGGCCAAGCAGAAGCAGCACGGCCGGCGCGTACTGCTGCTCAATGAAGGTGCACAGCGCGCCGTCCCGGAACACGGCGAAGCCCGCCGGCTGGATGCTGGCGGAGTCGTCAAAGCGGATGCTGCCGCTCTCGTCGGCGCACCGTATCGCGCCGCAAAGCCCCGTGCCCTCCTGCGCCAGCGCCGAAGCCAGCGACCGCACGGAAACCGCCATGCCCTCGCCCAGCGTGCGCAGCTCAAAATCCAGGCTCTCCAGCTTTTCCGCCGTGCCGCCGCCCTGCGTGGCCGCGGACAGGATCAAGTCTCCCGCCTCGCCGCGCACGATGAACGCCAGCGCATCCAGCCGCATCTTCGGGCTGCGCTCGATCCATTCCAGCCACTGGCCCATCCCCTGCTCTGCCGCCTGGCTGCCGAACAGGATGTATTGCACATGGGCATAGTATGGCTGGGCCTCCGGAAAAGCGTTTTGCAGCTGCACCAGCGCCGTTTCCACGCTCTCGGCGCTCTGGCGCAAAACGGCGGGAATGCCCTCGCCCTGTCCCTCGCCGGCCGCCACCGCCACGCAAACGCTGCCGCTTTGCACGTCGATGCCCAGCGTTTGCACGGGCTGCAGGCGCTCCACGTCGCGGTAGTTTGAGTAAATGCTGCCCTGACAGCCGCCGCACAGCAGCATCGCACATATAATAAATAGTATACCCAGCCGCCTCACGGCGCGCGCCTCCTTTTGTCCCAGCCCGCCGTCTCCTCCGGCCGGAAGCGGGCCTTGCTTTCCGGCACCCGGGTCAAAACGCCCGCGCCGTCGCGCATCCGTCCGGACGAAAGCGGTGACATATAGTCCGCGCCGAAGCTCTCCAGCGAGCACAGATGCCACAAAAGCGCCGTGGCCGCCGCCACCACGCCGAACATCCCCGCCGCGATGGCCGCCAGCACCATCCCAAAGCGCCCCAGCCGCAGCGTTGCGGCCAGATCCTGATTGGGGATGGTAAAGCCCGCAATGCCCGTCACCGCCACCACGATCACGGCGATCGGACTGATCACGCGCGCCTCCACGGCGCTCTGGCCCACGATCAGCGCGCCCACGATGCTCACGGTCTGCCCGATGGAGTCCGGCAGCCGCAGCCCTGCCTCCTGCAAAAGCTCAAAGGCGACCAGCATCCCCAAAATCTCGATCGGTGTGGGATATGGCACGTTCTGCTTCGATTCGATCACGGACAAAAGCAGCTTCAGCGGGATCATCTCCTGGTGATACATCGCCGTGGCCACATACAGCGCCGGCAGAAACAACGTGAGCAAAAGCGCCGTCCAGCGCAGAAGCCGCAGCGCCGAGGCAATGAGAAAGTGCTGCGAGCCATCCTCCGCCGTGCACAGCATCGCCGGCAGCGTGGCCGGGGCCAGAAAGCCCAGCGGGAGCCCCTCCGCCAAAAGCCCCACCTGCCCGCGCAGCAGCGCCATGCTGAACGCGTCCGCCCTCTCCGTGTGCATCACCTGCGGAAAAGGCGAGCGCGGCGTGTCTGCCAGCGCCGATTCCAGCAGATCCGCCTGCAAAAGCGCGTCCGCGTCGATCCGGTCGAGCCGCTTTTGCACCAGCGTCACCGTCTCCGCCTTCGCCACGCCGTCGATCCACAGTATGCTCACATCCGTGCGGCTTTTGCGGCCCACGACCGTCTGCCGCAGCTTCAGCTTCGGCGTGCGCAGCCGGTTTCGCACCAGCGCCGTGTTCACCCGCAGCGTCTCCACGAAGGCGTCCTTGCCGCCCTTCACGGTCTTTTCCGCCTGCGGCTCGGAAACGGAGCGGCGGCTGCGGCTTTTCACCTCAAAACACAGGGCGCAGCCCTCGCCCAGCAGTGCCGCACTGCCGCTCAGCAGCGCTGCCGCCAGCGCATCCATCGAATCGCAGCGGGTCATGCTCCCGGCGTATATCAGTCCGTGCGCCGCCGCCTCCAGCGGTTTCGGTCCGCCCTTCGGAAAGCGCGCCGGGTCTGTCAGCGGGCGGATGACCTGCTCGGCCACCTCCGCGCCGTCGGTCAGCCCGTCCATCCAGCACACCCATATCGGCTCGTCCGTGCCGCCGAAAAAAACGCGCCTCGTTTGCAGATCGGCACAGTCAGAAAATAATTTTTGCACGCCGGAAACCGAAATGGGTATATCGTACTCCGGATGGGGCAGCGGATGGGGGTCTATATCTTGTGTTTTATTTTTGAAAAGCTTCAACATAAAGTTAGTTTCTCCGAAAATCAAAAAAAGATGAAAAAAACTTTATTTTTTTCAAAAAAGTGTTGACATTCTCGTTTTCAGGTGGTATATTAGCAAAGCGCCTCGCGGAGAGGGAAACTTCAAAAGCGAGAAGCGGGTGTACCTTGTAAATTAAACAATGTAAGAGATCGAACA
>CAYROZ010000095.1:0-7347 GCA_964426125.1 uncultured Oscillospiraceae bacterium
TTTTGAGCTTCCTGCCCATCATCGTAACGCTGTTTTTCTTCCTGTCCCTGCTGGAGGACTCCGGCTACATGGCGCGCATCGCGTTCGTGATGGACAAGCCTCTGCGAAAGCTGGGACTTTCCGGCCGCAGCATCGTGCCCATGCTCGTGGGCTTTGGCTGCACGGTGCCCGGCGTGATGGCCAGCCGCACGCTGCCGTCCGAGCGCGACCGCAAGATGACCATTTTGCTCACACCCTTCATGAGCTGCACGGCAAAGCTGCCCATCTACGGCTTTTTCACGGCCGTGTTTTTCCCCTCTCACGCGGGGCTTATCATGGTGGGGCTGTATTTTGTCGGCATCGCCGTGGGCATACTCGCGGCCATCGTGGCCAAGCACACCGCTTTTCGCGGCGGGGCCGTGCCGTTTGTGATGGAGCTGCCGAACTACCGTATGCCCGGCGCGCGCAACGTGGCGCAGCTTTTGTGGGAAAAGGCCAAGGATTTCCTCCACCGCGCATTCACCGTGATCTTTCTGGCAAGCATCGTGATCTGGTTTTTGCAAAGCTTCGACCTGCGTCTCAATCCCGTGTCCGACAGCCACGACAGCATTCTGGCCCTTGTGGCGGGCGTCATTGCGCCGCTGTTTCAGCCGCTCGGCTTTGGCGACTGGCGCATCAGCACCGCACTCATCGCGGGCTTCATGGCCAAGGAAAGCGTGGTATCCACGCTGTCGGTGCTGTTTGGAACGGACGCGGCGCTTCAGGCCGTGCTCAGTCCCGTGGGCGCGGCGTCGCTTCTGGTGTTCTGCCTTTTGTATACGCCCTGCGTCGCGGCCATCGCCTCCGTCCGGCGCGAGCTTGGCGGCAAATGGGCCGCAGGCGTGGTGATCGGCCAGTGCGCCATCGCGTGGGTATTCGCGCTGCTGACCCATCTGGGCGGTATGCTTTTGGCCCTGGGGGTGTGATATGAACACTGTGACCGCCCTTCTGCTCGCCGCGATCGTGCTGGCGGCAGCGCTCGCCATCCGGAGCATCCGCAAAAACAAAGCCTCCAGCTGCGGCGGAAACTGCGCCAACTGCCCCGGAGGCTGCGGGAAATAATAAAAAAATTACCGCTGACGCACCGAAAATGTGTGTCAGCGGTATTTTTTCTCGATCCGTCGCCGCCAGCGCAGCGCGCCGAGCAGCTGCAACAGCCATGGCAAAAGCCCCAACAGCGCATACAGCGCGTAAAAAACAAAGCTCACCGGCGTGACGGGATTTACCACGATGAGGGGATCATACAGCGCCTTCGTCTGGTCGAGCAGCCAGGCCATCAGCTGCGTTGTGATCAGCGCCGCCAGAACCAAAACCAGCGCGCGGTCGCGGTTATCAAAGCGATAGATGGAAAAGGCCGTGCGCCCCTTCAGCGCCGCGCCGCGGCTTTGCATACTCGCCGCGCTTTCCACGAAGTCCTCCAGCGTCCATGTAGTCACAATGGACAAAATGCCGCCGAAATGCCGCACGCGCTGCCCCGGCGTTCCCTGCCCAAGGCCCCGTCCGGCCCCGCTGCGCGCACGCGACACGGTCCGCCAGCGCTCCGCCATGCGCGGCACGGCCCGCAGCACCACCGCCAGATACAGTGCCAGCCGCGGTGCGGCCCGCCCGAGCAGATACACCAGCTTGTCGCTGGAAAACACCCGCAAAAAGCACGAGCACCACATCAAAACGCTCGCCGTCTTCGCCGCCATCACCACGCCGCTCACCAGCGCCTCCAGTGTGATCTGGTTGCCGATGAAGTTCATGGCCAGCACCGTCACGCCAAAGTGGCGGTAGGAGGCATAGAAAAGCGCGAACGCCGCCCCCAGCGGGATGAGCGTCAGATCAAACACAAGCGCCCGCCGTCCGCCCAGCGCCGTGGAATAGAGAAACGAGCAGACATACGCCGCCGCGATGCAGCACGGGTGGTCGAAGACCGCCGCCGCCGCGATGACCGCCGCAAAATACAGAAGGTTGATGGCGGGATGGTAGCTGTCAAAGCGCATGTCCGCCCTCCATCAAGCCGTATTTTGTCCGCAGCCGTCCCAGCTTTTCCAGCAGCGGGCCGGACAAAAACCATATCGTCAGCGCCGTGGCCACGGCATGAACGGCGTTGAACGGCAGACCCGAAAGATAAATGGCCGCCGCAGCCGCGCGCGTGACCTCGCTTTGCATCGTGAACAACGTACAGGTGTCAAGCAGGGGGCCGACAAGGAGCATGACGACCGCCGCGCCGAAGACCGTGAGCGGCACACGCTTTTCCGGCAGGACCCCGCCCGCGCGCAAACCCCCGGCCAAAAAGCCCGCGATGCCGAACGCGAACATCTGCCACGGCGTCCATACGCCCTGACCGAACAGAAAATTGGACACAAACGCCGCCAGCGCGCCGGTCAGGAACCCGGCCTCCGCACCGAGGGCCACGCCCGCAATGATCACAATGCCCGTGATGGGCTTAAACGACGGCGCCCAGATAAACGCCGCGCGGGCCGCCGCCGCCAGCGCCGCCATCACCGCGATGACCACCAGCTCCCGCGCCTGCGGCTTTCGCTTTTCAAACAGCAGGAAAAACGGCAGCATCGACCACAGCAAAACAAACAGGCTCACCACATAATACTGCCGAGCGGCATAGCGCCAGCCGAGCCATATCGTCCCCGGCACCGCCAAAAGCACGGCGCACCAGCCCAAAACGCGCCGCAGCGATATTTTTTTCTTATCCACGGCCCGCCTCCCGGCTCTCGCGCAGCGCCGCAGCCACATCCTCCGCCGTGACAGCGCGGGGGAACACATGGCGGCTCATGCGGTTTGCCGCCGTGGTATAGAAGCTGTTTTGCGCAAAAAAGCGGCGCGGCGTGTTCGTGGTAACGATGCCGCCATCGAAAAACATCGACACCGCATCCGCCCACGAGGCGCAGAATTCCACGTCATGCGAAACCATCACGATCGTCACGCCCTGCGCTTTCAGCCGTCCCAGCAGCGCGGCAAAGGCATTTTTGAAAAGGCCGTCCATGCCCTTGGTGGGCTCATCGAGCAGCAGGAGGCGCGGCTGGCACAAAAGCACCTTCGCAAGCGCCGCGCGCTGCTGCTCGCCGCCGGACAGATCATACGGATGGCTGTCCAGAATGGCCTCCAGCTCACATAAGTGCACGACCGACTCGATGCGCTCGGCCTTCTCCTGCGCCGTATGGCGCGTGCCGTCCAGCATTTCCTCCAGCTCTGCGCGCACGGTCTTTTTGGCAAAAAGGCTCTGCGGGTCCTGCGGCAGCATGGCGAGACAGCCGTCAAAAAGCTCCGCGCTTTTGTATTTTTCCAGTCGCTTGCCCTCGATGACGATCTTGCCGCGGTAAGGCCGCGCGATGCCGCAGATGGCCTTGAGCATGGTGGATTTGCCGCTGCCATTGCCGCCCACGACGGCGTGCAGCGTGCCGCGCGCAACGGAAAGACTGGTGCCCCGCAGCACGTCCGGCGCGTTTTTTTCATACCGCAGCCACAGCTCCGAAAGCGTCAAGGCCGCGTTCTCCGGCTCGGCATAGGGCGCTTCGTCCTCCGGGCCGGACACCACCGGCAGCGCGGCGGTTTCACGGCTGAGCCAGCCGCGTCCTTCGCGCACCGTGAGCGGACAGGACTGCGCGCTGCCGCTTGCCAGATAAATGCGCACCGGCGCAGGCAGCGACACCGTCATGGGGCTGTTTTGGCCCGAAAGGATCGCCCCGATCTCGCGCGGCGGCGCATCCGCCGCGATGCGCCCCTCCTCCATCACGACCACACGGTCCGCCGCCGGCAAGGCATCCTCCAGCCGGTGCTCGGACAAAATCACCGTGGTGCCGAGCTCGCGGTTGATCTTTGCGATGGTGTTTAGAAAATCCGCCGCCGCAATGGGGTCGAGCTGGCTGGTGGGCTCGTCGAGAATGAGCACCTCCGGCTGCATCGCCATCACAGAAGCGAGATTGAGCAGCTGCTTCTGGCCGCCGGAAAGCTCCGCCACCGGGCGGTGGAACCAGTCCTGTATGCCAAAATAGCTCGCCATCTCCGCCACGCGCAGGCGCATCGTGCGCTCGTCGCAGCCGAGACTTTCCAGTCCGAAGGCCAGCTCATGCCACACCTTGTCCGTGACAAGCTGGCTGTCCGGGTTCTGCATCACATAGCCAATGCGCGCGCTCTGCTCGCGCGCATCGAGCGAGGCGATATCCCGCCCCTCCAGGCGCACTGTCCCGCTCCGCTCGCCGTGGGGCGTGAGCGCGGGCTTCAGATGGCGCATCAGCGTGGTCTTGCCGCTGCCGGAGCGGCCGCACAGGCAGATATATTCCCCCGAGTCCACCGAGAGCGTCACGCCGTCCAGCGCGTTTTTCGCGCCCTCGGGATAGCGGAACGTTAAATTTTCGATCTCGATATGCGCCATGATATCTCCTCCCAAATCGTCAAAAGCGAAGGCAAAAAGCAAAGCAGGCCATAGCCGCCCAGTCCCAGCGCCGTCCAGCCGCCGCACGGCGGCAGGGTCACAGCCGGATAATAAACCATCCGCGCGCCGCCCGCGGCCGCGCCCGTGATCAGCGCAGCCAGCGCCGCCGCCATCACGCCGCTGAGCACAGCCTCCCGCCGTCCAAAGCGCCACAGGGCGAAGCGACTGCGGCTTCCGCAGCCCCAGCCGCGCGCACGCATGGAATCGGCCGTCTCCACCGCGCCCTCCAGCGCCCAGCCGGTCAGCGCGGACAAAACCTGCGCGCCATGCTCCACGCGCTCGCGCCGCGTGCCCTCCGCCGAGCCTTTGCCGATGCACGCGCGCGCATGGGCAATCTGCGCCGCCCGGCGCGAAAACGACGGCACCAGCCGCAGCGTCATGGAAAAGGCCAGCGCCAGCGCCGGCGCCAGCGGCGCGAACAGATGCTGCAGCTTATCCTCCGTCATCACGGCGTTGAAGCAGCCAAACCACAGCGCGACCGTGAAAAACATCGCGCCGGACGCAAAACCATACAGCAGCGCCTCCAGCGTGAATGCACGCGCGCCAAGCCACGTGAACAAAACCGTATCGCCGCGCGCAACAAACACGGGATTCGCCGCGCACACGACCAGCGACACAGGCACCAGCCACGCCAGCGTGCGCACCGCGCGCCGCCCGCGCAGCAGCACATAATACACCAGCGCCGCCGCCAGCGACACCGCCAGAAACCATGGATGAACAAAGCACATTCCGCCCACGATGACAGCCGCGAAAAATATGAAATTGACCGCCGGATGACACGCGGCAAAGCCTGTATCCATGTTTCACCCCTTATAAACCACAAAGGCGGTTTTATTTTACCGCCTTCGCCGTTTGATTGCAACCATATGCTTCATTGCCCCGGGGCAAGGCTATAGCGCCAAACCACCGTGTCCCCATCCGCCAGCGTCACAGCCGAGCTGCTTTTGGCCGGTTCCCCGCCGTTTACGGAAAACACCCAGCCGGAGGTCGCCCCGCCGTCGAATTCGTAAAGATTGCCAATACCCTCCACATAATAGCTTCCGTAAAGCGGTGTAAACGAGCATTCCAGCGCAAGCCCCGCCGTCTCGCACGCGCGCCGCAGCACATCAAAGGCCGTGTCGCCATCCTCCAGCGCCACCGTTCGCGCCGATAACAGGCAGCCGTCCTCCGGCGCGGTTTTCCCCTCCGGAAGCATCGCGTCCGTCAAACCGTCGCAGCGGATCTCGATCGTGCATCCGGCGCCCTCCGGCAGGCTTTCCGACTCCAAAGCGCGCTCCTGCACGGCGGATACCGGCCTGTCCGGCTGTGCCAGCACCGCGCGCAGCGGCCCGACAGCCAGCAGTCCCGCCGCCGCAATGAAGGCCACCGCCGCCAGCAGAAGAAGATTTGCCTTTCTTTCCTTCCGGTCCATAGCTGCCCCCTGTTCTGCTCCTCCCTGTATCATACCGCCATGCGCGGCCTTTTGGCAAGAGGGCTGTTTCGTTTCAGTTTAGCTTTGTTATTTAAAATACGATCACAGATGAGACCAAGGCGTATGGATGGCTTCAGACCAGCCGAACTTGTCTGTACTTCTGCTTTCTCCGATCGTATTGCTTCAATGTCGGGTTTCTCTTACCATTATCCTCTCTATCTTACCACCGATTTTTTCTCCCCAAAAAGCATCCAACCGGTTCCATACCCGATTGGATGCTTTTGTTTTTTAGGGAGCACAAAAATCCCCATGCGGACTCGCCGCATGGGGATTTTGCTTTACGCTTCTTTTTTCAGTATTTCCATGAACTGCTCGCCGGTGATGGTTTCCTTTTCGTACAGGAACGCGGCCAGCTCGTCGAGCTTTGCGCGGTTTTCGTTCAGGATGCCGAGCGCCTTCTGATGCTGCGCGCGCACAAGCTCCACCACCTTCGTGTCCACCAGCGCCTGCGTTTGCGCCGAGCACGCCAGCGACGCATCGCCGCCGAGATATTGATTCGTGACCGTTTCCAGCGCCACCATGTCGAAATCCTCGCTCATGCCGTAGCGCGTGAGCATGGCGCGGGCCAGCTTTGTGGCCTGCTCGATGTCGTTGGACGCGCCGGTGGTCACGCTGCCGAAGGCGACCTCCTCCGCCGCGCGGCCGCCCGTGAGCGTGGCGATCTTGTTTTCAAGCTCCTCGCGGCTCATGAGATAATGCTCGCCCTCGTCCACCTGCATGGTGTAGCCCAGTGCGCCGGACGTGCGCGGTACGATGGTGATCTTCTGCACGGGCGCGGAATGGCTCTGCATGGCGGCCACCAGTGCGTGACCGATCTCATGGTAGGCCACGATGCGCTTTTCATGGTCGGTCAGGATGGCGTTTTTCTTCTGGTAGCCCGCGATGACCACCTCGATGCTCTCCTCAAGATCGGCCTGCGTGGCAAAGCGCCGTCCGTCGCGCACGGCGCGCAGGGCCGCCTCGTTTACAATGTTGGCAAGCTCCGCGCCGGAAGCGCCCGCCGCCATGCGCGCGATCTTTTCAAAATCCACATCCTCGGCCAGCTTGATCTTCTTGGCGTGGACCTTCAGTATCTCCACGCGGCCCTTCAGATCCGGCAGCTCCACCGGAACCCGCCGGTCAAAGCGGCCCGGACGGGTCAGCGCGGGGTCAAGCGATTCCGGCCGGTTCGTCGCCGCGAGAATGATCACGCCGTTGTTGCCCTCAAAGCCGTCCATCTCCGTTAAAAGCTGGTTGAGCGTCTGCTCGCGCTCGTCGTTGGTGGAAAGGCCGGCGTCGCGCTTTTTGCCGATGGCGTCGATCTCGTCGATGAACACGATGCAGGGGGCCTTTTCCTTGGCCTGCTTGAACAGGTCGCGCACCTTGCTCGCGCCCATGCCCACGAACATCTCCACAAATTCCGAGCCGGACATGGAGAAGAAGG
>CAYROZ010000096.1:0-7321 GCA_964426125.1 uncultured Oscillospiraceae bacterium
TGCGGCCAACGCCGCCGGCGTCATCGCACAGTCGCCAATCGCCTTGCCGCTCGCCGCAAAGGCGCTCACGCCCAGCAGCAGGCACAGCGCCAGCGCGACTGACAGTACCTTCTTCATGTTCCTTTCTCCTCCTTGTATATTTTGGGTTTTTGCATTTGGACAAAGACCCGACCGCCTGTTTTCTTTGCGCGATCGGGTCTGTGCTGTGCGCCAAAGCTGCTCTGGAATGGCGCACCCGGTATGGTTATGTGTTGTCGATGCGGCCGGCGCCCTTTGCGCGGATACGCACCGGCTGGCAGCTTCCGGGGCCGAAAAAGGCGTCCATTGCCGCCGTGTAGGGTTCCAGCAGTTCCTCCGGCATCAGCGCCTGCACACAGCCGGCAAAGCCGCCGCCATGAACACGCCATGCGCCGCGTCCGTCCAGCAGGCGCGCCGAAAGCGCCAGCCCCGTGGCCAGACCCTCGCCGCAGGAGGGATCGATGATATTCTTCAAAAGCTGCTCGGAGCTGCGCCCGGATTCGTTCATCAGCTCCATGTACCGCCCGCCGTCGCGCAGACCGAGCGCGTCCGCCATGGACGCGGCGCGGCGGCACTCATCGAAGAAATGCCGGGCCCGCATCCAGGGAAGTTCCGTTTTGTGGGCCGGCCACTGCTCGTCAAAGTCCACCGGGCGCACCTTGGCCAGCCACTGCTGGCCGAACACCCGCGCCACCGAGCTCATATCCTCTGCGATCTGGCTGTAGGCCGCCGAAGCGCCGGCATGGCTGCCGCCGGTGTCCGTCAGGCACATGGCCAGACCCATGCCGGAAAAATCGCAGTCCATGCGTATGATGCGCGAGGCCAGAAGATCCACATAGATCGCCCCGCCCATGGCGCAGGCCAGCTGGTCAAGCAGACCGCTCTGCTTGCCGAACCAGCGGTTTTCCGCCTTGCGCGCCGCCTTGGCCAGCTCCTCCGGCGCGAAAAACGCGCCCTCGGCAAACTCCGAGACCATGCACCCGACCAAAACGGCAAACGCCGCCGACGAGCTCAGGCCGCGGCCGCTGGGCAGCTTGCTGACAACATACGCATCAAAGCCGCGCAGCTCCTCCGCGCCATCCGTCAAAACCGCTGCCACACCGCGCGCCAGCGCGGCCGGCGTGCCGATCTCCGACTCATCCGGCCACAGTCTGTCCAGATCCACGACCACCGGGTCATAGCCCTCGGAGGAAATGCGGATAATGCGGCTGCCGTTCGGCTCCGCCTCGGCATACATGCCCTGCTCCACCGCCGCCGCCATGGCGCGGCCCTTCTGGTGGTCTGTGTGGTTCCCGGCCAGCTCCACGCGGCCGGGACTGAAAAACTTCATCATTTGCGGCCGACCGCTTTTCGCACCGCATCGGCCACTGCCGCCGCGTCCAGGCCATAGCGCTCAAGCAGCGCGTCATACTTGCCGGACTGCGTGAAGCAGTCCTGAATGGCCACAAATTCCGTCGGCGCGCCCACACCGGCGTGGGCCAGAACTTCGCTCACGGCGCTGCCCGCGCCGCCATAGATCTGATGTTCCTCGGCCACCACGCAGCAGCCGGTCGCTCTGGCACAGGACACGATGGTCTCGGCATCGATGGGCTTGAGCGACAGAAGATCGACCACCTGCACGCTCACGCCCTCGGCCGCCAGCATTTTGGCCGCCTCCAGCGCCTTGTGCACCAGAATGCCGATGGCGAACACGGTGCAGTCCGTGCCCTCACGCACGACCTTGGCCTTGCCAAGCTCAAACTTTTCCCCGGCGGGGTAAAGGTCGGGATACTCCGTGCGGCTCAGACGCAGATACACCGGCCCGTAATTGTCCACAGCCCAGCGCGTGGCCCAGCGGGTGGACTCGGCGTCCGAGGGCACGACGATGCGCATATTCGGCAGCGAACGCATGGCCGCGATGTCCTCCGTGGCGTGGTGCGTGGCGCCGTCCAGCGCGTCGGACATGCCGCAGTAGGCACCGGCGAGCTTGACGTTAAGGTTGGCATAGCTCACCTGCGCGCGCGCGGAGATGAGGCCGATGGTGGTCAGAAAAACCGTGAAGGTGTTCACAAAGGGGATCTTGCCCACGCTGGCAAGACCGGCCGCGCAGGCGACCATATCGCTTTCGGCGATGCCCATGTTGAAAAAGCGCTCGGGATATTTCTGCCCAAAGACCTTGGATTTGGTCGAGCCGGACAGATCGGCGTCGAGCACCACGATATCGTTATTTTCCGCGCCGAGCTCGGCGAGGGTCTGACCGTAAATGTCACGAATGGAGCTTCCCATTACAGCGCACCTCCCAATTCCTGCATTGCCTTGGCAAAGCTTGCGTCGTCAATGGCCTTGCCGTGCCAGCCGGCCTGGCCTTCCATGAAGGAAACGCCCTTGCCCTTGACCGTGTCCGCAATGATCACAGTGGGGCCGGCGGTGTAGGCCTCGGCGGCGTCGAACGCCTTGTTCAGCGCGCGCAGATCGTGGCCGTCGCAGCGGATGGTGTGCCAGCCGAAGGCCTTCCATTTGGCCTCCAGATCGCGCAGGGGCATGATCTCGTCGGTCGTGCCGTCAAGCTGGACCTTGTTGTAGTCCACGATGGCGCAAAGATTGGAAAGCGCGAACTTCGCGCCCGAGGCCGCCGCCTCCCAAACCGCGCCCTCATCCAGCTCGCCGTCGCCCAGAAGGGCGTACACGCGGGCCTTGGAGCCGTCCAGACGCAGACCAAGCGCCATGCCCTGCGCCGCCGCCAGACCGATGCCAAGCGGGCCGGAGGGCATATCCACGCCCGGCGTGTGCGGGCTGGGATGGCCCTGCGCGGGGCTGTCGATCGAGCGAAGGGCGTTCAGATCGTCCATGCTCATGAAGCCCTTTTCCACCAGATTGCGGTAAAGCATGGGGGCGGCATGGCCCTTGCCAAGCACGAAGCGGTCGCGCTCGGGGTCGCTGGGGTCCTTCACATTCATACGGTGCTGATACAGCAGCGTCATGATCTCGCAGGCGGACAGGCTCCCACCGGGATGGCCGGACTGGGCGCCGTGGATGGCCGTGAGCACATCGATGCGGAAGCGCCGGCAAAGCGCCTCCAGCTCCCGCTGCCTTTCCATGGTCAGTTCCATAATAAACTCTATCTCCTTTATTTTCAGCCTGTAGTTTCTATGATGACTCATTTTACATTATATAATTGCTTTATTTGCAATTCAACGCTATAATATGTAACCGATATTACAAATGGGAAACGATTATCCCACAGGAGGCGGTCTTTTATGGACTTCGATCAGGCTTTGAACATGACCATGATGTGCGACTTTTACGAGCTTACCATGGGCAACGGCTATATGCAAAACGGCATGGCCGATCAGATCTGCTATTTCGATCTGTTCTTCCGCCAGGTGCCGGACGGCGGCGGCTACGCCATCGCGGCGGGCCTGCAGCAGGTGATCCGCTACATCGAGCATCTTCATTTCTCCCCCGAGGACATCGCGTATCTGCGCGGCCGCGGCATTTTTTCGGAGGAGTTTTTAAAGTACCTTGCCAACTTCCGCTTCACGGGCGACATCTGGGCCATTCCGGAGGGCACCCCCGTTTTTCCGCATGAGCCGCTGCTCACTGTGCGGGCCCCCGCCATTCAGGCGCAGCTTCTGGAAACCTATCTTCTCTGCACGCTCAACCACCAGAGCCTCATTGCCACCAAGGCCAGCCGCATCAACCGCTCGGCCGATGGGCGCACCGTTCTGGAATTCGGCTCCCGCCGCGCGCAGGGGGCGGACGGCGCGATCCTTGGCGCGCGCGCGGCCTACATCGGCGGCTGCGCCGGTACTGCCTGCACCATTTCCGACGAGCTGTTCGGCGTGCCCGCCGGCGGCACCATGGCCCACTCATGGGTGCAGATGTTCCCCACGGAGCTGGAGGCCTTCCGCGCCTACTGCCAGACCTATCCCCACGCCGCCACGCTGCTCGTGGACACCTACAACGTGCTCGATTCCGGCATCCCGAACGCCATCCGCGCCTTTGACGAGATACTAAAGCCCCTCGGCATCACGTCCTGCGGCATCCGCATCGACTCCGGCGACCTCGCCTATCTGACACGCAAGGCGCGCAAAATGCTCGACGATGCCGGCTGGACGGGCTGCAAGATCACCGTTTCGAACGCGCTGGACGAATATCTCATCCGCGACATCATCAGCCAGGGTGCCTGCATCGACTGCTTCGGCGTGGGCGAGCGGCTGATCACGGCGCGCTCCGAGCCTGTGTTCGGCGGCGTTTACAAGCTGGCCGCCGTGGAAAAGGACGGCGTGATCGAGCCGCGCATCAAGATCAGCGAAACCGTGGCCAAGATCACTCTGCCGCATTTTAAAAAGGTATACCGTCTTTACAGCCGCGACGGCGGCAAGGCGCTGGCCGATTATATCTGCCTGCACGACGAGACCGTGGACGACTCCAAGCCCCTGCGCATCTTCGACCCCGACGCCACCTGGAAGTCCAAGGTGCTCGAGGACTACACCGCGCGCGAGCTGCTGGTGCCGGTGTTCCTCGGCGGCAAGCTTGTTTACGACCAGCCCGATCTGCCCGCCATCCAAAGCTACTGCAAAGAGCAGCTCGACACCCTGTGGGACGAGGTCAAGCGCTTTGAAAACCCCCACAACTACTACGTTGACCTGTCCGAAAAGCTGTGGGGCATCCGCGACGTGCTTCTGCGCCGCGGCGGACGCTGAAAAACATTTTCGCCGAATCGCGACGATTTTTCCGCCTTTTCTTCCGAATCGGCCCAAAATCCGCAAACGCTTGCAATCACTGGTTTTTTTCGCTATACTGAAACAAAAAAACGTTCAGGAGAAACAAAACCATGACGCTACAGGAAATGTACGCTTCCAAGCGCACCACGCTTGACGAGGCGCTCGGTCTCATCCGCTCGGGCGACAACATCTGCTTCGCCAAAGACTGCAACGAGCCCCGCCTTTTCTGCGAAAATCTGCACACCATCGCTGGCCGCGTGGAAAACGTGACCATCCTCAAGGGCCGCAGCGCCGATTTTGGCTTCCTGCAAAACGACGGCATGAAGGGCCACTTCCTCACGCAGTCCGCATTCTACTCCAAGGGCTGGGTGCCCGCCATTGAAAAAGGCAACTGCACCTTTGTGCCGAACGACCTGCCCGACCAGCCCATCTGGTATAACGGCGCCTACCCCCGCAACGTGTACATTGCCGCCGTGACCCCCATGGATGAAAACGGCAACTTCCAGGTGAACCTTTCGCAGATGTGGGAGCGCGACATCGACCCGCTTTCCTGCGAGCGCATCATTCTGGAGGTAAACCACAAGCTGCAAACCGTGCGCGGCGGCGTGGAGATCAACATCCGCGACGTCACCGCCTTTTATGAGGCCGATTACGACATCTACACCATCCCCGACGCGCCGTTTTCCGAAACGGACGACGTGATCGGCAAATACGTCGCCGAGCTCGTTCACGACGGCGACTGCATCCAGCTTGGCATCGGCTCGCTGCCGAACGCCTGCGCCCGCAATCTCATGGATAAGCGCGACCTCGGCATCCACTCCGAGATGTTCACCAACTCCATGATGACCATGATCGAAAAGGGCGTTGTGACCGGCGCGCGCAAGAACATCAACCCCGGCGAGCATACCTTCTGCTTTGCCGGCGGCAGCGCGGAGCTGTTCAAGTTCCTGCATGAGAACAAGGACTGCCGCATCCGCCCGGCCAGCTATGTGACCGATCCGTTCACGATCCGCTCCAACGACAACATGGTCTCCATCAACTCCATCATGGAGATCGATCTGACCGGCCAGGTCAACTCCGAGACCATCGGCACGCGCCAGTATTCCGGCCCGGGCGGCGCGTTCGACTTTGCCTACGGCGCGGCCCACTCCAAGGGCGGCCGCAGCATCCTCATCATGCACGCCACCACCAACAAGGGCGCGAGCAAGATCAAATCCGTTCTGCCCTCGGGCGCGGCCGTGACCATCCCGCGCACTTATACGGACTATGTGGTCACGGAATACGGCGTGGCCCATCTGCGCGGCCGCAGCGTGTCCGACCGTGCGCGCGATCTGATCGCCATCGCCCACCCCGACGTGCGCGACGAGCTTCTGTTCGAGGCCAAAAAGCTCATGTATATCATCTGAAAACACCAAAAGCCCCGACCGGACCCGGTCGGGGCTTTGGCATAAGGAAAGCGGAGAGCCGAAGCTCTCCGCTTTTTTCATTTGGTCCCAAATCAGGCCGCGGGCTCCTCGCTGGGGCCCATGCTGCCGCCATTGTTGGTCTCGAAAGCCGTCTTCACGGCATCCACGACCGCCTGCTCGCCGGCATCGCCGGAGGTGGCAGTCCAAACGCCCTTGTCGATGGCGCCGTTGATGGTCTTGCCGTCCCAGGTGATCACGAAGGTCTTGGTGGCCTGGTCGCCGGAGTCAACGTCTTCATAGTGGGCCGTGCCGGACACGCCGTCCACGGTGATCTCGAAATCGGTGCTCTGGTTGCCCATGCCGCCCATCTCGCCGCTGGCGCCCATCTCACCGGAGGGCTCGCCGGAGGCGTCGCCTTCGGGCGCGGGGGCCGCATCGACCGCGGGAGCCGCGTCGACCGCAGGAGCTTCCTCGACCACGGGGGCTTCCTCAACGGCGGGTTCCTCGGCCTTGTCGCCGCAGGCGCACAGAGCCAGAACCATCATCAGAGCAAGAGCAAGTGCAAGAAACTTTTTCATTTGGAATTTTTCCTCCTTATGTATTAGGTGGCCATTATAGCATTTAGTAACAAAAATGTCAACAATGGAACAAAAATATAACAAAAACTTAATATCCCCCGCGCAGCGCTTCCAGGCGCGCGAGCATTTGCGCCATCAGCGCATCGGCCTCGCCCTCGGCCACGGCGCCGCCGGAGTCCGGATGGCCGCCGCCGCCCGGAAAAATGCCCGCGATGTCCCCGGCAAGCACGCTGCCGTCCGTGCGCACAGACACCTTCCAGCTGCCGTCCCGAAGCTCGCGCAGCATCAGCCCAAAGCGCACGCCCTCCGCCGCCGTGGTTAGAATGGATATCTTGTCCAGATCGTCCTCGCGCACGCCGCAGGATGCCAGCATTTCATTTGTGACGACCACCGTGGCCGTGTCGGGCCGCGGATAGCGCATCGCGCCGTAGATCGCGGCCTCGAGACGCAGCCGCGCCGGACTTTTCACCTCGAACAGCCGGTGCGTGAGCGCGAACGCATCAAAGCCCGTTTCCCGCAGCTTCGCGGCAATGGCCATGCTGCGCGCCGTGGTGCCGCGCGTGCGGAAGCAGCCGGTATCGGTGCTGATGGCGCAGTAAAGCGCCTCCGCCAT
>CAYROZ010000097.1:0-7262 GCA_964426125.1 uncultured Oscillospiraceae bacterium
AGGGAGGCGGCGCGCATGTATAAGCTTTTACTGGTGGAGGACGATCCCGGCATTGCCTCGGCGGTGCGGTCGCTCGCGGAGGCGTGGGACTATGAAGTATGCATCCCGGCGGATTTTCGCCGCGTGATGGACGACTTTGACCGCTTTCAGCCGCACATCGTGCTGCTGGACATCAAGCTTCCGTTTTACGATGGCTACCACTGGTGCCGCTCCATCCGTCAAAAGGCCAAAACGCCCATTTTGTTCATCTCCTCGGCCTCCGACAGCATGAACATTGTGATGGCCGTGAACATGGGAGCGGATGATTTCATCGCCAAGCCCTTTGACGGCCCGGTCCTCATGGCGAAGATTCAGGCGCTCATGCGCCGCAGCTACGATTTCGCCCAAAGCGCGCCCACGCTCGTCTGCGGCGATGCGGTGCTTGACACCGGCGAGCAGTGTCTTCGCTATCGGGGTGAAAAGCTGGAACTGACAAAAAATGAATACCGCATCCTGCTTTGTCTGATGGAAAACACCGGGCGCGTGGTAAGCCGGGAACGACTCATGGAGCGGCTGTGGCAAACGGACAGCTTCGTGGATGAAAACACGCTCACGGTCAATATCAACCGCCTGCGCAAAAAGCTGAACGCGGCGGGGCTTGAGGGCTTCATCGCCACCCGCGTCGGCAGCGGATACATCGTGGAGGACAAATGAAATTTTTCGGCCAATATGTATGGAAGCGGCGGCGCTATCTATGGCTGCTGGCGGGCTTCGCCGCCCTTTTTGCCGTGACCTTCACGCTTTACCGGCTGCCGCTGGCGGCGGTTTTGTATCCGACGGCGTTGGCTTTTCTGCTCGGCTGTACGGTCATGGCCATAGACTATCGCCGCGTGCGCGCAAAGCATGAGGCGCTGTCCCGCCTGATTGGCCGCAGCAGCGAGGCGATCGACGCTCTGCCCCCGGCGGAAAACGTAACCGAGGCGGATTACCGCGCGCTGGTCGAGGCGCTGCGGGAGGAAAACGCGGCACTGGCCGCCGCCGCGGCGCAGCGGATGGACGACATGATGGATTACTACAGCACCTGGGCCCATCAGATCAAAACGCCCATCGCAGCCATGAAGCTGCGCCTGCAAAAGGAGGATTCCGAGCTTGGACGTGCCCTTTCGGCGGAGCTTTTGCGCATTGAGCAATACGCGGATATGGTGATGGCCTACCTGCGGCTCGACAGTGCGTCGAGCGACTATGTTTTCCGCAGCCATTGTGTGGATGATATCGTGCGTCCGGCCATCCGGCGTTTTGCGCCGCAGTTTATTGCGCGGCGTATCCGCGTGCAATACGAGCCAACGGAGAAAAGAGTCGTCACAGATGAAAAATGGCTGGGCTTTGTGGTCGAGCAGGTTTTATCGAACGCCCTGAAATATTCGCCGGACGGAACGGCGGTGCGCGTTTATATGACCGCGGACAACGCTCTTTGCATCGCCGACGAGGGCATCGGCATTGCGCCGGAGGATCTGCCGCGCGTGTTTGAAAAAGGCTACACCGGCGCAAATGGCCGCCTGGATAACCGCGCCAGCGGCCTCGGGCTGTATCTGTGCCGCCGCATCTGCGATGCGCTGGGCGCAGGCATTGCCATCGATTCTGCGCCCGGCCGGGGCACAACGGTCCGGCTTGATCTGAGCCAGCGGAAGCTGCGAATCGAATAACCTTACAAAAATGTAAGACACAGGGCGGGAAATGTAAGCCGATTCGATGGCGGCGCATTTCCCGTTCGGTTATCCTTTGTTTATGCAAAGGAGGAAAAACGATGAGTATTCTGGAAGTTAAAAATCTGAAAAAGGTTTATTCCACGCGCTTTGGAACCAATAAGGTCTAGGCGCTGAGGAATGTGAATTTCACTGTGGAGGACGGCGAATTTGTCGCCGTGATGGGCGAGTCCGGCTCCGGCAAAACCACGCTTTTGAACATTCTGGCGGCGCTCGACAAACCCACGGCGGGCAGCGTTCTGCTTGACGGACGGGAGCTTGCCTCTGTAAAGGAGGCCGATGCGGCGGCCTTCCGGCGCGACAATCTCGGCTTTGTGTTTCAGGAGTTTAATCTCCTGGACACCTTCTCGCTGGAGGATAACATCTATCTGCCGCTGGTGCTGGCCGGCAAAAGCTTCAAGGATATGCGCGCGCGGCTCATGCCCATCGCCGACCGGCTCGGCATCGCGGGCCTGCTGAAGAAATATCCCTACGAGCTGTCCGGCGGTCAGAAGCAGCGCGGCGCGGTGGCCCGTGCGCTCATCACGCAGCCGAAACTGATATTGGCCGATGAGCCCACCGGTGCGCTCGATTCCCGCGCAAGCGATGAGCTGTTGAGCCTGTTTGGCGACATCAACGCAAACGGCCAGACCATCGTGATGGTGACCCACTCCGTCAAGGCCGCCAGCACGGCGGGGCGCGTGCTGTTCATCCGCGATGGCGAGGTTTTCCACCAGCTCTACCGCGGCTCTGACACGGACGAGCAGCTTTATCAGAAAATCGCCGATACTCTCACACTTCTGGCAACGGGCGGTGACAGACGATGAAGCGCGGCGCCTATTATCCGAAGCTGGCGATGGAGGGCATTCGCAAAAACCGAAAGCTCTATCTGCCGTATCTCATAACCTGCGTGTGCATGGTCATGATGCACTACATCCTGAGCTTCCTGTCCTATAACGAGCGTGTGTTGGCCATGCACGGCGGCGCGACGCTGTGTGCGATTTTGTATCTTGGCAGCCATGTGGTCACGTTGTTTTCACTGCTGTTTTTGTTTTACACGCATTCGTTTCTCATTCGCCGCCGCCAGAGGGAGTTTGGTCTTTATAACGTCCTTGGCATGGGAAAGCGTGAGCTTGCGCGCATCATCAGCTGGGAAACGCTGTATTCGGTGGTTTTGTCGCTGGGGGCGGGCCTGTTTCTCGGCATCGTGCTATCAAAGCTCGCGGAGCTGGGGCTGGCGCGGATGGTCGAAAGCGAGGTCGATTATGCGCTGCGCATTGCGCCGGAGGCCATCCGAAGCACCATCACGGTTTATGTGGCCATCTTCCTGCTGATCTGGCTGGCAAGCCTCATCCGCGTGGGGCGCAGCACGGCGGTGGCACTCATGAAAAGCGAGAGCGTGGGCGAAAAGCCTCCAAAGGCCAACTGGCTGTTCGGTCTTGGCGGCGCGGCGATCCTTGGCTTTGCCTATTGGCTGGCTGTGCGCACGGAAAGCCCCGTGGATGCGCTGATTTTCTTCTTCGCGGCGGTGCTGCTGGTCATTGTGGCAACGTATATGCTGATGATCGCCGGCTCGGTGCTGCTGTGCCGTGTGCTGCAAAGAAAGCGCCGGTACTACTATAATCCCCGCCACTTCGTTTCCGTTTCCTCCATGGCGTACCGCATGAAGCGAAACGGCGCGGGCCTGGCCTCCATCTGCATTCTGGCCACGATGGTGCTGGTGATGGTGTCGTCCACCACCTGTCTGTACGCCGGAACAGAGGACACCATGCGAAACCGCTACCCGCGCGAGTGGATGGTGGAGGTATCCTCGGAGAAGAACATCACGCAGGCGCAGGCCGACTCGCTGAAGGACGAGCTTTTCCGTTTGGCGGAAGAAGGCGACAGGCCGGCCGAAAATGTTCTGTCCTATCGCTCGCTTTCGGTAAGCTGCGCGCTGGGGGAGGATGGCCGCCTGTTTTTGCAGGACAGCGACTATTTTTCCGTGACCGGTCTTTCGGCGGCGAATGCCTCTGTACGGCTGTATCTGCTGCCGCTTGCGGATTATAACGCCGTGATGGGAACCGACCTGACGCTGTCCGATGGCGAGGCCTATTACTACAGCCGCATGAACGGCTGCAAAAACGAGCGCTTTTATGTGCAGGACGGCCCTTCATGGACAGTGAAGGACAGCGTGGACGGCTTTGAATCCAGCGGCGACGACAATGCCTATGTTCTCAACCAGTTTTATCTGGTCGTGCCGGATTTCGACACGGCGGCCGAACAGATTCTGGCGCTTTGCGGCGGAGCGGAATCGAGCGCGCGGGTGAATCTGTGCTTCGGCGCGGATGGGCCGGACGAGAGCGAAGCGGACATGGACACGCTGCTTGATGCCATGCGCACGCGCCTGAACAAACTGTGCCAGACCGGCACGATACAAAGCTACGCTGTGACCGATGCGATGGACGGCCGCGCCGATTATTACGGCACCTTTGGCGGCCTGTTTTTCCTTGGCGTTCTGCTCAGTCTGGTGTTCATTCTGGCAGCGGTGCTTATCATTTATTATAAGCAGATATCCGAGGGCTACGAGGACCGCGCCCGCTATGAGATCATGCGCAAGGTGGGCATGACGAAAAAGGAGATCCGCCGCAGCATCAACAGCCAGCTGCTCACGGTGTTTTATCTGCCGCTGGCTCTGGCCGGACTGCATATGGTGTTCGCTTTCCCGATGATCCGAAAGTTGCTGACACTGTTTGCATTTTATAATGTAAAGCTTTTTGTGTTCACCACGCTGGGAAGCTTTGCGGTGTTTGCTGTGTTTTATGCGCTGGTGTATCGACTGACATCGAATGTGTATTACCGCATCGTAAGCGCGGAGGATGGGGAGCGTGCCTGATATGAAGCGGCTTCGCCAGATTGCCTCCGGGTTTGTGAGCGCCTGCGGCATTGCCCTGATGGGGATGCTTTGGGTGCCTGCCGTGGCGCTGTTGGCCCTGGCCTCCGGTGTGCGCAAGGGCTCGGACTGGCTGTGCAAGCGCATTGAAAAATGATGTATGTGCCTGCTTTTTTGTCACAGTTATCCATTTCATGTTGTCTTTATAGATAGAAGGGAGGGAGCGCGTGTGACAGAGAAGCAGGCACTTTTGCTGCTTGATAAGCGGGACGAAGCGGCGCTGGCATGGATCATCGAGCGCTATGCGCCCTATATCGGCGCGGTCATTGCGGCGCTTTCCCACGATCGGCTCGCGCCGGAGGACCGCGAGGAGCTGGCGGCGGATGTATTTTTGAAGCTGTGGCGGGCCAAGACGAAACCGGAACAGGGAAAGCTCAAAGCCTATCTTGGCAGCATCGCCCGCAACAGCACTCTTACAAGGCTGCGAGGGCAAAAAATACTGCTGCCGCTGGACGATGAAACGCTTTGGATCGATGACAGCGACCCGGCCGAGCTTTTAAGCGGCAGGGAGCGGGATGAGGCAGTGCGCCGGGCGATCCGGGCCTTGCCCATGCCGGAGCGGGAAATATTTGTCCGGCGGTATTATTATGGCCAAAGCGCGCCGGAAATCGCAAAGCTTCTTACTCTTTCGCCGGAGACGGTGCGTCAGCGGCTCAGCCGCGGCCGGAAAGCGCTCCGAAAGGCCCTGATGGGCGACCATGATATATACGGAGAGGAGGAATAGCCGTGGAACTGGACATCATGGAGCTGATGAGCGCTTATGCCGACGATGAGTTCGAGCCATTCATGGACAGCAAGCAGAACACAGCTCACATTGCCTCGCTCGTGACGCGAAAGCTTCATAGACGCCGCAGAGTGCGCATCTTATTCCTTGCGGCAGCAATTGTTCTGCTGTGCGCGGCTTGTGCGGTCGTGGCGCGAACGCTCAGCTACGGCCAGTTTGACCCGGCGGTCGAGCTGCGAGATGAAAGCGGCGAAGAAATTGCCGGATGGCTGAGGCACGCGGAGTGGAACAACGAGCACCTGATCGCTGAAATTGAGTATAACGGCGCTGTGCCCGATATAGACGAATTTGAGGAATACTTGGCGTGGATCAATCGGTTCAATCCGCTGCTTGCCAACATAAGCATTGTTTTTGCTTCCGGCGAGGAGCTTTCGCTGTGTTATCATGATGGTCGATGGAGGGGCAATATTTATATGGTATCCGTTGATCTTCCGCCGAAGTTCGAGGGTGACCAGCCGGTGGCGCTGTGCGTGGGGGAGGAAGAATATCCGCTGGCGCCGATGGATTAATAAATTGGAAAAATATTTCGTTTTCTGAAAGTAAGATTTTGCGTGAAAGATGGCATACTAAAAGCGCAATACGATCAGGAGGCGGAATTTATGAACAAGCTCACAGCCCTTATGGCGGCGCTGCTTCTCGTTGCGGCGCTCGGCGGCTGCAAAACCAAAAAGGATAACACAGTAAAACCCACGGCCACGCCTGCGACGGCCACGGTGCAGCCGACGGACAAAGCGGAGCCGACGCCCTCGCCGCTGCTCGACACGGACAAGACCATCGACGATGCCAAGGACAAGGCCGACGAGATGGCGGACGACGTGAAGGACGATATGCGCGAGGGTGTGGACAAGGTAGAAAACGATCTGGACGCCGGCGCGAATGGGGACAAGAGCGTGAACCCGTAAAGAAAAAGTCAACGATCCGCTTTTTGCTGATCGTTGACTTTTTCCGTTGTGCCGGTCTATAATCGATAAAAAAGGAGGCGCATACCATGAAACCGACAGCCGAACAGGCATTGCAGATCATTCAGAAATACAACAAAGAGCCGTTCCACATACAGCACGCGCAGACCGTCTCTGGCGTCATGGGCCGTCTGGCGGCGCAATATGACCCGGGCCAGGAGGAGTATTGGGCGGCGGTCGGTATGCTGCACGATATCGACTTTGAGCTTTATCCCGAGCAGCACTGTGTCAAGGCGGTGGAGCTGCTGCGGGATGAGAATGTGGACGAGGACATGATCCACGCCGTCATCAGCCACGGCTGGGGGATATGCACCGATGTTGCACCCGAACGCTATATGGAAAAAGTTCTCTTTGCCGTGGACGAGCTGACGGGGCTGATCGGCGCGGCGGCGCTGATGCGGCCGACCGGTTTTGAGGGCATGGAGGTCAAGTCCGTGATGAAGAAATTCAAGGACAAAAAGTTCGCTGCCGGATGCAGCCGTGATGTGATTACAAAAGGTGCTGAAATGCTTGATAAAACCGTGCCGGAACTGGTGGAAATCACGCTGGAAGCAATGAAATAAAGCGCAAAATGAAAATACATACACGCGGAATGAGTTAAGATGAAACTTATTCCGCGTTTTGTTTATTCTTTTAGAGATTTTATGCAGTCCTCAAGTATAACTCGGTGTTGTTGGCTTATCGAGACGAGCGGCAGGCGCAGCTCGCCGGAGCACAGACCCAGCATCTCCATGGCGACCTTGACAGGAATGGGATTGACCTCGATGAACAGCGTGTGAAACAGCGTTGCATAGCGATCGTTGAGCAGCGCGGCGGCATCAAAACGCCCGGACAGACACAGCGCGCACAGCAGCGCCACAGCGTCC
>CAYROZ010000098.1:0-7260 GCA_964426125.1 uncultured Oscillospiraceae bacterium
ATCCTACATCAGGGGGCTTTTTGTCTATTGTCCAGTTTTACTGGGGCAGTTCACGACCGGCTCTGGTTTTGTATATTCTCTTATTCGTCCGTACCGTCGATGTCGCGGTCGGCCAGCTGCTGCTGGTAGATCTCCAGAATGCGCGCGCGCATGGTGTCGTAGCCGGAGCCGGAGCACATATACCAGTTGCCCACGGTTTGCTGCACGGCGCCGCCGCCGAAGTAGCAGATGGGGCCCGACCAGTCGGACAGGTTCACGGATACCGTGATAACGCTGCCCTCCGGCGCGGCGGACAGATGCTCGCCGGACACCTCGATCTGGCTCATCAAACGGACAAATTCCGCCGCCTCGTCGCCCGTGACGCTGATATAATCCTGCGTGCCGTCAATGTCGAAGCTGACGTAAACGCCCGCCACGGACAGCGCACCGCCTTCGGTCTGCTCCTCGCTTTCGTCCTCGCGCGCGGCCTGTTCGGGCTGCTCCTCCACCACCGCCGGCGCGACGTATTCGCCGTTGGCCACGGCCACCGCGCGGCCGATATCGCTGCGAAGATCGGCAAGCATACCGCCTTCAAAAACCGTCGTGCCGCTGCCCGTGACGATGGACAGCGCCGAGAGTGTGTCGGCGTTTGTGATGTGGTAATACACCGTGCCGTAGCTGCTGTTCGCCTGCACGGCCAGACAGCCGCCCGTGAGCGTGAAGGTCTGGGTGGAGCCATCAGGCAGCGTGAACACATAATCCTGAATGCTGCCCAGATCGATGTTCTGGTCCGGATGCATCTCCACGCTTTCGATCTCGGCCGTGGCGAAAAGCCCATACACCTGCGCGATCATATCCGCATCCTGGCTGGACAAAACCGCGCCGCCGTTTGCGCGCCGGCCCACGGACACCGGCGTGTTGGTTTCAAACGAATCGGCAAAGGCCGTGACCTTCGTGTCGAAATACAGGTCGAACACGGTGAAATCGCCGCCGCAGCCGGGGAACGCGAGCGCCGAAAGCGTCTCGCCGCCGGTCACAGCGTAAAGCTCCGAGCGATACAGCAGCGCGCCGTTTGAAAACTCCACCGAATACGTTGTGCCGTCCGACATGGTGAAGGTGTAGCGCGTGTCCGCCTCCGTTCCCTCCGCCGCTTCGCCGAGCGATTCGGTCACTGTTACGGAACGCAGCGCGTCGCAGGCCTTGATGATCGATTCGCGGTCAAACACCGGCGAGGCAAAGCCCTCGGCCCCCGTGTAGCTGACGGCCACAGGGGTATTGTCGTAATACGAGCTCATGAAGTCCTGCCAGCCGAGAAGCTCGGAAAGCGTTTTGGCGGCAAATTCCTCTTCCTCCACGCCCACCAGAACGTCCTCGCTGCCGGGCAGCAGACTCACATAATCGCCGCAGGCGCAAAGCGAAAGCAGCAGCGCCGCGGACAGGAGCATTGTAAGAATCTTTTTCATATCATTCCACCCCGGGGTTTTTTTCTATCGTAACACAGGCATTATACCATAGTGTTACCCTTTTGTAAAACTTACTCCCCTTCGCGGCAGAAAAAGCCGAAGCTCTTTTTCCGGCTGTCCGCCAGACATTCCACCGCGCAGCCGTTCAACCGCCGCACAAAGCGCACGCAGCCGTCCCCCGCCTGAAGAAACTCCACCGAGCCGCGCCGCAGGGGCTCATGGGCATTTTTCAGCGCGGAGAGCTGGCGATAAAACTCCGTGAGGCTTTTGTCCTCGCGGCCCCAGGGGAAGGGCAGGCGGTTCATGGGGTCGCGCCCGCCGGAAAGCCCGGCCTCATCGCCATAATAGATCACGGGCGCGCCGGGCAGTGTGAACTGCAAAAAGGCGGCCAGCTTGCGCCGGGCCACATCCGGCAGCAGGAACGCCGCGCGCTCGGTGTCGTGGTTGCCGAGTATGCTCATCGTGCAGTCGAGCGCCGCGGCGGGGTAATTCTCCGCCAGCGTCATCACGGTTTCGGCCAGGGCCGTGCCGTCGTCCTCGCCGGAGGCAAAGGCCAGGATCGCCTTGCGCAGCGGGAAATTGATCACGCCGTCCAGCTCCGCGCCCGTGAAATACCGGCGGCGCACGCCGTAGGCCTCCTTGTTCGATGCGTCCTCCCACACCTCGCCGATCACGGCGGCGTTGGGGTTTATCTCGCGCACGCGCGCGCGCAGCAGACGTATGAACTCGTCCGGCAGCTCATCGGCCACATCCAGCCGGAAGCCGTCCGCCCCGGCGCGCAGCCAGTGGGCGACCACGCTGTCCTCGTCCCGAACGATGAAATCCAGATAGCTCTCCTCGAGCTCGTTGGTGTTCGGCAGACTGTCGATTCCCCACCAGCACTCGTATTTGTCCGGAAATTCGGAGAAATTGAACCACTTATAGTATTCAGAGTCCGTCCCGGCCGACACGGCGCCCCCACCGAAGCGGCCATCGGCATCGAAGTAGCGCGAAACGGAGCCGCAGTGGGAAAACACGCCGTCGAGCATCACCTTCATCCCGCGCGCGTGGGCCGCGGCGCACAGGGCGCGAAAATCCTCCTCCGTGCCGAGCATGGGGTCGATGCGCCGCCAGTCCGCCGTGTCGTAGCGGTGGTTGGAGCGGGCCATGAAGATGGGGTTGAAGTAGATGACCTTCACGCCGAGGGCGGCGATGTAGCCGAGCTTTTCCATCACGCCGCGCAGATCGCCGCCGGCAAAATCCGTGGCGTCCGGGGCCGAGGGAAGAAAGCTGTCAAAATCGCGCAGCTCATAGGGCCCAAGCTTTTCGCTCAGGTCTGCGCCGCCCGCGCGGCGGAAGCGGTCGGGGAAGATTTGATAATACACCGCGCCGCGATAATCCTCCGGCGGGTCATAGTCCGCGGGCAGGATGCTCAACTGCCAGCGGTCGCCCTCCTCGATGTTCGTGCCGCGGCCGCGGCGGAAAAGCCTGTAGGAGCCGTTTTTGTCGTCGATGGCAAAGTGGTAGAAATAAACGCCGGTCCGGTCCAGACACAAAAGGCCCTCGAAGCGCTCATAATCGCCCTCGCGACCGGTGCGCTCGAGCGGCAGGGAGAAGCCCTCCGACACAAGCGTGACCGACTTTGTTTCAAGCCCGGCCGGCATTTTCACGCAGAAGCGGCATTCCTGCCCCGCACGCAGCGGGCCGAAAACCTGCTTGTATTCCGCGCTGCGGCTGTCGAACAAGATATTCATAATGACCCCCATATAAGCGAAGCACCCGGCTCAAAACAAGAGCCGGGTACGGTTTAAATAAAAGTAAAATCAGTTGGCAGCGTTGAGCTTTTTCGCCATGGCAGACTTTTTGCGGGCCGCGTTATTCTTGTGGATAAGGCCCTTGGATGCCGCCTTGTCAACGGACTTCACAGCAACCTTATAGGTCTCAGCAGCCGCCGCATTGTCGCCGGACAGCACCGCCGCGTCAAACTTTTTCAGTTCGGTACGCAGAGCCGACTTCGCCGCTCTGTTCTTCTCGCGCGCCGCCTTCTGCAGCTGATCTCTCTTCGCCGAGGACTTGATGTTGGGCATGAATTTGCACCTCCCTATAAAATTCTGAACATGAATGTCCGCAGATGAAGATTATAGCAACTCAGGCTTGAAAATGCAAGCTTTTTTTCAAAAAAAGATTTTAAATAGAATCTTTTTTTCTGCGCAAACTACATCTGGTGGTGAAAAATTTTGAACAACACAAGAACCGACCTCGCCATGGAGTCGCTGCGGCCCGACGAGCGCTTGCCCGAGGGCGTGACGCGGCAGCAGTATGCGCTGCGCGGGTTTCAGGTGACGGATGTGCAGATCGGCAGCGATCACGCCGCAAGCGAGTTATGTAAACCAATTGGCCGCTATATCACCGTGGAGACCGAGCGCTTTTTCCGCCGCGAGGAGAATGCCTTTCCCGATGGAGCGCACTCACTTGCCGAGCTGATCGGGCAGCTTTTGCCGCTCCGGGCGGGCGACAGCGTGCTTGTGGCCGGGCTTGGCAACCGTGCCATCACACCCGACGCCGTGGGCCCGGAGGCCGTGAATGCCACGCTGGTCACGCGCCATCTGATCGAAACGCTGCCGGCCGATTTTGGCGCGCTACGCCCGGTGAGCGCGTTTGCCACCGGCGTTCTGGGCACCACGGGGCTGGAATCCGCCGCGCTGATCCGCGCGCTGTTCGACGCTGTGCAGCCACAGGCCGTGATCGCCGTGGATGCGCTGGCTGCGCGCGAGCGAGACCGGCTGTGCCGTACCGTGCAGCTGACGGACAGCGGCATCGTTCCCGGTTCCGGCGTGGGGAATGCCCGGCAGGAGCTGAGCGCGCGGGTGCTGGGCGTGCCGGTTTTGGCCATCGGCGTGCCGACCGTGGTGGACGCGGGCGACGGTCTGATCGTCACCCGGCGGGACATAGACAAATGCGTGCGCGATGTGGGCCGGCTTGTGGGCTACGGCATCGATCTGGCCCTGCAGGACGGACTGACCGTGACGGACATCGATATGCTGATCGGATAGCGTCCTCGCGGATATGCACCATTTTCCTTGGCTCCCTTGTGTAAAGGGCGATGACAAGCAATCCAAGACGAATCCAGCGAAGCGATTCGGCTTGGAAGAGGAGGCGCAACAAAGCGGGCGAGCCCTCGTGTATACACGGAGGCGAGTCATAGCGAAGTCCGCGCCGACGATGTTTCACGTGAAACATTCCACGAAACATTGCATTTCATCCGTTTTCTGTTATAATGAAGGGTACTGCCTAAAAACGGAGGTGCGATTTGGGACGAATCATCTGTTTTGCCAACCAGAAGGGCGGCGTGGGAAAGACCACGAGCTGCGTGAATCTGGCTGCGGCCCTGCAGGAGAAGGATAAAAAGGTACTGGTCGTGGACGCCGACCCGCAGGGAAACGCCACCTCCGGTCTCGGCGCGGACAAGGGCGCGCGCCCGGCGCTGTATGACGTGCTCATCAATGGCGCGGACATCGACGACGCCATTGCCCAAACGCCGTATGCCGATGTGCTGCCGTCGAACGCGCGGCTGTCCGGCGCAACGGTGGAGCTGGTGGAGGCGGACGACCGCGAGCACGTTTTGAAAAACGCGCTGGAGCCGGTTTTGGACCGCTATGACTACATATTTGTCGATTGCCCGCCGTCGCTCGGGCTGCTCACGATCAACGCGCTGGCCGCGGCGGACGCGGTTTTGATCCCCGTGCAGTGTGAATACTACGCGATGGAGGGTCTTACCGATCTGATCCGCTCGATGAAGCTGACCAAGCGCAGCTTCAACCCGGAGCTGAAAACCGAGGGCATACTGCTCACAATGTACGACCGCCGTCTGTCGTTTTCCGACCAGGTCGCGCGGGAGATACGCAAATACTTCGGCAGCGCCGTTTTCCAAACGGTCATTCCGCGCAACGTGCGCATTGCCGAAGCCCCCAGCCACGGCAAGCCCGTGCAGGCCTACAGCCGCATTTCGCGCGGTTCGGAGGCCTATAACCGGCTGGCCGGAGAGCTGCTTCGCAGAGAAAAGATCATGGAGGATTCACTAAATGGCGGTTAAGAAAAAAGGGCTGGGCACAGGGCTGGGCGCTCTGTTTGGCGACGAGGAGCTGTCCGCGCCGCAGACCCTGCCCATCACCAAGGTTGAGCCGCGCGAGGGTCAGCCCCGCACCGTGTTTGACGATGAGGCCCTGCAGGAGCTGGCCGATTCCATCGCACTGCACGGCGTGCTGCAGCCCATCACGGTGCGCGCGCTCGATTCCGGATACTATCAGATCATCGCCGGCGAACGCCGCTGGCGCGCGTCCCGGTTGGCGGGACTGCGGGAGGTGCCGGTGCGCATCATTGAGGCAGACGACCGCCAGGCACAGGAGATGGCGCTGGTGGAAAATTTGCAGCGCGAGGATCTAAGCCCCATGGAGGAGGCGCGCGGCTACCGGCGGCTGATGGAGGAATACGGGCTGACGCAGGAGGCTGTGAGCCAGTCCGTTGGCAAGAGCCGTCCCGCCGTGGCCAATGCGCTGCGGCTGCTGGCCCTGCCGGAGGAGTTGGCCGCGATGCTCGATTCCGGCGCGCTTTCCGCCGGGCACGCGCGGGCGCTGCTGCCGCTGGAAAACCGGCAGTTGCAGCTGACCGCCGCGCAGCAGGTGATCGACCGGGGTCTTTCCGTGCGGCAAACGGAAACGCTGGTCGCGGCGCTGATGAAGCAGAAAAAGCCGAAAGCGCAGAAAAGCGCGGACGAGATCGACTACGCCGCACAAACGAGCAAGGCGCTCGAGCAGCATCTTGGACGGGCCGTTTCCATTCAGGACGGACGCAAAAAAGGCCGCATCGTGCTGGAATACTACGGCGCGGACGACCGCGAGGCTCTGATCCAGGCGCTGATGACACTGAAAAAATAAAGGCTGAAAGGGCAGGAGATACATTATGCTTGACATTCGTTTTGTCCGCGAAAATCCGGACGCCGTGAAGGAAAACATCAAGAAGAAATTCCAGGACGCAAAGCTGCCGCTGGTGGACGAGGTTTTGGAGCTTGACCGCGCGCTGCGCGCGGCGAAAACCGAGGCCAACGAGCTGCGCGCCAACCGCAACACGCTTTCGAAAAAAATCGGCATGCTGATGGGCCAGGCGAAAAAGGACCCCTCGAAGCTCGAAGAGGCCGAGAAAGTGAAAAAGGAAGTCGCCGCGCAGGCCGCGCGTCTGGCCGAGCTTGAAAAGCAGGAGCCGGAGCTGGAAGCGGAGCTTACGCGCCGCATGATGGTCATTCCGAACATCATCGACCCCAGCGTGCCCATCGGCCCGGACGACAGCCACAACGTGGAGGTCCAGCGCTTTGGCGAGGCCGTGACCCCCGATTTTGAAATTCCCTACCACACGGAGATCATGGAGCACTTCAACGGCATCGATCTCGACGCGGCGCGCCGCGTGGCCGGCAACGGCTTTTATTATCTGCGCGGCGACATCGCCCGCCTGCACTCCGCCGTTTTGGCCTATGCCCGCGACTTCATGATCGACAAGGGCTTCACCTACTACATCCCGCCGTTCATGATCCACGGCAACGTGGTGCAGGGCGTGATGAGCCAGACGGATATGGACGCCATGATGTATAAGATCGAGGGCGAGGACCTGTATCTCATCGGCACCAGCGAACACTCTATGATCGGCTCGTTCATCGACGAGATCGTGGACGAGAAGCAGCTTCCCATCACCTACACCAGCTATTCCCCCTGCTTCCGCAAGGAAAAGGGCGCCCACGGCATCGAGGAGCGCGGCGTTTACCGCATCCACCAGTTTGAAAAGCAGGAGA
>CAYROZ010000099.1:0-7084 GCA_964426125.1 uncultured Oscillospiraceae bacterium
AACTCCGACCGCTACGGCCTCGTGACCCATCAGGCGATGGGCTACACCTCCACGCTCAAGGTCCTCGGCGAGGGCACCGAGCTCAACACCGCCTACTGCGGCATCATGGTCAAGAGCCGCTCGGCCGACATCGAGATCGGCGACGGCGCGGTCGTGACCGCCTCCGAGACCGGCATCATCCTGCAGGCCCAGGATAACGACGACACCGGCGCCGGTTCCGTCAACGCCTCTGCGGAGATCCCCGTGTACATCCACGACACCGCTCTCGAGGGCGACATCGTGATGAGCATGGCTCCTCTGGCCGACGACACCGCCACCATGAACGTCACGCTTGAAAACGCCACCGTCACCGGCGCGATCTCCCTGGCCAACGCCACGCTCGCCATTGACGACGGCAAGATCACCATCGACAACATCCTGTCCGTTGGCCGCGTTGAAAACGAATACGCGCCCCGCGAGGACGGCTGCCTGCTCAACCTCGAGCTGGCGGACGGCGCGGTCTGGAACGTCACTGACACCTGCTATCTGTCCAGCCTTGCGGCGGACGAGAGCTGCGTGATCAACGGCGTTGTGACCGAGTGCGACGGCTACATCATGGTCGAGCCCGCCGAGGCCGACGTCTACGCCGACAGCGACATCGCTCTGACCTTCAAGCTCAACGGCGACGAGATCACCACCTTCACCGTTCCCGTCTCCATCGAGGACGGCACCTACCTCATCGGCCTGCGCGACGCGCTGGACACGCTCGGCATCGAGCTGAGCTTTGACGAGCAGACGGGTCTGCTCACCGTGACGGATAACGGCGGCGTTCTGCTGGCTCTGCTGGCCGGCGGCGAGGTTTCCGCGGCGGACGAGGGCATCTTCTCCGTCGAGGCCGGCGAGCCCTATGCCGACCGTCCCGCGACCGAGCTGGTCGAGGGTCTGCGCTATGTGGCCGAGCGTGCCCGCGGCGGCTCCGCCATCTATGTTTCCGGCGGCGAATACACCTTTGACGACATCTACGTTTACGGCGCGGGCTACGCCGATGAGGACGACCTGTCCGCCGAGCGCTCCAGCCAGTATGGCTACTGCGCCGACGTTCTGGCCACCAGCCCCGAATCCGTTGTGACGCTCAACAACCCCACCATCGTGTCCGATCCGGAAAGCTATGCCAACGGCGCTTTTGCCACCAACCGTGCCCGCATCATCATCAACGGCGGCACCATCGACACCAACAACCCCCAGGGCCACGGCCTTGACGTGACCTACATGGGCCGCATCTACGCCTACGACACCGTCATCCACACCGGCGGCGGCTCCTCCGGCGCTCTGGCCAGCGACTACGGCGGCGGCTTCATCATCGCCGAGGGCGTGGACTGCACCACCGAGACCGCCGGCTCCCCCGGCATCTACTGCGCCGGCTCCTCCATCATCATGGCCAAGGATTCCACCTTCCGCGCCAACAACTGCGAGGGCGTCATGAGCGCGCACGACCACGGCATCACCGTGCTTGACAACTGCTACACCTACGGCGAGACCTCCGCTCTCAACGGCCACCAGGCCATGCCCTCCGCCGCCATGTCCACCGGCAGCTACTGCTTCGTGTTCGGCGGCACGCTGGAAGCCGGTTCCGGCCCCATCATCCGCGAGGAGAACGGCCGCACCGAGGACTTCATCGTGGGCGCGGAGCTGATCGCGGGCGACTATGACTACGTCATCGAGGCCGTGGACGACAACACCGGCATCCTGACCGTGAACTTCTGGGATACCGAGCTGACCGGCGACGTGTACTGCTCCGCGGATTCCTCCATCACCATCAACCTCTTCGACGGCGCGAAGCTGACCGGCGAGGTCTATGGCGACGGCGCGGTCATCATCAACGTCTACGAGGGCGGCGAATACGTCGGCTCCTACGAGGCCACCGACTGCGGCGAGGGCGAAGCGGCCCCCGAATGCGGCGACTTTGACTACTATCTGGTCAACTACTGGGCCGCCGGTATGCAGAAGTGGCAGGGTTCCACCATCACCACCTATGTGGAGAAGGTCGAGCCCATCATCGTGGAAGGCTCCCTCATCTCCTTTGTGGAGGAAGGCGCTGCCTCCATCGCTTACGACGCGGCAACCGCTGACCTGTCCGAAAACGGCATCGACCCCAATGAGCTTGACACCTCGAGTGCCATTGGCTTCGGTGAGCCGGGCGACGGCGTGATGGGTCTGACCAGCGGCGAACCCAGCGCAGAATAATTCTCCCCTTACAAAACTTCACGCCGGAGGAAATTCCTCCGGCGTGATTCTTTTTTTAGGCTCATTCGGCTGTGGTTTCTGTAGTCGTTTCGGCGGCCGACTCCTCCACATCGTAGCCAAGCGAGGCAAGATAGCCGATCATGCCCGCGCTGTATTCGGGCAGCTCTGTGATGATCTCGGCGGAGAGTGTGCCGTCCGCCGCGATGACCAGCTTGCCAACGCTGTCCACCGCCGGGTCAAGACCACTGTACAGCACAGCGCTTCCATCCGCGCCGGTCATGGTGCGGCTTGCGCCGCCGTCGCCCGCGCCATCGAGCAGCGCATCCACGCCGCGGCATTCCGCCGCCAGCTGCTGCGCATCGTCCACCCCGCAGGAGACCAGCGCGACCACATATTCCGCCCCGGCCATACGCGCCGCCGCCGCTGCCTCGTTCAGTGTTCCGGCGCAGTCCGCCAGTTCATAGCTCACGTCCCCATCCGTCAGCTGTGCCGGATCGACGCTCTCCGGCACCACAACGCCCACATACGCCACGCACAGCTCGCCATAATAGGCCAGAGTCCACGCGGACATCGGCGTTGTGTCCGTTCCGGCCACGGTCATATCGGCGCACAGCAGCGGAAACTGCGCCACGCTGGCCGCCGTGACCATTCCATTCGCACCGGCGGCAAAATCCGCAGGCGCGGGAACGGCCGCCTCGTAGCCCATGTAGTTCATCACATCCAGCCCGGTATACAGCGCCGTCTCGCCGCCCTGCACATCCAGTGTGCCGCCGAGATCGACCAGTCCCACATAGCCATTGAGATAATCATACGTACACACATCGCGGCAGGCCTGGGCCGCAGCGAAAAAATCCACATTGCGTTCCGCTATGCCGGCGGTGTACAAAATGGCCGTGTCACGCCGCGGCTTCCGCTCCGTTTCCTGCGTGCCCTCGTCCACATAAACAAGCTCCGGCTCGCTGTTTTTCTTCCCGCACGCCCCGAGCGAAAGCAGCAGCACCGCCGCCAAAAGCAGACAACAAAGTTTTTTCATCTTTTTGCCCCTTTCTGTCTTTACTTTTTTCGCCTTTCACTATAAGCTAAAAATATGAACAAGTCAAACACAGGGCGCTTTGCGCCCAGCCCCTCGGGCTATATGCATATGGGAAACCTGCTCTCCATGCTGCTGGCCTGGCTGGATGCCCGAAAGCAGGGCGGACCGATCGTGTTCCGCATGGAGGATCTCGATCCCGCGCGCTCCAGCAACGAATACGCCGCCGCCATCGCCGCCGATCTGCGCACGCTTGGCCTCGACTGGGACAGCGGCTGGCCGGAAAAAGAATACTGCCAGAGCTCCCGCACCGCGCTTTATGAGGATGCCTTTGACAGCCTGCGGCGGCAGGGACTGTTATATCCCTGCTGGTGCAGCCGGGCCGAGCGTCTGGCCGCCAGCGCGCCCCACCCCGGCGAGCAGCATCGGGATCCCGGCTGCCGCTGCGCCCATCTGACGCAAGGCGAGCGACTGGCACTGGAGGCGAGCGGACGAAGGCCGGCCTGGAAAATCCGCGTGCCGGACCGCGACGTCACCGTGAACGACGCGCATTACGGCACGCTCACGCAAAATCTCGCGCGCGACTGCGGCGATTTCATCGTTCGCCGTGCCGACGGCGTGTTCGCCTACCAGTTCGCCGTGAGCTTTGACGATGCCGCGATGGACATCGGCCGCGTGGTGCGAGGGCGTGATCTGCTCGATTCCGCGCCGCGGCAGGCCTGGCTGATCGCGCTGTTTGGCGGCAGCGCGCCGGTTTATGCCCACGGGCCGCTGCTCGTGACGGACGGGCGAAAAATGTCCAAGCGTCTCGGCGATTTGAGCACGCAGGCGCTGCTTCAGCGCCACAGCCCACAGGCACTGGTTGGAATGCTGGCCCACGCCGTGGGTCTGATCGACCGGCCGGAGCCGGTCGCGGCGCACGAGCTGGTTGCGGATTTCGACTGGGCCAAAGTAAGCCGCGAGGATGTCCCCATGCCGCCCGCACTGTTGTGAAGATACAAAAGTCGCAGAGGCCAAAGGCTCCCTTGTGTAAAGGGAGCTGGCTCGGCGCGAGCCGAGACTGAGGGATTGTCGTCCTCGCGGTCTGCGCTATATCTCGCCTACACCTCCCCCAAAAAACAACAATCCCCCCTGAAAAGCTTGCGCTTTTCTGTCCCCCCTTTACACAAGGGGGGCTTTTGGTCTGGCATTTGCCACAAACACTTCCTTTTTTGACAGGACAAAGCCGGTCCCGAACGGGACCGGCTCGTGTTTTTCAGCTTAAAAGCTCCTCCACGGTTTTGCGCTTTGGCATGAGCGGCTGCTGGTCGGGATAACCCACGGCGATCAGGCACGACACCGTGCGCGCCGGGTCCAGGCCGATCGTTTCAGCCACCGCAACCGTATCCACCGCGCCCATGATGACCGTGCCAAGGCCCATATCGTGCGCGGCGAGGCACAGGGTCTGCGCGGCAACACCGGCGTCAAACATCTCCCAGCGGTCGCCCTTGGGCGTGGAGTAGCTGCCGTCGCGCTCAAAGCCGCTGCGGCCGGAAATGCAGGTTTCCACCAGCAGCAGCGGGGCGCTTTCGATCACATCGCGGTTGCCGGGATGGCCCAGCGCCGGGCCGTTTGCCAGCGCGCTCATGACAGCGCGGTCCGTGATCGGATGCCAGCGCACCGTCTGCGTATTTTTCCAACTCGGCGCAAAGGACGCCAGCCGGATCAGCTCGCGCAGCGCGTCCTCCTCCACCGGTCTTTCCTCAAACCGCCGGATGCTCCGGCGTGTTTCGATCGCCTTTTTCAGTTCCATGGATTTCCCTTCCTCTCTTGCTTTTCGGCCGCCAAGCATATATAATCGACAGGAAAAGGAGTTGATCGCGCTTGTGGCCGTATGTATATGATATTATTCTTGTTTTGATCTTTGTTTTCACCATCCGGCGCGGCTGGCGTTCGGGCTTTTTGTCCTCGCTGCTGCGGCTGTCCGGCTGGATCGTGGCCGTGCTTCTGATCGTGGCCTTTGCGGAGTCGATCTCCGTTTGGGTGTTTGAAAATCTGCTGTTTGACAAGATCACCGCCACGGTGAGCGCCGCCCTGCCGCAGGATGTGCTGGCCGCCGTGAACAGCGGCGCTGCCGCCACGCAGGAAACACTGGACGCACTGCAAACCATGCTGGACAGTCTCGGCGGCATACTGGGCAACGCCAGCATCAGCACCCAGTCGCTGCGCAGCGTGCTGGATCTTATGCAGACGGACGGGCAGACGCTCGCGCAGGCCATTGTGGACAACATTCTGCGCCCCATCGTGATCTCCGCCATCCAGATCGCCGTTTCCATTGCGATGTTCCTCGTGTGCACCTGGCTGTTCAAGGCGCTGTCCCGCTTTTCGGCGCGGCACCATTCCAGCCGCGGCGTCACCGGCGGACTGGGCAGCGCGCTGGGCGCGGTGCTCGGCTTTGGCGAGGGTCTGGCCATGGGCTTTGTCTACGCGTTCATTCTCTCGGCGCTGGCGGAGCTTTCCGCCGGAAAGCTGGCGTTCATCTCCCGCTCGATCTACGACGGCACCATTTTGGTGCATCTGCTGGTAAAATAATAAATCAAGCCTGCATTTTCTGTCAAGGGGCGCTCCGATTCGGGGCGTCCCTTTCATATCCGCCGGCGCGCGCGCATACAGTTTGGTATGTTCATCATGGGGGCCGGGTATGAGAGAGGATATTGATCTGCGCGCGAGAAATCTTGCCCTTTACATCATCGAAACAGGCGCCACGGTGCGCGGCGCAGCCAAGCGCTTCGGCGTGAGTAAATCCACCGTGCACAAGGATCTGGCCGAGCGGCTGTATGTGATCGACCGCGCCCTATACGAGCAGGCCAGACAGGTCCTGGACAAAAACAAGGCCGAGCGCCATCTGCGCGGCGGCGAAGCCACACGCCGGAAATACAAAGGGCAATGACCAGCCGTCTCCGCGCCGCCGATAACGCTGCGCGGAGGCGATTTATTTTTGCGCATAAACGCGCCGTTTTGGGAAACGCTAAGGTCATGCAAACAAAACGACTGGGAAAACAAACGGTGGCGCTGCCCTCCGCGCCGTCCATCGCGGCGGCGGCCTGCGTGGTGGGCCCCACGGAGGGACAAGGGCCGCTGCGCCGCCATTTTGACAGTGTGTCCGCCGACAGTATGTTCGGCGCGAAAAGCTGGGAGGCCGCCGAAAGCGCCATGCTGCGCGACTGTGTCCGCATCGCGTGCGAAAAGGCGGATATGCATCCAAACGACCTCGGCTATATTTTCAGCGGCGACCTGCTCAACCAGTGCGTCGGCTCAAGCTACGCGCTGCGCGAGTGGCGCGCGCCGGTGATGGGGCTGTATGGCGCGTGCTCCACGATGGGCGAAGCGCTGGCGCTGGCGGCCATGGCCGTGGACGGCGGCTACGCACAAAGCGCGCTGGCGGCGGCAAGCTCCCACTTCTGCTCCGCCGAACGGCAGTTCCGCACGCCGCTGCAATACGGCTCGCAGCGTCCGCCCACGGCGCAGTGGACTGTGACCGGCGCGGGAGCTGTGATCGTGCGTCCGGAAGGCGGCGGGCCTTATATCACCCGCGCGACGACCGGGCATATATACGACGCGGGCGTGACGGACATGACAAACATGGGCGCAGCCATGGCACCGGCGGCCTATTGCACGCTCACGGCGCATTTTGCCGACACCGGGCGTGCTCCGGATTATTACGACGCCATCGTGACCGGCGATCTGGGCGCGGTCGGCAGCGAGATACTGCGCGAGCTTTTTGCGCGCGACGGCATTGACCTTGGCACACGCTATATGGACTGCGGACGGCTGATCTATGCCACCGAGGCC
>CAYROZ010000100.1:0-6887 GCA_964426125.1 uncultured Oscillospiraceae bacterium
TGGATAATTCCTTACTGGCTGTAAGGGATATTAACCATATTTATATTGTAGTAGATAAGGAGAAGATCTATGAAGAAGACCGTTTTTCGCGCATTTTCCCTGTTCCTCGCGCTGTTCGTCCTGCTCGGTGCGCAGGCGTTCGCCATCGGAAACGAAACCGTTCTGACGGTCGCTTCCGGCGAGACCGTCACCGTGGAGGAAACGACGGAGCTTGACCGCCTCATCATCGAGGAGGGCGGCACGCTCGCAGCGCCCGAGGGCAAAAGCATCACCCTCACCGTAAACGGCACGGAAACCGGACAGGTGCTCACGGAGACCACCGGCACGGAAAGCCACTTTGCCCCCGGCGAGTATGTCGGCGCGATCGTGCTGACCGTGACCGAGCGCACCGCCACGGATTATTCCGGCCTCAACTTCCCCATCCGTCAGGCGATCTATCTGGACGAAAACGGCTATGCGGCGGCGAAATCCGTTCCCGCAGCGGTCGCGGGCGACAGCGAGTCGCTTGAAAATCTCCAGATCTACTCCACCGGCGAAAACTTCAACGGCATCTACGCCGCCGCCGGCGAGCACACCGTGAAAAACGCCACGATCTACATGGTCGGCAACGGCCGCAGCGACATGGCCGGCGAAGGCAGCGCCATCTACGCCGACGGCGAGGGCACCCGCCTGGTCGTGGACGACTCCACCGTTTACACAAACGGCGTTGTGCGCACCGCCGCCATCGCCAACAACGGCGCGAGCCTCATCGTGAAAAACTCCACCTTTGTCGTCAACGACGGCATCCTGCCCGATGACTACGTTCCCAGTGCGGACGTGGCCCAGATGCGCGGCGGCTTCCCCATCGGCGGCTCCATCGGTACCGCCCGCGCCACCAACCTCATGGGCACCAACACCCGCGCGGCCTACATCAACTCCTGGATCTCCGCGGAGGGCTGGGGCGTTTTGTCCACGGACGGCTGCACCACGCCCCTTCTGACCGGCGTTAACAGCGTGGTCACGCTCACCGGCGACGACATCGGCGGCTACGGCGCGTATGCCATCGGCGACGTGCTGCACCGCTATCTCGGCTGCACCTTCAATGTGGACTACGACGTTCTGTCCATCAAGGGCGGCGACATCATCCTGCGCGACAGTACGCCCGAGGCCGTGGCCGAGCTCAACGAGGAGCTTGACTGGCGGTTGACGGACGAGGAGCTTGCGGCGATCGCCGAGCAGGGCACCATCATCAACTCCAAGCGCTTCGGCTTCGTGGCCTCCGGCTCCGGCGAGATCGACATTGCCGGCAACGCCAAGATCCACACCGGCGAGGCCTTCGTGATGAACATGGGCCAGACCGAGCTCGTGGTCAATGTGGACGGCGCCGACGGCGCGGAGATCCACGCGGACAACGGCATCCTGCTGCAGGTCATGGACAGCGACAGCCCCGGCCCGAGCGGCAACCCCTACGTCCAGCCCACCGAAGCGCCCGTGAAGGAAGCCTCCTTTGAGCCGGCCGATCTGGAAAGCGCGGCCGTCACCAACTTCTCCAACATCGAGCTGGTCGGCAACTGCTACAACTCCGTTGGCTACACCAAGACCACCGGTATGCTGAACATGGCCGTCAACTTCGACAACGCCACCATCACCGGCGTCATCTCCTCCGCCTCCGCCAAGCACCTGCAGGACGAGATGTATGTCAATGCCGAGGACTATAAGCTGTTCGGCGTGCTGGAGCACACCGCCTGCCCCGCCGTGAACAACGGCGCGATCGTCTCGCTGAAAAACGGCTCCGTCTGGATCGTGACCGGCGACAGCTATCTGACGAGCCTGAGTCTGGACAAGACCTCCGAGATCCAGGGCACCGTCACGGTGGACGGCGAGCTCGTTGACACCGCCAACGGCGGCAGCTGGATCGGCGACATCGTGGTCACCCCGGCGTGACCGCCTCCGGCCCAAAACCCGATCCACTTATCTCATAACCATGGCGATGACGGAGCTTTTCCGTCATCGCCTCTTTTTTCGCGTCCGCCCTTATAACACCATCCCACACCATTCCAAGACAGCGGTCGAGGGATGATTTTTCTTTATCGGAAACCCGTACAGCTTTTGCCAGTTGGATTTGTCCCTTTTGCCGAAATTTCCAAAGGCGGTTGACACGCGCCCTATAAATATGGTTAAAATGTATATAGCTTCCCTGGAAACGTTCCCAGTAACGTTTTCAGTTTCATCATGCCGCGAACGGGAGGGGGCCGCCCATATGACGATCAAAAATGTCGCCGAGCGAAGCGGCGTCTCCGTCAGCACGGTATCCCGCGTTTTGAACAACCACCCCGATGTCAGCGAAGCGGTGCGCGCGCGCGTGATGCGCGCAGTCAAAGAGCTGCACTATATGCCCAACTCCAGCGCACGCAATCTGGTCAAGCGCCAGTCCGACGCGGTGGGCGTGGTGGTCCGCGGCGTACAGAACCCGTTTTACACCGACATTCTCCATGCCATCGAGCGCCGCCTGGATGAGGCCGGCTACACCATGGTCATGCACCAGATCCCCTCCTGCGACGACGAAGTACACTGCGGCGCCGTGATGGAGCGGGAAAAGCGTTTGCGCGGACTGATCTTTCTGGGCGGACGCAGCGACTATACCCCCGAGGACGTTTCCACGATCACCGTGCCGTACGTCTGCTGCACCTATACCAACAACTATGGCACCCTGCCGGAGGGCGACTATTCCTCCGTTTCCATCGCCGACGAGGCGGAGGCGGCCCGCGCCGTGAAGGAGCTATACACCCACGGCCATCGCCGCATCGCGCTGCTGACCGCCGATCCGGCCGACCGCTCCATCTCCCAGCTTCGCTACCTCGGCTATATGCGCGCGCTGCGCGAGCTGGGGCTTGAGGCACACGAGGAGGACGTGATCTGCGCAAAGGACTTCGCCATTTCAAACGCCTACGCCGCCATGCGCGAGCGGCTGACCCGGCCGGTGGAATTCACGGCGGTTTTCGCCATCGCGGACGACATGGCCATCGGCGCCATGCGCGCGCTGCGCGAGAGCGGACGCACCATCCCGGACGACTGCTCCGTGATCGCCATCGACGGCATCTCGGTTTCCGAATACATCCACCCCATGCTCTCCACCCTGTGCCAGCCCATGCGCTCCATGGGCGAGACGAGCGTGGACATTCTCGTGGACATCATCGAGGGCCACGACGGCAACCGCCACATCACGCTGCCCACCACCCTGCGCACCGGCCAGTCCGTGTGCGCGCCCATCACCGGTTTTTGCGCGGAAAACGCGTGAAAATAAAATTTTTAAAGGAGTACCGATGAAATGAAAAAGTTCCTTGCACTGTTCCTTGCGCTCGTCATGGTTCTTGCTTTCGCCGCCTGCGGTGAAAAGGAAGAAACCGTGGAAGAGCCCGCCGTGACCGAAGAGGCCGCGGAAACCGCCGAGACCGCCGAAGAGGCCCCCGCTGCCGCTGGCCGCGTGTACTGGCTGAACTTCAAGCCGGAGTCCGATGAGGCTCTGCAGGAGCTCGCCACGATGTACACCGAGGAGACCGGCGTTCCCGTGACCGTCGTCACCGCCGCTGCCGGCACCTACAACGAGACTCTGACCGCCGAGATGGACAAGAACGAAGCCCCCACCCTGTTCGTCGCCGGCAACCAGGCCGCTGTTGACACCTGGTCCGACTACTGCTACGACCTGACCGGCACCCCCATTGCCGACGAGCTGAACACCGATTCCTACATGCTCTATGACGCCGACGGCAAGCTGTGCTCCATCGGCTACTGCTTCGAGTGCTACGGCATCATCGTCAACAAGACCCTGCTGACCGAGGCCGGCTACGATGTCGCTGAGATCACCAACTTCGAGGCCCTGAAGGCCGCCGCCGAGGACATCCACGCCCGCCGCGACGAGCTTGGCTTCGACGCCTTCGCTTCCGCCGGCATGGACGGCGGCTCCTCCTGGCGCTTCACCGGCCACCTGGCCAACCTTGAGTACTACTACGAATCCGTGGACGATCCCGATGCCTGGACCGAGTGCCCCGCCACGCTGACCGGCGCTTACATGGACAACTACCGCAACCTGTGGGATCTGATCATCAACAACTCCACCGCTGAGCCCACCGAGCTGGCCGCCGGCGGTCTGGACGCCGAGGCTGAGTTCACCAGCGGCGCCGCCGTGTTCTTCCCCCAGGGCAACTGGGAGTGGCCCGCCATCGAAGCGGCCGGCATGACGGCGGACGAAGTGACCATGATCCCCTACTACTGCGGTGTTGAGGGCGAGGAGAAGGCCGGTCTGAACAACGGCACCGAGAACTACTGGGCCGTCAACGCCAAGGCTTCCGAGGAAGACATCCAGGCCACTCTCGACTTCATGTACTGGCTCGTGACCAACGAGGCCGCCAGCGAGAAGGCCGTTGCCACCTTCGGCGCCATGCCTTACACCAACGCCGTTGAGTCCTCCAACCCCTTCCTGGCCATCTCCAACGAGTATGCCGCCAAGGGCAACTACAACATGTGGTGGGCCACCAACTATCAGCCCAACGTGGACGCTTACCGCGATGGTCTGGTCGCCGCTCTGAACCAGTATGATGCCGACCAGTCCGACGCCAACTGGGAAACCGTTGTCACTGCCTTCGTGCAGGGCTGGGCGACCCAGTATGAGGCCGCTTACGGCGAATAATCGCAAGTTTTTTCGAACCAATCCCAATGCTTCGGAGAGGGCGGAATCCTCCGCCCTCTCCGTGTTTTAGCAAGAAGCTTCAATAAAGAAATGCCTCCCTCTGACGAGGGAGCCAATGGTATATCTTCCGAATCTCTGCTGCAACAGCCGTCTTTCTTTATACTTCACGGCATCCGCTGCACGAGGCTGACGCCGTGCCTTTTGAAATTATTTGGATGGGAGTGATCGAATTGAAGCACAAGCACGACGGCGCGGCGGTCAACAGTGCACTGCTTCGCCGCCCGATCCGGCGCTGGTTTCCCCTGTTTATGGGGCCGATGGTCGTGGCGTTCGCCATTGGATTTGTGTATCCGTTCTGCAAGGGCATTTATCTGTCCTTCTGCAAATTCAAAACCACCTCAGACGCCGAGTTCATCGGGCTTGGCAACTACGTCAAGGCCCTTTCGGACGACAGCTTTCTGTATTCGTTCGGCTACACGGCGATGTTCACCCTTGTATCGCTCGTTTTGATCAACGTGCTGGCCTTTGCCGTGGCCTATGCGCTCACGCAGGGCATCAAGGGCAGCAATCTGTTCCGCACGGTGTTTTTCATGCCCAACCTCATCGGCGGCATCGTGCTGGGCTATGTGTGGTCGATGATCTTCGACGGCATCCTGTCCCACATGAACACCTCCATTCTCATGGAAACGAAATACGGCTTCTGGGGTCTTATCATCCTCATGTGCTGGCAGCAGATCGGCTACATGATGATCATCTACATCGCGGGCCTGCAGGCCGTGCCGGAGGATATGCTGGAGGCCGCAAAGATCGACGGCGCGAACCGCTGGCAAACGCTCTGGCGCGTGACGATCCCGAACGTGATGCCCTCCATCACCATCTGCACCTTCCTCACGCTCACCAACTCCTTCAAGCTGTTTGACCAGAACCTCGCTCTCACTGGCGGCCAGCCGTTCACCATACAGCCGGACGGCTCCACCATCAAAACCACGGAGATGCTGGCACTGAACATCTATAACACCTTCTATGGCCAGAATGTCAACTCCCGCGGCACCGCCCAGGCCAAGGCCGTTTTGTTCTTCCTGCTCGTTGCAGCCATCGGCCTGCTCCAGCTTCGTGCCACGCGCAAAAAGGAGGTCCAGCAGTGAAAACGACCCAAACTCTCGCCGCCGAACGCCGGCGCAAAACGGTCCTGTCCATCGTGCTGGCCGTCATATGCATCATCTATGTGCTGCCGGTGCTGGCCGTGGCGCTCAACTCCTTCAAGGTCAACACCTATGTAAAAACGGAGACCTTCGCCCTGCCCACCGAGGAGAGCTTTGCCGGCCTTGACAACTACATCAAGGGTATGACCTTCGGCAACTATCCGTTTTGGAAAAGCGCTCTTTACAGTCTTTTCATCACCATCGCCTCCACAGCGCTGATCCTCATCTGCACCTCCATGGCCGCGTGGTACATCGCGCGCGTGGACAGCAGGGTGTGCCGCATCATCTACTACCTGTGCGTGTTTTCGATGGTCGTTCCGTTCCAGATGGTCATGTTCACCCTGTCCAAAACAGCGGACAGCGTGCGCATTCCGTATTTCGACCTTGCCACAGGCGCTTTTGAAAAGGTCGCGCTCAACACCCCCTGGACCATTCCCATCATCTATCTCGGCTTCGGCGCGGGCCTTGCCATTTTCATGTTCGTCGGCTTTGTCAAATCCATCCCGCTCGAGATCGAGGAAGCCGCCGCCATCGATGGCTGCAACCCGCTGCGCACCTTCTTCTCCGTGGTGTTCCCCATGCTGCGGCCTACAATGATCTCCGTGGGCATTCTGGAGATCATGTGGGTCTGGAACGACTATCTGCTGCCCTATCTCGTGCTCGACCGGCAGAAGTATATGACCATCCCCATCCACATCCAGTACCTCAAGGGCAGCTACGGCACCGTTGATCTCGGCGCCACGATGGCGCTGATCTTCCTGAGCATCGTGCCGGTCATCATCTTCTATCTCTGCTGCCAGAAATACATCATCAAGGGCGTGGCTGCCGGCGCCGTGAAGGGCTGAAAGGACACACAGCATGAAAAGATCCAGCGGCATCCTTATGCCCATTTCCTCGCTTCCCTCGCCCCACGGCATCGGCACGCTGGGGCAGGAAGCGCGCCGGTTCGCGGATTTTCTCCAGCGCGCCGGCCAGGCCTGGTGGCAGATCCTCCCCGTCGGCCCCACGAGCTACGGCGA
>CAYROZ010000101.1:0-6736 GCA_964426125.1 uncultured Oscillospiraceae bacterium
GTGTGCGAGCCGCTGGCGAGAAAGGTCAACGCCTTCCTGCACATCCGCACGGACAGCTTCTGCTGGAAGCTGTATCAAAGTCTGCGCACCTTCGCGCTGGCCGCCGTGGGCAATATGTTCTTCCGGCTGGACAGTCTCGGGGCCGCGTTCCGCGCCATCGGCGACGGCTTTTCCGTGTTCAACCCCTGGATCTTCACGGACGGCTCCCTGTATGCGCTGGGACTGGAGCAAAAGCCGTTCCACACGGCGCTGCTTGGCCTTGTGCTGCTGCTGGTCGTTTCGGCCCTGCAGGAAAAGGAAAGCGTGCGCGAGCGCATCGCGCGGCAGAATCTGCCGTTCCGCTGGCTCATCTGGCTGGCGCTGGTGCTGGCGGTGCTCGTTTTCGGCCAGTATGGCCCCGGCTACAACGCCGCGAATTTTATTTATGCGAATTTCTGAAAAACAGATATGGAAACGTCCCCGATGGAATCCATCGGGGACGTTTTTTGTCATGATCAGAAATGCGAAGGCGCGGTTTAGTTATCCTCGCAGATGAACTGGCCGGCGAGACGGCCATGGGTGCCGGCCATGCCGATGGAGGTGCCGGCGCAGGGGGTGGAATAGCCCGAGCCATAGCGGCCGCCAAGGCTGTTGCCGCAGGTGTAAAGGCCCTTGATGGGGTTGCGGTGAAGATCGAGAACGTTCAAGCGCTCGTTCGTCATCACGCCGGACATCGTGACCATCGAGGGGGCGGCGGAGAAGTTGCCCACGTAGCCGGAGCAGGCGTAGAAGGGGCCTTCGTCCACGGGGATCATGGCGCACTCGCGCTTGCCGAAGTCGGTGTCCGCACCGGCGTAGCACAGCTCGTTATAGTGCGCCACGGAGGCGAGGAAGTTTTCCTTGGCTTCGCCGGAGTAGCCCATCATCTCGGCCAGCTCCTCCAGCGTGGCGGCGCAGGTGACGCGCCCGCCCATGCGCTCGGCCAGTGTGCAGCCGATGATGCTGGCGGTCTGGCCCGGCTGCAGCGCGTTCATGCCGTCGATCATGTCCTGATAGAACTGGGGGCGGCCGCCGTTGGGGCCGGTGTGCTCAAGGCCGCTGTTGCAAACGCCCTTGAACCACTTCTGGTCCGTCACGCAGCAGGCGGTGCCGGCCTTCTGGCGCGAGCAGGCCGTGGCCGCGGCGGTGATGTTGCCTTCGTTGGTGAAGCGCTTGCCGTCGGCGTTGAGCCACAGCATGGAGTTGGCGCCCCAGGGACCGCCGGACGGGCCGCCGCCAAGCAGCATGGTGCCGCGCGGAGCGGGCTCGATGTAGCCGCCGGCCCAGCACATCATCTTCACAGCGTGGCCGTCGCGGCCATCGCGGCTTTTGAAGCTGGCCTTCTGGCCGCCGCAGCGCTCGTTGCGCTCCATGTATTCGTTGAGCAGCGCCCAGCACATATCGGGGTTGGATGCGTAGGCGCCGCCGGCCATCACAACGCCCTTGGTGGTGTTGATCTGGGTGAAGGTGCCGGTGGCGTTGTCCTGCACGATCACGCCGATCACGTCGCCGTCCTCGTTCTGAACGAGAACATAGGCGGTGGTGTTGTACAGGATCTCGGCGCCGAGATCGCGCGTGGCCTTGTCCAGACACGCCTGCTGCACCAGCGGCAGCTTGGAGTTGGCCGCAACGCCGGGGATCTGGGTCTCGTTATACTCGCCCATGAACTGGCAGCTGGCCGCCCAGGTTTTCGTGCCGGGCCAGATGGGGTAGTCCTTGCGCAGGCAGTCGTAAATGTCCGCGCCGGATTTCCATTTGTCGTAGTCGAAGTTGGCCTGAATGATCAGCCAGCCGTCCTTGGTGTTGTCGTAGGTGTAAACGCGCTTGTCCACGCCCATTTCCTTGGCGACGTCAAGCATATGGTCCATGGTGGGGCCGGAATTGTGGACATACAGGCGCACGATCTCCGGGAAGGCGCGTCCGCCGCCGCGCGTGATGAATTCGTCCACGACCTCGCCCAGATCGTAGGGGCCGAAGCCGGCCTGCTCGACCTGCACCTTGGAGTTCCAGCAGCCGAAATCCTCGCCGTACCAGGTGTGGGTGTCCTCGGCCTGCGATTCGATGCCGATGACCTTTGCACCCTCTTCCGCCGCCGCCAGGAACGCCTGCGTTCCCGCGTGGCCCAGTCCGACCACGGCCACGTCGCACTCCATGGTTTTGGTGATGATGGGCATGGCCGGCGCCTCGCCCAGCCAGTCGCCGGGGCCGGCATAGCCGAATACGCGCTCATCGGTGGTGACGGGATTGATCTCGCCGGAGCCGGACATTCCGCTCGATGCGCCGCCGGACGATTCCTGCACGCTGGCAGAGCTGACGGCGTCCGCACTGGCAAAGGCGTTTACGCCGAAAAAGCCCAGTGCCGCCGCGCCGACGCCCATTGCGCCCGCGCCCTTGAGAAAATCGCGTCTGGAAAATTGCTTGTGTTCCATGGGGACTCCTTTCCGTATTGTAAAAAATTCGATTTGTTTATTTCAGTGCTGCGGCCAGAAGAACATCGCGCTGCGTCTCCTCCGGCGTGAAGGGGATGGATTCGTCCGGCGCAATGCCTACGCCCTTGATCCCGTGTCCCTCGCGGGCTGCCTTGGTAACGGCGGAGGGCCAGCGCAGAACGTAGCGCCCGTCGAGCACCGTGGCCAGGTCCGCGCAGTAGTCGGTCGTGCCCATGGTGGCCCGGCCCATAAGATGTGCGCCCGCGCGTCTGGCGGCCAGAGCCAGCGTTTCGCCGCCGTCGCGGCACCAGGTATCCGTGAGAACGGTCACGCGCCGGGCCCGTGCGCGAACCGGCCTTTCGCGGCCCGGTTCGGTTTCAAGCACATAGCCCTGTCCGGCGCGCTCTTCCAGCTCGCGGACATAGTCCTGCGCCTCGGGAATGCCCTGCAGGGCGGCGGCACGCAGCGCGCAGTTGCGCGCGGAGTAGTTTATATAAAGCTCCGTGTCGCCCAGCAGCGCGCGCTCGGTGGTGTCCGCCGTGCACAGCCACGGCAGCAGGGGCAGAATGTCGCCCTCCGCACTGCCGTCGCAGCGGCGCAGATCCCAGATGATACGCTCCGCGCGGTCGAGCGCGGCTTCGTTTTCCGCCAGCAGCGCGGCGGCGCGTCCGCTTCCGTCCAGTGTGCCGGGATCGACCACGGCGCTGCTGCCTTCAAGGCGCAGCGAAGGGGCGCGAACAGCCGTCTTGCGCGGGAAATGACGCAGCTCGATCGTGCCAAGACCCTCCACGTCGATCGTCTGGGCCATTTTCAGCAAGGCGTTCCAGTCCTCGCGCTCGGGCACATCGGCATAGAAGAAATTCTTCTGGATGGCGTGGCGATGGTGGGCGGGCGTGCCGCCGTTGATGGCGGTGATGCGGTCGCCGGGGGAAAGACGATCGTCCGCAAAGGCGTCCGTCACATACAGCGCGTCGCCGCAGCGGCGGGCGAAAAAGCCCACGCTGTACGGCTCATACCCCTCGCCCGGAAGCAGCGAAAGCGCCAGATGCCGGTCGCCCATGCAGGCGAGCATCTGGTTTACATAACGCAAAAACAGCAGCTCGTCCAACAGCCCGTCGTTCCAGCCCTGGCCGATGGCCTGGGTATAGTAGCGCGGGTCGAAGGCGCTCTCGGCCTCGGCCATGCCGGCGTAATCCGTGCGCAGGATCTGCACAATGGCAGCGAATAATTTTTGATAATGGTGTTCCATGCCTTGAATTATAAAGGAAACCGGCGGCGAGCGCAACAAGTTTGTGCATTTTATGGCAAAATTTCTGCCGCGGAACGAATGAAATCGTTGAGTTTTGCGTCGGCGTGTGGTATAAATGTTATATTCTAAGCAATGACTGCGGGAGTGTGAGGCGTAGGATGGACAAAAAAACCATAAAACTTCCGGTCACACTGTGCCTTGTGAGCATGGTGATGGCGTTTTTGATCTGCGGTGTGTATATGCTCACCAAAGACCGCATTGCAGAGCGTGCGGCCCAGGCGCAGGAAACGGCGCGGCGTGCGGTTTTGCCGGCGGCGGTATCGCTTTCCGAGCTGCCGGTGGGGGAGAATGACCCGGTGGATAATGTCTTTGCCGGATACGACGCCATGGGCGGCACGGTGGGCTATGTCAGCCAGATCACGGTCATCGGCTTCGGCGGCGAGATCGAGATCACGGTCGGCATGGACATGACCGGTGCGATCGCCGGTATAAACGTTGGCGGCGCGAATTTCTCCGAGACCTCGGGTCTGGGCGCGAAAACGCGCGATGCGGCGTTCACAGACCAGTTCGTCGGCAAAAGCGGTCTGCTGGTTTTGAAGGAAAACATCGACTCCGTCACGGGCGCATCCGTTTCCTCGGGCGCGGTCGTGGGCGGTGTGAACGCGGCGCTGAACTACATGACGGCGCTGCTGCCGCAGGATGCCTCTGCCCCGGTGGAGGAGATCCCGCTTGCGGCGGAGGAACTGGCAGTCCTGCTGCCCGGCGACACGGTGCGCTTCATGGGCAAAAACAGCGACATTGACGGCTGGTGGCAGGGCGAGACGGGCTATATCGTGCAGGCCACGAGCTATGGCCGCGGGCCCGTTGTTGTGAAGATGGGCTTTACGGCGGATGGCGTGTGCTGCGGCATCGTGATCGGCGATGAAAACTTCACCGAATCCGAGGGCTACGGCGCAAAGCTTCTGGAAGCGGCCTACTGGCAGCAGTTTATCGGCAAAACCGGTGCGCAGGCCTACGGCAGCGGGGTGGACGCCATTTCCGGCGCCACGACCAGCTCAAACGCCGCGCTGAGTGCCATCAACGCCTGCATGACCTTCGATCCGGACAGCTTTGACCCGGCGGCGGCCCTGGCCCCGGCGCAGACCAGCGGCGAGACCAGCGCGGAGGCGGCGGCCCCGGCGCCGGCTGCTTCGGCGGAGGCGGCCTCGGGTGCGATGGCGGCGGATGCCGTGACCGAGGCAAGCGTGGTGGAGGCCACGCCCGCGCCCACCCCCGTGGCGGATGCGGTGACGGAGGCAAGCATCGTGGAGGTAACGCCCGCGCCCACTCCGGTTCCGGATGCTGTGAGCGAGGCGAGCGTGGTGGAGCCCATCGTGGTGGTAACCCCCGCACCCACTCCGGTCCCGACACCCACGGCGGCGCCGGTGGTCGATGCGGTCACGGAGGCGAGCGTTGTGGAGATCACCCCCGCGCCCACGCCGGACGCCGTGAGCGAAGCGAGCGTAACGGAGGACTGATATGGGAAAGATCGGCTGGGGCGAATTTTTAATCATTCTCATCATTGCGGTCATCGTGATCGGACCGGACAAGCTGCCGGAGCTCGGCAAGGCGCTGGGCAAAACGGTGAAGTCCGTGAAGAAATACGTCAACGAAACGGCCAGTGAGATCGCGGACATCGATGAGCTCAAGGAGATCAAAAAGGATGTCGATTCCATCCGCACGGATGTGGCGAGCATCGGAAAAAATCTGGAGAAAAGCGTCACGGACGCCGTGACCGACGCGCCGGGAAAGGCGGAGGAAAAACCGGCGGAGCCCGCGCTGGAAGCGCCGCAGACCGACGCCCCGGAAGCACCGGCTGCGGAAGCGGCTGTGGAGCCGGTCGCTGAGCCGGAGCCGGCCGCAGAGCCGGAGCCGGAAGCGGCGGAAGAAAATACGGAAAACAATGAAATTCATGTATAAAGCAAAGGAGAGAACAAAAACATGAAAATTGGTATCTGGGAACTTCTCATCATCCTGGCCATTGCTCTTTTGATCTTTGGACCGAAGGCGCTGCCGAAGCTGGGCGAGTCCATCGGCAAAACCATCGGCAACTTTAAAAAGGGCCTGAACGAAGAAGAGGAGGCCGCGGCTTCCAAGTCGGAAACCACTGCCGCTGTGGATAAGAGCGAGAACGAGTGAGTGCGGAAAAGCTGCCGGAAAAGGTCTCGGAAGAAGGTACGATGAGTCTGGCGGGCCACCTGCAGGAGCTGCGGCGGCGGCTGGTCATATCCGTGACGGCGATCCTGGGCTTTTCGGTTCTGGCATTTATATTTATCCAGAAATTCGTGGATCTGATGCTGCGGCTTTCTGAGCAGTTCAGCTTTGTTTATCTTACACCGGCGGAGCTGGTCACGGCGTATTTGAAGCTGTCGGTCATTCTGGGCCTGGTGTTTGCCTCGCCGATCATTTTATGGCAGGTGTGGGCCTTTGTGAGACCGGGGCTGACGGACGGCGAGCGCCGCAGCGGTCTGGCTGCGCTGGTGGCGGGCTTCGGCTTTTTCCTGCTGGGCGCGCTGTTTTGCTACGTGGTGGTGCTGCCCATGACGCTGAGCTTTTTCTATGGCTTCAATGCCAGCACGGACATCACGGCGTCCATCTCGTTTAACAGCTACATGACCTTTGTGCTGGGTATGCTGGTGGTTTTCGGCGCGGTGTTTGAAATGCCGGTTTTGAGCTTTATGCTCGGCCGCTTCGGCGTGATAAAGGCGCAGTGGCTGCGCAAGGGGCGCAAGTATGCCATCCTGATCATCTTCGTTGTCGCGGCCATCATCACGCCGCCGGATGCGGTCAGCCAGATCATGACGGCCATTCCCATGCTGGCGCTGTATGAGCTTTCGGCGTTCGTGTGCGCGCGCGCGGAGAAAATGCGTCCGGCCGAAACGCAGGACGAAACCGCCGAGACAGAAGAAACGGCCAAAACGACATGAAAAAAGCCTTCCCGACCTTTGAACTGCCCCAGATTGTACGGACAGTACAAAAAAGCCCCTATGTAGGTAATATT
>CAYROZ010000102.1:0-6639 GCA_964426125.1 uncultured Oscillospiraceae bacterium
ACCCCATTCCGTTTGAGCTAAACACCACGCCGTGGCTGTATATGGCCGAGCAGATAAAAAAAGCCGATACCGGGGTTCTGGTTTCCGCTGTGGGCGGCTTCTTCGACCCGGCCGAGGCGGACCAGGCCCTGGCGGATGGCAAGGCAGACATCATTGCCATGGCGCGCGCATTCATATCTAACCCAGATTATGGAAAGCTTGTTTACGAGGGGCGCGAGGACGATCTGGTGCCCTGTCTGCGATGCAACAAGTGCCACAAAAGCAGCTGGGCTGATCCCTGGATCAGTGTTTGCTCTGTTAATCCGGTTTGGGGCATCGAGGACAAGCTGCCCGGCATGAAAACCACGCCCGAGGAAAGCAAGAAGATCGCTGTGATCGGCGGTGGTCCGGCGGGCATGAGCGAAGCAATTTGGCTGGCTGATCGCGGCCATGATGTTACTTTGTTTGAGCGCAGCCCGCGTCTTGGCGGACAGTTGGATGTCATCAAAGAGGTTCCCTTTAAATGGACGATCCGGCAGTTTAGAGAATACCTGATCCGGCAGATCGGCAAACGCGGCAATATAGACGTTCGCCTCAACTGCGAACCAACGCGTCAGCAGCTCATTGACGGCGGCTTCAGCGAAGTGATCGTGGCTGTTGGTGCCACGCCGCGCATCCCACCGCTGGAAGGGCTGGAAGATGGCCGGTATATGACAGCGCTTGAGGCGTATCGGGCCGAACAACAGCTCGGCCACAGGGTCGTTGTGGTCGGCGGTGGCGAGATCGGTGTAGAAACCGGTATGTATCTGGCCCAGAAAGGCCATGAGGTGACGGTTTTGTCTCGCAGTGAAATGCTGGCCAAAGATTCTACGCCCGTTCATTACTATTCCATGTTCCAAGCTGCATGGGAAGCCACGGAGGGCTTTTCCGCCATCACCGGCGCGGAAGCGACCGCGGTGGAAAGCGGAGCCGTGATCTATCGGGATAAGGCCAGCGGCAAACTGCGCCGCGCAGAGTGCGACAGTGTGGTCATCGCGGCTGGTATGCTGCCGAAAACCGAAGATGCGCTGGCCTATCACGATCCGGCCTATGGTTTCCATATGATCGGTGACTGCCTGAAGGTCGGGAACATCCAGAAGCTCAGACGCAGCGCCTATGGTCTAGCGATGCAGATCTGACTGCGAAAAAGAAAAGGAGCGCATTGAGTTGAACATTACCATTGCAAGCAACGAAAAGAAAAAAGAAAAACTCTGGTCTATGTACTTCATCCTTCTGGCCACCATGTATCTGTTTCAGGCGATGGGCTTTTCCATCCTGAACAACGTCATGGCGCTGTATGTGGAAGGCTTGTTTGGAAAGAGCGTTTACGCGGGCTATCTCAACGCCGCCTTTGGTGCGGCGGCGATCATAGCGCGTATGGCTGGCGGCTATTTTGCCGATCGTTTCTCCCGCCGCATGGTCATGACGGTCACGACCATCATCTACGCGTTGGGCACACTGATGTTTGGTTTGTGCTCCGTGTTTGGACTTCTCATGTTCTTCCGTTTTGTGCAGGGCATCGGCTTTGCTGCGGCCGGAACGGCCACCACCGCCGCCACGGCGGATGTGGTTCCCAAAAGCCGCTTCGCAGAGGGTATGGGCAAGATCGGTCTCGGCTCGGCCATCGCCAGCGCGCTTGGTTCGTCTGTGATCCTGCTGATCGCCGGTGAGGGTGGCCATTATAACCGCGTTATCATTTTCGCGGCTGCCATGATTTTTATTGCGGCAGTTATGGCTGCACTGTGCAGCTATGAGAAAAAGCCGTTCTACATTGCCAAAATGAAGGAAGAGCGCGAGCTTGCGCTGCAAGAGAAAAAAGCCGAGAGCGGCGTGCAGTACAAGGGCATTGAAAAGCTGATCGAGAAAACCGCACTTCCGCCCGCCATCATCCAATTCTTTACGCAATTTTCCTTCTCGTGCCTGAACACCTTCCTGCTGGCCTATGCGGTGTCTAAGGGCTTTAGCGAAAACGTAAGCTACTACTTCACTCTGTCGGCGGCGGCCATGTTCCTCAGCTCGTTGTTTGCCGGACAGCTGGTCGATCGCTTCGGCGTTATCAAGGTCGCCATTCCCTGTCTTGTGCTGTCGATCGCAAGCTACGCACTGCTTGGCACAACGAACAGCATTGTTCTGTTTTGCTTCACTGGCTTGACCTTCGGTCTTTCCAACGGTGTCATGAATGTCGTGATGCAGTCGGAGGGCGTCCGACACGCGGAGCCAGCCCGCCGCGGCGCAGCAAGCGGAACATTCATGCTCTCCAGCGATATCGCCAATGCCATTGGTGGCATTTTCTGGGGCGCACTTATCGATCGCAGCGGCTATACCATGGCTTTCGTGGGTGCCTGCGCCTTTGTGGCAGTCGCGCTGGTTTTGGTTTTGGTTCTGTTCCGCAAAAAGAAAGTGGCTTGACGGCAATAGGCTATCGAAAAAGCCAAAGCAATTGTTGCTTTACAAAACAGCCACGGGGTGTTCCTTTTCTAGGAATCCCGTGGTTGTTTTTATTTGCTGAAATCACCGTTTAGAATTGCGGCGTGGATAGAAATGGAAATTTGGAACGAAGTTACGGCAGCTGTAGCAAGCACGGCCGACGAGTGGCTGCGTGGTAGCTTTTCCGATTCCCATGCTTGTAAACCCCGAACGGATGTGCTACAATCGGCTTGGAAGGCAATAACAAATCTTTCACAATCGAAAGGAGCAGAAACATGACAAGAAAGATCCTGGCAGTTCTGATGGCTGTTTGCCTGCTGGCGGCCCTGGGCGTTCCCGCGCTGGCGGCTTCCGGCGAGATGGGCGGCGCGCGCGTGATCACCGGCGTAACGCTGGCGGCAGAGGCCGCCGATCTGGTCGATTCCGCGCAGTACAGTCAGTATGAGACCGTGACCTTCTCCGATGGCACGAGCCACTCGATCGATCCGGCCACGCAGACCTTCGTTCTCGTGCGCGACGGCGTGGTGGTCGATCTGGCGGACAGCGCCAACTGGACGGCGGGCAGCGAGCTCTACATTGTGGAAAAGGGCAAGAGCGACACCGTGGCCATGAGCATGAACAAAGCCAACTTCGGCGACTTCTGGTTCACCAGCGTTCTGGACTTTGAAGACGGTGCGTATGTTCTTGGCCGCTCCGTTCCCGCGGCGTTCCGCGGCGGCGAAGTGACCGACGATGGCGTCAAGGGCGGCACCATCAACATCGACGCCAGCTACATCTCCGGCATCTATGTTTACAATGAGGACGGCTCCCATGTTTCTGTGGAGGACGTGACCATCAGTTCCTCCGGCCTTGGCGGCAACGACTTCGGCACCAACGGCGCCTGGGGCGCGGTCATCAGCGCGGCCGGCTCGTCCGAGATGGACATCACCGGCACCACCGTTTACACCGAAGGCCCCCTGCATGACGGCATCTGGGCCGGCGGAAGCTCGGTCGTAGACGTGCACGACTCGGTCGTGTTCGCCGTGGAAAATGCGGACAAATTCGGCTTTGAGCCGTATAGCTACGACCGCTTCATCATCACCAGCGAGCCCCTCTCCTCCGGCGAGATCGCCGAGAAGGGCCTGACCGGCGACTTCTTCACGGAGGAATCGTCCGGCACCAGCTACTACTATTATAACGACAACTACACCTCCAACTGGAGCGCCCCCATGCTGCAGTGCGTGCCTCTGGCACTGGGCCTGTACGGCTCCATGCGCGCCACCTGCTGCTATGGCAGCGCCACGCTGAGCTTCTATGACAGTCTGGTCGTGTCCGACTCCTGGGCCGTTTTGTCCACGGACTCCGGCAAGGGCACTCTCAACGCCACCGACACCGTGGGCGCTGTGGGCGTGCAGGTCGAGGACGAAAAGGACGCCGACTTCTCCGTGACGGTCGATGGCAAGGAATACTTCATCGACGCCTATGGCACGGACGACGGCTGCGGCTACGTGACCTACTGCGACGGCTTTGACGACAACTTCTTCGGCTGCCGCTTCTACGCGCCGGACTATCTGGCCATCCTCACCGGCGGCACCTTCGACTTCACCAGCTCCGACACCCAGCGCGGCTATGGCTGGTCCGACCGCATCGGCTTCATGAGCCATGGCCAGGCCTACACCGCCGTGCTCAGCCACTCCGACTTCGACGTGGGCGATACGCTGTACTCCGTGATGAGCAAGGGCGGCGTGGACATCACGCTGGACGACGTGACCGTCACCTACCACAACGACAACCCCTGGGGCGGCGTTCTGTTCCAGTTCATGGACACCGATGACGTGGGCACCGATGCCAACGACATGGAGATGGACGTGGTCGATCTGACGGCGGAGGAATATGCCTCCAACGAGCCCGCCAGCGAGGGCACCACCAAGACCCTCACCATCAAAAATTCCACGCTGACCGGCGATATCTACAACTCCACCGGCTCGTCCAACAACGCCTCCACGCTGACGAAGTACGACGGCAGCACGGGTCTGCTTTCCAGCTGGGCCACCTCCACCGTGGCGCTCACGCTGGATAACGCCGAGCTGACGGGCGTGATCTCCACCAGCTTCGCCCAGCACTGCGACGAGCAGGGCAAGCCCATCGTGGGCCAGTTCTTCTTCAACAAGACCGGCGAGCCGCAGGACGGCACCGCCGAGAACACCTATGACTATCTCGCGGCCCGCCGCGTGGTGAACACCCCGGCCTACAACGGCATCGGCAAGATCGATGTCACGCTCACCAACGGCGCGGTCTGGAACGTGACCGGCGAATGCATCCTCAACTCCCTGACTGTGGAGCCCGGCTGCACCGTCAACGGCACCGTTACCAACAACGCCGACGGCACCATCACCGTGATGCCCGCGTGATACAGCAAAGGGCGCACCGCATTTTGCGGTGCGCCCAATGAAATTCGGCCCTTGGCCGAGTGAAATATTGCTTCGCAATGTGAAATCCAACCGATCGGTTGGATGAAATCGCGGCTTTGCCGCGGTTGTGGTGTCCCGTTGGGACGGTTTGATTTTATGAGGGGCGGATGCAAAACTCTTGCGTCCGCCCCGCTTTTTCTTCGCGCTCATTCGCCGATTTTCCGGATCGGAAGGCGCAGCACGGTTTTCCGCCTCTCGGGCGCGACCTTACGCGCATCGGAAAGATAGATCTCATGGTGATAGCGGCGGTCTGTGATGTCGGTTCCATAGCCGTTTTCGCGCAGGAACGCGTCCATTTTGGCCACGGTCTCCGGCTCGGCGTCATACGGACCGATGTGCATACACTGCACGCAAAGCCCCTCGTCATAGGGGAAAAACTCCGCCTTGGAAAAGTCCTTCTTTTTCTTGCGTGTCGCCTCCTCAACGGCCCAGTCAAAGTCCGCCCGCGTTACAAAATCCGGCAGACGGATGAGCGATATCCAGCGGTAGTCCTCCTTGTGCGCGTAGTCGATGCCCTGCACGCCGTCCTGCCACCAGAAACCCTCCAGCGGCGGCACGACATAATCAAAATAGCCCTCGATGCGCCGGTCGCCAAGCTTGCTCATCTTGATTGTGAACGCCACGCCATAAAGCAGGCTCATAGCCTCCTGATACTCGCCGTCCGGCTGGTTCGGGTCGCCCCGGCCGCGCACGGCGATGTAGTTCATCGGCGGCACCGTGACCAGCGCGGGCTGCGCCTTGGGCAGGTAAAATTCCTTGTATTCTTTCTTGTAGTCAAACGGCAATTTCTGCGTCTCCCTTCAAGCTGCGCGGCGCGCTCAGCCGCACAGCGCCGCGATGTTTGCCTCGCTTAAGGACTGATACGGCGGCTCGATCACAGCGGCGTTATCCAGCAGGGCGGAAAGCCATGCCACGAAGTCGCTCTGGCTCATTGTTTCGGAAACGTCGTTTTGGGTCACGATGAAAACCGTGCCCGCGTTTTCCGTGTCGATGTCCTCGGGGTAGGCTTCGCCGTTTTGCCCCACGTCGCTTACGGAGCGGCTCCACATATCCACCGCGGCGATGAGCTCATACGTGCCGGTGTCCGCCTGATAGCGATACAGCTCGTACGGCCAGTAGTCGTCTCCGGCCAGTCCGTGGTTGTGGGACAGGTCCGCCTTCACAAGGCCGTTTTCGTAGTAGGTGACCGCCGGGAACAGGGTCAAAAGCGGCTCGACGGTGTCGTCCGCCTCGTTGTAGGTATAGACCGTTTCCGCATTTCCGGCCATCGGCGCGGTCACAAACTGGACGATCAGCTCGTCGGCGCCGTCGCCGGTGAGATCGAGCAGCGCAAAGAAATTGTCCTCGATAAAGCCGTCATAGCCGTCGAAGCCAACGTCCGTTCCGTCCGGGTAAACGTGCTCAAAGGCGATCTGCTGCAGGACAAACTGATAGGCCGCATACCGGGCGGCGGAGTCCGGGGCCTCGGTCTCCGGCTGAGCCTCGGTTTGGGCTTCGGCCTCCGGCTGGGTTTCGGTTTCGGGTTCGGCCTCCGGCAGGGTTTTGGTTTCGTTCTCCGGCGCTTCCTGTGCGGCGGGAAGGGCTGTGCTGTCGGCAGGTGCGTCCTTGTCCGGGGCGCTGCCGGACTGGCATCCTGCCAGCGCAAGGCATACGATCGCGGCGAGCAGCATGGCTGCAAAGCGTTTTATCATCATCATTACCTCCTGTTTCAAATCGGGTCGTTTGGGTTTGGGAAAGCCCGTTG
>CAYROZ010000103.1:0-6623 GCA_964426125.1 uncultured Oscillospiraceae bacterium
ACCCAGACCTATGCGCAGGCCGTGATGAGCGGCAAAAGCGCGGCGGCCTCGCGGCGGGGCGCGCTGATCAGCGCGGTTTTGATCCCGCCCATCGGCGCGGGCGGTATTCTGGTGGGCCTTTATATGCGCGCGCATTACCCGACCATCGCGGCGAAAACGGCGCTCACGGCCTTCGTGATGGAAAACCTGCCCGGCGTGCTGGGTGGGCTCGTGCTCGGCACGCTGTTCATCGCCGTCATCGGCACCGGCGCGGGCCTGGCCATGGGCATTTCCACCATCATCCGCCGCGACATTATGCAAACGATAACCGGCAAGGTGGCGGATGCCAAGCACAACAACGCCGCCTCCCGGCTGATCATTCTGGTGGTGCTGGCGCTCGGCTGCGTTTTGTCCGCCGGGCCGCTCGGCGATACCATTCTGCATTTTGCGTTCATGTCGATGGGGCTGCGCGGCGCGGTGGTGTTTGTGCCGCTGTGCTGTGCCATCTGGCTGAAAGGGCGCATCGACCGGCGCTGGGTGCTGGCCGGCATCATTGCGGGGCCGGTCGCGGTGCTCATCTGCGGCACGGTCGCGCCGCTGCCGTTTGGACTCGATTCGCTGTTCGGAGGCGTGGCGGCCTCGGCCCTGTGCCATCTGATCGGCTATTTTGTGCAGACCAGACACCCGGCAAAGCCCGTGGAAGCATAAGAGGATAAAAAACGGAGCCGTCCGGCATCGGACGGCTCTTTTGCTATATTTATCCGTGGAAAGTGATGGACAGAGAGGAGGGCGTTTCGGCGGTTAACCATCCAATCCCGCCGCATAAAGCTCCGTTTTGCTCAAAAGCGGGAAGGGGCGCAGCGCCGGTGCGGGGATGGGGTGGCCTCCGAGTGCTTTTTCCATCCAGATCATGTCGTACCAGGTATCAAACTTGCAGGCGCAGCGGCGAAAGCGCGCTGTGAGCGCGTAGCCCATGTGGTCGTGAAAGCGGGCGCTGTCGTTTTTCAGATGCGCGTCCTCGGGCTCGGCATAGGCGATGCAGGCGTATAGATTTTGTATGTTCTGTGCGGCGGACAGGGCCTCAAGCGCAGTATATAGTCTGCGGCCCACACCGCTGCTGCGCTCACCGCGGCGGACATAGATGCTCGTTTCGGCGGAAAGATCGTAGGAGCGACGGGGGTGGAAGCGGCTTGTGTAGGCATAGCCGAGTATCACGCCGTCCCGCTCGGCCACCAGATAGGGGTAGGCCGTGAGCGTGCCTTCGATGCGGGCGCGAAATTCGCCCACAGAGGGCACGGTCTGCTCAAAGCTGATGGCGGTTTCGAGAATGTAGGGCGCATAAATTTCCAAAAGCGCCGCGGCGTCCTCCGGGGCGGCGATGCGGAGGGATATTTTGTCGTTATGCGGCATAATGCAGTGCTCCTTTTTTATACGTCGCGGTTGTAGATCGCGGCCACATGGCGCCGACCGCGGTACATGATGCCCCCCACGGCGGCGAGATTGAAGGCCATCAGCCCGGCCACGATGCCCCGGATGGGCAGCAGCTCACCCAGAACACCGGCGATGAGCGTGCCGAGGATGTTGCCGATGCTCATGATCATGTGGAAGCAGCCGTTAAAGCGGCCGCGATAGGTATCCGGCACATAGCTTTGCGTGGTGGAGATGCGGATGTTGTAGCTCGTCACGCCGAGCAGCCCGTTTATAAACAGCATCACCAGCATCAAGGCAAGCGGCGCGAACAAGATGCCGCCTTCGATGAAGCAGATGGCCGTGTAGACAAACAGTGCGATGGCGAATTTTTTGCCCGTGGGGTATTTCAGCCGGTACTGCACGAAGCCGCCGATGAAGCGCCCCGCCACATTGCCGAGCTGCACGATGGTATACGCTGTGACACCAAATCCGGCGGCGGATTTGAACCACGGCAGCCACAGCGCGCTCGCGCCGGTGCCGGCGATCATGTTCACGAAGAAATAGGCTGTGATGACGAGCAGGCCCGGCTCGCCCTTGATGTAGGAAAGACCGTCGCGCATTTCAGCGAGCATATAGCGCAGGTCTTTTTTCTCGGCTTTGTCTGCGCGGTAATCCTCCGGCGCTTTGATCTGCGTTTCAAAACAGGCGGCGATGAAAAAGAAAAAGAAATCCGCCAGAAACAGCGGCGCCACGCCGATGCTGTTGTACACCAGCGAGGCCACCGGCGTCATGGCCATGGACAGCGGCTCGAGCATACTGGAAACGGAATACGCCTTGGCGTAGTTGCCCTCCGAGATGAGATTGGGATACAGGCTTTCGTAGGCCACCATGTAGATGCTGTCGATGCTGCCGAGCAGCAGCACGCCCAGCAGCATGGGCACATAGCTGAACCAGCCGCTGCGCAGCAGGAAGTACGCGCCGAGATAGAGAAACGCCGCGAGAAAATCAAGCGTGTAGATCACCTTCGCGCGCGAGAAATTGTCCATCCAGGGCCCGGCCAGCAGCGGCATGACGACCATGGGCAGATAATAGGCCAGCAGATACAGCGAATACAGCAGCACGGAGCCGGTGTAGTCGAGTACCAGCAGGCTGATGGCAAAGCCGGAAATGGCGTGGCCGAGGATGGTGATGAGCGAGCCGACGATGGTGATGGTGAAGTTTTTGGTCCAAAGTTTTGCTTGCATGGGTTCTCCTGAAAAGGCGGACGGCGCAGGGCCGTCCGCTTGTGTATTTTTTTATTGTCCGTGGTAGAGCTTTTTGGTCTGATACACCGGCTCGTAGGTCACATTCACACCGAGATGCTGGAACATATTCTCGTCCACGCGCGCCAAAATGACGGAGGAGTGGGCCTCGCATCCGGCCAGTGTGCTCAGCTGATCCATGGCCAGGGAGGCGGTGGGGTCGGTCACGGCGCTGATGGTCAGCGCGATGAGGGTCTCGTCGGTGTGCAGACGGGGGTTGTGGTTGCCCATGTGGTCGAGCTTGAGATGCTGGATGGGCTCGATGACCTCAGGGCTGATGAGGTTGACGGAGTCGTCAATGCCGGCGAGGACCTTGAGCGCGTTGAGAAGGCACGCGCTGGACGCGCCGAGCAGCTTCGAGGTCTTGCCCGTCACGATGCGGCCGTCCGGCAGCTCGATGGCCACGGCGGGCGCGCCCGTTTCGCCTGCACGCATCAGCGCCGAGGCCACCACGGGCCGGTTGGCGGCGGAAACGCCGCAGCGCTTCATCAGCAGCTCGAGCTTGTATACCTCGTTGTCCTTGGCCATGCCCTGCCGCTGTGCGCAGCTTACGGAATAGTAGCGGCGGATGATCTCCTGCTTGGCGGCGTCGCGGCAGGCCTCGTCGTCCGAGATGCAGTGGCCGACCATGTTCACGCCCATGTCCGTGGGGGACTGATACGGGCTTTTGCCCCATATGCCCTCCAGCATGGCGTTGAGCACGGGGAAGATCTCCACGTCGCGGTTGTAGTTTACGGTGGTCTCGCCATAGGCCTCCAGGTGGAACGGGTCGATCATGTTCACGTCGTCCAGATCCGCGGTGGCGGCCTCATAGGCGAGGTTCACAGGGTGCTGCAAAGGCAGATTCCAGATGGGGAAGGTTTCAAACTTGGCGTAGCCGGCCTTGACGCCGCGCTGGTTTTCATGCCAGATCTGGCTGAGGCAGGTGGCCATTTTGCCGCTGCCGGGGCCGGGCGCTGTGACCACGATGAGCGAGCGCGTGGTGGGCACATATTCGTTTTTGCCGAAGCCATCCTCCGACAAAACGAGATCGACGTTCGAGGGATAGTCGGGAATGTCGTAATGCAGATAGACGTTCAGGCCGAGTTTTTCAAGCTTTGCCTTGAAAATGGTGGCGCTGCTCTGGCCGTGGAAGCGCGTGAGCACCACGCTGCCGACATACAGCCCGCAGCTGCGGAACGCATCGATCAGGCGCAGCGCGTCCAGATCGTAGGTGATGCCCAGATCGCCGCGGCGCTTGTTGCGCTCGATGTCGTCGGCGCTGATGACGACGAGAATCTCCGCGTCGTCCTTCATCTCCATGAGCATACGCACCTTGGAGTCGGGCTGGAAGCCAGGCAGAACGCGGCTGGCGTGGAAGTCGTCGAAAAGCTTGCCGCCAAACTCCAGATAGAGCTTGCCGCCGAAGCCGGAGATGCGCTCGCGAATGTGCGCGGATTGCTCGCGCAGGTATTTGTCGTTGTCAAATCCAATCCTGTTCATGACCTGATATCCCTCTCTTTCTGTTGTCAAAAAGCCGCGTTACACGGCGAGTATGTCCTCGGGGGTGATGGCCGCCCGATAGAATGTGGAGTATTTGCGCAGATTGCATATGCGCAGACTGGTGATGAACCAGTGGTGTCCGCCGCAGGTCAGCTCGATGCCTTGGGAGCTGGAAAGGCCGATGCCGGAAACCGAGGCAAAGGGGATCACCTCGCCGCAAAGCTCAAAGCGGTCGCGGTAGGCCGTAAGGGTGCCGACGCCCAGGCGGCGGACGGTGCGGTCGTCGGATATTTCCTCAAGCACAACGTCCTCGTCCGAGGCGATGGGCTCCTCGCCCGCGTTTTGCACGAGCTGGAGCATCTGCTCCGCCTGCCACCTGTCCCAGTCGAGCATGTTGTCAAACGGCAGGTCTCCGCCTTCGAAAAAGCTATAGACATTCAGCCGCGTGCGCATGCCGCAGGTGCAGAAAAGCTCGTCGTCCCGGCTTTGCAGACCGCCGCCCTTTCCGCAGCGCGGGCAGAAATACAGCGCGCGCTCGATGTGCTCGGCCGGCTTTTTGCTGCGGTAGGGGATCATCCGCTCGCGCTGGGTGACGAAGGCGTTTTCGTAGATGTCGCGGCGCAGAAGATCGGCCACCTCGGCGGCGGTCATGGTTTTGAGCACGTCCGGCGGATAGATGCCCACGATCTCGCTGTCCAGACGGCCGCGCCGCAGATGGGAGGCCCAGCGCGGGGCCGTGAGGTAGCCGCCGCGGAAGCGGTGGGTCACCAGTGTGGCGCCGGAGGCCTTGGCCAGCTTGGCCGTGGAGGCCACGATGGAGCCGGTCTGGCCGTTGAAGCTGCGGTTGCCCTCGGCAAACACGGCCACGCTGCAGCCCTTGCGCAGACGGCGGATGGCGGTCAGCGCGGTGTCACCGGCGGTGGTGCCCTTCTGGCGGACGATGGGCGCCTGCAGCGCCATGAGTATGCGGCCGCCGAGACCGTTGCCCTTGCGGAAAATGTGCTCGGAGGCGATGTAATAGCACTGCTTGCGCAGTGTCAGACCAAGGAAAATGGGGTCGAGATCGTTGCAGTGGTTCGACACGGCGAGATACGGCTCCGGAAGCGGCTTGGGGTGGGGATGGAAGTTAAAGCGGATGCGTGTGAAAAGCCACAGCGGCGGTGTGATGATGGCCCAAACGAGGCGGTGGAACCAATGGTTTTTCATGCTTTCATCCTCCCTTTCAACAACCACCAATTATATTACAAGAAGCGGAGTGTTGTAAACAGAAAATCACAAAATTCGCCAGAGGGAAAAACGCTTTTTTTCCTTTTCATCGGCGGGGAAATATGGTACAATATCATTGAATAACTATCGCATAGAAGGAAAGGCGACGCTATGTTTTTAAATAAGCTGTTCGGCAGTCATTCCGACCGCGAACTGAAAAAGATAAAACCCATCGTGGACCGCATCGAGGCGCTGGAGGACGAATACCGCGCGCTGACCGATGGCGAGCTCCGGGCAAAAACGGATGAATTCAAGGCCCGGCTGGCCGAGGGCGAAACGCTGGATGATCTTCTGCCGGAGGCCTTTGCTACCGTGCGCGAGGCGGCGGACCGCGTGCTGGGAATGCGGCCGTTCCGCGTGCAGCTCATTGGCGGCATCGTTTTGCATCAGGGACGCATCGCCGAAATGAAAACCGGCGAGGGCAAGACCCTCGTGGCCGTTTTGCCGAGCTACCTCAACGCGCTCGACGGCGAGGGTGTTCATGTGGTCACGGTAAACGACTATCTGGCCCGGCGCGACAGCGAGTGGATGGGCAAGGTGCATCGCTTCCTCGGCTTGAGCGTGGGTCTGATCGTCCACGGCCTCACGCGCGAGGAACGGCAGGCGGCCTATAACGCCGACATCACCTACGGCACCAACAACGAAATGGGCTTTGACTACCTGCGCGACAACATGGCCCTTTACAAAAAAGACATGGTCCAGCGCGGCCACAGCTTCGCCATCGTGGACGAGGTGGACTCCATCCTCATCGACGAGGCGCGCACGCCGCTGATCATCTCCGGCCGCGGGGACGAATCGACCGACCTGTACCGCCAGGCGGACGATTTCGTGCGCACGCTGCGGCGCGGCGTTGTGAAGCAGACGGAGGAAAAAGAGGAGATCGAGCAGGCGGATGAGCAGGCCGACTACCTTGTGGACGAAAAGGCCCGCAGCGCCACGCTCACGGCCCGCGGCATCGAAAAGGCCGAGCGCTATTTCGGCCTGGAAAACCTCTCCGACCTTGAAAACACCACGCTTTCGCACCACATCAATCAGGCCATCAAGGCCCACGGCGTCATGCGCCGCGACATCGATTATGTGGTCAAGGACAACGAGGTCATCATCGTTGACGAATTCACGGGCCGCCTCATGCTTGGCCGCCGCTATTCCGAGGGTCTGCATCAGGCCATCGAGGCCAAGGAGGGC
>CAYROZ010000104.1:0-6598 GCA_964426125.1 uncultured Oscillospiraceae bacterium
CGTGGAACGCGCCCGCCATGAAGGGATTGTCCTCCACGGCGTTGCAGAACACCACAAGCTTTGCGCAGCCCAGGCCGTCCTGCGCGGCGGTGCGCTCCGCCGTTTGCTTGATGATGCGGCCCATGAGTGCCACAGCGTCCATATTGATGCCGCTGCGCGTGGAGCCAACGTTGATGGACGAGCAGACCAGCTTCGTTTGCGCCATAGCCTCCGGAATGGAGCGGATAAGGCCTTCGTCCGCCCGCGTCATGCCCTTTTGCACCAGCGCCGAAAAGCCGCCGATGAAGTCCACGCCGCAGGCAGCCGCCGCCTCGTCCATCACGCAGGCGAAGGGCACATAGTCCTGCGTATCGCTTGCCCCGGCCACCAGCGCCATGGGCGTTACGGAAATACGCTTGTTTACGATAGGGATGCCGAACTCGCGCTCGATCTCCTGTCCGGTGGCGACCAGCTTATCCGCCGAGCGGCAGATCTTGTCGTATATCTTGCGGCAGGCGGTTTTTGCCTCGGCATCGCAGCAATCGAGCAGGGATATGCCCATGGTGATGGTGCGGATGTCGAGATGCTGGCGGTCGATCATATCGAGCGTGGCCAGAATTTCCTTTTGATTGAGCATAGCCGTGCCTCCGTTAAATGCTGTACATGGCGTCAAAAATGTCCTGCCGCTGCATCCGGATGGAAAGGCCCATCTTCTCGCCCAGCGTCTCCAGTCCGGTGGCAAGCTCGGAAACGGATTTGCCTTCCTCCGGCAGCTCCACGGCCATCACCATGGTAAAGCTTCCATGCAGGATGGTCTGGCTGATGTCGAGAATGTTCACGTTGTTTGCGGCAAGATGGGTGCACACGGCGGCAATGATGCCCACGCGGTCCTGACCCAGAACGGTTACGATGGCTTTCATGTTCGGCTCCTTATCGTTTTATCTTCAAGCACAGATTTTAGCACACACGCTTTTGATTGTAAATGAAAAAACAGCGGAGCCGAAGCCCCGCTGTGGATGGATCATTTGAGTTCCCGCATATATCGCCGCGCGTCTTTGATGAAGCTTGCGATGATGAGCGCGATGACGATGCCAATGGGAAACGCCGCGATGATGGACACGGTTTGCAGGTTGTTCATGCTGCTGTCGCTGAAGATGAGCGCAACCGGCAGCAAAATGAGCAAAATGGCCCAGAACAGGATCATGCCCTTACCGGGGGCCTCGTCCTCGCCGATCTCGCGGTAAGAATACGCGGAGGCGACCAGCGTGATGGAGTCAAAGCTCGTAGCATAAAAGGCGACCATGGAGCCGATGAGCAGCACCAGAACGATCTGCGGCACCGGCAGAGTGTGGATGACAGCGATGATGGTCTGATACAGATCGCCGGTCTGGGCGTAAAGGCCCATCACATCCATCACACCGTGCGTTTGCAGCCCGAGGCTGTAGTTTCCGAGGATGATGAAAGAGATATAGGTCGAACTCAGGCCAAAGATCATCGCGCCGAGAATGACCTGCTTGACCGTGCGGCCCCGGGAAATGCTGCCCATGAAAAACGGCGAGGCAACGCACCACACCAGCCAGTAGGCCCAATAGAAAATGGTCCAGTTCTGGGGGAAATTTGACGTGCGCAGTGCGTCGGTCCATGTGGCAAGGCCAATGAAGTTTTGCAGCATATTTCCGATGGCGCTGAAGCCGGTTTCAAGGATATACACTGCCTCGCCGCCAAAGAGCAGCACATAGGCCAAAAGCGCAAAGAACACATACATGCACGCGTGCGCCAGGAAGCTGACGCCCTTCATGCCGCGCAGCACCGCAATGGTGTACACCGCGCAGATGGCGACCAGAATGGCGATGGTGAGCCATTTGGAGTCCGGAATGCCCAGCAGCGACGTGAGTGCCGAGGACAAAAGCGGCGTGGCCAGACTGAAGGTGGTGGCCGTGCCCGCGATGAGGGCGATGACCGCCAGAATGTCGATCAGCTTGCCGGGCAGCTTATCCGTCTGCGCGCCCAGAATGGGACGGCAGGCCTCGGAATACTTCTGCTTTTTCACGCCGCGCACGTGCAGCATGAAACCAAAACAGGCCGCCAAAACGGCATAAAAGCTCCAAACGATGGGACCCCAGTGAAACAGCGGAATGGTGGACGCCCAATCCTGTATGGAGCCGAGCTCCGCCAGATGCGGCTCGTTGGCGTAGAGGATCCACTCGCAGAAGGAATAAAACAGAATATCCGCCGCGAGACCCGCCGTGAACAGCATCGAGCCCCAGGTGAAAAAGCTGTACTGCGGCTTTTCATCGGGCTTGCCGAGCTTGATCTTTCCGATCGGCGAAAATGCGATGTACAGCGCCACGATCAAAATACCAAGGCCAACGATCAGATAATAAAGGCCCATCTCGTCGCCCAAAAAGTTGCGGATGGCACTGAGCACATTGGTCGAGCCGGAGGGATCGACAATGAAAAACACAAACAGCAGAACAATAATGGCCATCGGGATGATGGTCGTCGCGGGGTCTATGCGTCTTTTCTTATCCATAGGAACACCCTTTTCCGGCGGTCGCCCGCCTGTTTTTTTCAAAGCGAGGCGATCGCAGTCTGCGCGATCTCGTAATACTCTTTGGCATACTGATACTGCCGCAGGGCGTAGTCGCCAAAATCCACGCCCAGCTGGTGCTTATACTCGCACCAGTTGCTCCAAAGCAGCCCGCAGGCCGCCACATAGCAATAGATCTTCGCCCGCACCGCCGGGACACAGCCTTCGGGGAAATAGCAGTCGATCAGCGCATCGACCTGCTCGCGGTCATACAGTGCGTAGATGGCAAACATGGCAATGTCCACATGAGGATCCTGCATTCCTGCATATTCCCAGTCGATCAGACGGATATCCCCGTCCCCAACGAAAAGGAAATTGTCCGGCACGGCGTCGATGTGGCTTAGGATGATGTCACGCGCCTGGCCTTCAATGAAAGTGCGTAGAGACAAAACGCGTCGCTTGGTTTCCGCATAGTCCGGATACACCGAGCTCTGCCCCTCCCAGAGGGATTCATAGAATTCCATCTGGCCGAAAATATCAAATTCGCGCGGCGCAGAAAGGCGCAGTTCGTGAAAGCGGCGCAGCCGCTCCATGCACAAGGCCACATCCCTCCGATCCAGCGGGTCGCACACACGGGCATTTTCGTAGTAGCGGGAAATTTTCAAGCCGCTCTGCGGGTCGATATGCGCCACATCGTCGCATATGTCAAGTCCCTGCAGCGCGTGATACACCGCCGCCTCTCCGGCGCGGTCGATCATACGATCCGTCCCCTCGCCCGGCACGCGCAGGATATAGCTCTCCCCGCGGCAGCGGAAGGTATAGGAATGGTTCGTCATTCCCTTTTTCAGCGTATAAAAGTCGGACAGCTCCTCTTCGCTGCAGCCCATCAGTCGGGCCAGACCGGCGCGCAGCTTCGGGTCTGTCAAATGATCTTGACGCATGGCGTCCTCTCCTGTTTTGTGGATCGATTGAGAAAATCAATCCTCGTCGTCATATTCCTCCACATCGCCTTCGGCTTCCTTTTTGCCTTCCAGGTCGATGTTGAATTTTTCTTTGGCTTTTTTCTTGATGCGGGTCCACACAATGCCGATCACGGCGCCGACCGCCACAACGATGCCCGCCACGACCTGGATCGTGTAGGTCATGACCGAGGGGTCAATGTAGGCATGGGCGGCCATGGTGAAGAACATGGCGATGCCAGTTACGACAAACAGTTTTGAAAGCAGCTTCATGTTTCCGTTTCCTTCTTTTTCTGATTTTTCTCGCGGATCTGCGCGAGAAGATATTTGCCGGCCGCACGCGACGAGCGGCCAAGGTTATACAGGGTTTCTTCCTTAAGGGCGGCGATCTGGGCCGAGTATTTCTCCGGCTTGCCGATCAGCTCCTGCACGGTATCCGCCAGCGTGCTCAGATCGTCCGGCTGCAGCTCCGCCCCGAGCTCCCGACGCAGCTTGAAATCCACCGGCTCGATATCAATGGCCTTCCAGTTGGGATTGATGACCTTCATGGTGGTGTTGATAAACAGCGAAGGCTTGAGCGTGGCAAAGCTGAATTCGTACGCGATGCCCGACCAATCCGTGATGAGAAGATCGGATTCGTAAACGGTGTCGTTGGAAGAAAAGTCCGTTTGAATTTCAAGCTCTTCCGCAGGATAACCGCCCCACTTGGCTTTGAGCTGCTCAATGACCGCCGGAGTGCGGCGCAGGGCCTGCGGATGCGGGCGGACCACAATGCGGCAGCCAAGCGGCAGCAGCGCCTCCAGCATTTCGTCGATGCAGGACTCAAGAATATTGTCCGGCTGGTGCGACGGCGCGATGAGAATTTGCTTTTTGGCCCTTTCCTTTTTCAGCATATTCTCATACATTTCCGTAAGCGCATCGAGATACGGGAAGCCGATCTCCACGGTTTTCTGGGGCGGGTCGATACCGCGCAGGGCATTCATGGCGTGAATCTCGTTCACGATGTGCTCGCCGCAGCAGAACACCGTGTCGAAATGATCCAGCGCCGCCTCGCGCAGGAGCATATTGTCGCTGCCAAGGCCGTGGTCGATGTAGATGTATTCCACATCCTTGCGGATGTAGCTGCGCTTGAGGAAGTAGTTTTCCAGATCCGGCGTGGTCATCACGAGCAGATCGGTGTCCATGCGCATAAACAGCGTGATCAGGCGCTTCTGGCCAATGTAATACGGCTTGATGCGCGGCTCCGATTCCGCCAGACGGAAGATCTGGTCGTCAAAGTCGCTGGTAATATAATGAATAATGATGTTCGAGTGAGCAAGCAGCCATTCGATCACGCCCTGATAATACTTATAAAATCCACTGCCCTCGGAATAGAACACGAGGTGCTTGTTCGTAACAAAAAAGAAACGCTTATAGTCCGCTCTCTCGCGGCGGCGGGCCTCGCGGCTGTCCCCTGCGCCGAGCGATTCGATGGCGGCCAGTTCCTTGCGACTGGCCTCAAGTTCCTCATAGTCGATGTACTTTTTCGGGTCGATCCACCAGTTGAGCAGATAGATCTGCGCGATGGCGATAAGATTGCCCGCCGTCCAGTAGAGGGCCACGCCCGCACGCACGAACAGGCCCAGATACAGCGATAGAGCGACCGACAGGGCGAGCATACCATATTTGTTGAGTTTGCTTGCCTCGGCCTGCAGGACCTGATCGGCGTTTTCCGCCAAGCACAGCAGCAGCGCCGCCACGCCCGCGATGACCGGCCACAGCAGATACCAGCCGCCCGTCTCGCTCGGGATGCGGTAAAAGTCCACGCCCCAGCAGATCATGTCCGCCGCCGTCATGCCGGCCGTTTCCGGCTCGCGCACGACCGCGATCACGCCCATGAGCAGCACCAGCTGGATGATGAGAGGGATCACGCTGGCCGCCGGACGGTATTTTTTCTCCTTATACAGCGCCGCCGTTTCCTCGTTGATGCGGTCATGGTCGCCAAAATAGCGGGCCTTGATGCGATTGATGGCCGGTTGAAGCTCCACTACCTTGATGCTGTTTTTCTGCACCCATATGTTGACCGGCAGCAAAATCACGCGTGTGAGGACCGTGAAAAGGAGTATCGCCAGACAGTAGTTGTGCAGAAAATCGTAGCACAGGGATATCAGTGCCCCCAGCGGCACCGCCAGCAGTTGTGTTATCGCGTCCAAAGTTTGCCCACCTTCTCCTTTTCGCGGAATAAGCGTTAACAGAAATTTTACCACACGGCCACAGAAAATTCAATAGCTCAGCAAACAATGCGGGCCCGGCTGCCGCCGCTGCGTTCCTTTGTCACCACGATCTGGCGCTCGATGCTCGTTTTCAGCTCCGAAACGTGGGAGATGATGCCCACAAGGCGGTTGCCATCGGCAAGTCCGGCCAGCGCCTTCATCGCCTGCTGCAGGGCCTGTTCGTCCAGCGAGCCGAAGCCCTCGTCCACAAACATCGTGTCCAGCCGTATGCCGCCGGCCGATGACTGCACCTCATCCGCCATCCCCAGCGCCAGCGCCAGAGAGGCCAGGAAGGATTCGCCGCCGGAAAGGGTCTTCACACTGCGGGCCGTGGCGTTATAGTGGTCGATCACGTCCATCTCCAGTCCGCTTTGGCTGCGGTTATTGGCCGCCGTTTCGCGCCGCTTGAGCTCATATTGTCCGCCGGACATGACCATCAGGCGCGTGTTGGCTTTGCGCAGGATGCGGTCGAAATACGTCATCTGGATATAAGTCTCCAGCGCAATTTTTTCACGGCCGGTCAGCGCGCCGTTGGCGGTGTCCGCCAGCTCCTTCATGCTGCGGCGCTCCCCTTCCGCTTCTGCCAACTTGGATAGCCCCTCCACGATCTGTTCGCGGTTCTGGCGGTTGGTTGTAAGGCGTCCGAAGCACGCATCTATGCGGTTTTGATGTTCCTCCCGCTGGGCGCTGCGCTGTGTTATCTGCTCGGAAAGCCGCTGTGTATCCAGCGGCGGGATCTCCGAAAGCTGCTTTTCGATCGTCTCCACTGCCCCGAGGAGAACCGTGACAGCCTCCTTGGCCTCGTCGCGGCGCTGGCGGGCCCGCTCCAGCGCGCCGGCCTGTTCCCCGGCTCGATGTTCCAGGGTCTCAAGCTCGCC
>CAYROZ010000105.1:0-6503 GCA_964426125.1 uncultured Oscillospiraceae bacterium
ATGGATGACCTCCGCCAGCCCCGCTTCCTCGATGATCTCCGCCACGGCGATGCCGGAGGCCACGCCACCCGACTCCTCGCCGTCCTCGAAAGTGACAACATACCCCGCCAAACCGATAACTCCTCCGGCGTTCACCGCCGCGTAATCCACCGCCTCTTGCAGCAGCGCGAGATACCCCTCCGGCAACACAGCATTGATTTCCGCCTGCGCCGTTTCAGATAGCCCGTTCCAGTCCATGGCCGAGAACACGATCTGCTCGTAGTTGGATTCACTTGCCGCCGTGTAGATGTACTTGGCAGCCTCGGCTACTTCGAGATACGGACTGTCTCCCGGCATGAGGTAGTAGTTGATGTAGTCCCGTGCACTTGGGTCTGCTTCGGCGGTCGGCGCCTCTTCCGGCGGTGCTTCGGTTTCCTCGGTGCTTTCTTCGGTGATTTCCTCCGAGGCGGTTGCTTCGCTCGCGACCTCCTCGCTGCCCGCCATCGCCGCCCCGCCAAGCAGAAGCAAACACATAAGCAGCAGCGTCAGTTTTCGTTTCATGTGGGTCATGGGTGTCCTCCTTTATGATCGTGATGTATATAAAAATTCCCCGACAATTGTCGGGGAAATGGATCGACCGGAAAATTAAACGCAATGAACAGCGCAGCCCTTGTGATAAGTGTGCTCTCAGCACTGCGATTGTTCTTGACTTAGCCGTACGGCTCATATTATAATGAGCTCAAACAAATAACGCCGTACGGCTATATTTTGACGAATCGTGCGATGATTTGTTCGTACGGCGAAGATTGGGGCGTTTTTATGAAGATCACGGATGCGGCCAGCTTTGGCATGGCGCTGCGGCAGCGGCGCAGGGAGCTGCACTACACGCAGGCGTTTCTGGCGGAGTTCAGCGGTTTTAGCGTCAGCTTTATCTCTGATTTGGAAAACGGCAAAACCACCGCCGAACTGGGCAAGGCCCTGCATCTGGCAAACCTTCTGGGGCTCGACTGCGCTCTTGCGCCGAGGGGATAAGAGATGAAAGAACTATTGGTCAGCATTGAGCAAAACGGTGAGCGCAGCCCGTCCAGCAGACGGCGCAGGAGGCCCCACAGCAAGCGCCACAACCGACCGAGGCGGGGATAGCCCCCAACGCAGAAAACGCGCCCAGCGGCGTGTTTAACACGGCACAGGACGCGCAGGAGGCAAAGCCTCCCCAAACGGTGGCGGATATTTACGCAAACCGGGCGACAAGACAGCCGGACGGGTCGATTCAGGTAGGCCGCGCGACAACGATCAAGAAGCCGTATACCGGCACCGTACCCGTGCAGGAGCAGCACACGGAGGTCGTTGTCCCCATCAGCGATGAGAGCCTTTCCGCAGCGCAAAGCCGCATAGCGGAGGCGAAGGCAAACAAAGGCGAAAAAGCGTTTAAGTCCGCGCTTTCTGCGATTTACAAAAAGGTGTTTCAGCCGATGAAAAACGTCCCCGTTGACAGCATGACCTATGAGGGTCAGCCATACACCGTGGACGTGAACAAGGGCGTGTATCGAAAGGTTATAAGCGACAAGACTATTTCCGCCGAAAGGCTGTCCGTGCTGGACAGCTTGCCGGAGATCATTCAAAACGCGCAGTATGTTGGCAGCGGCGAATACGGAAAAGCTGGGCGAGACGACAGCCCCGCCATTCGGTACGACTACTTTGAAACCGCCGTGAATATCGGCGGGAAGGACTACGCTGTTTTGTTCGATGTTGAGGTTCTACCCTCCGCGAATAATTATCGAACGCATCGAATCGTCGAAATCGAGATCACGCCGATAGCGGGCGAAGTCGCGGGTAATAAAAATGTAACGCCCCAGAGGCCAAGTGACCAGCTATTTCGGACTGGGCTTTCCTCTGAGGCGTATGCGGACACTCACGTGTCCAATGACACTATAACATCGGCAGAGGAATCTGTCAACCCTGACGGGCGGGACATGGGGAGCGTTTCTCCGGAGGATTCCACCGGTGCGGCCCCGGCGGGCTTTGACCCTGTTTCGCAGTGGCAGATGGAGGCGGACGCATACCACCCTGTGAACGAGGCGGCAGCGCAGACCACCATGGAGGAGCGCGGCAGAGCGCCCATGGACATCCCCACGACCGACCGAAACGGACGGCAGGTAAGCAAGCTTGTTTCCACGCTGGTAAACGCGAACATCACGACAAACGAGGCGGCCTCCGCGCTGGCCGAGGACGCGCGAAACGGCGTTTTTTCGGCAATTCCCTACACGGATGATGCGGCGCATTTTGGCGACCGGCGGCAAGCTTGTTTCATAACGGAATCAAAAGCAAGACAACCCGTGCAGCTTAGGCTGTGCGGGTCGCCTTTTGTTTGGCCGAAATTAAATTTGAATATCCACGATCCTGGATTCCACCTGAAGGGAATATTCGCCGCGCGTGGGCGCGGGCAGCTCATCGCGGCACAGAGCGATCAGCTCCGACCACAGCCGCAGACCCAGCATCTGCGCCGTGTATTGCCACGTGGGGCAGCGCGGGTCACGCCGCCGGTTATAGTCCAAACCGGAGCGCGGGCGGATGCGGTCATACTCGCGGATGAAGAGGTTTTTGTATTCCTCCGGTGTGTGCGATTCGAATCGGTATTTCTGGCCCTCATGCGGATAGTTTTTCCGCAGCCATTCGGCGGCTTTCATCCCAAACTCCAGCTCGATGCTTCGGTGGCAGGGAAGACCGGGCAGGGAATCGAGCTCCCGAACGGTGGGCGGGCGGCCGTGAGCCGCCAGGAAGGAGTCCACAGCGGCATGGCTCGTGGCAGCGTCCCACTTCTTCCCACGGTAGTCCGACAGCATATTTTCGAGTATGTATTTTGCCTGACGGAGCTCGTCGTCCAGACCGTCGGTGGTGTCAAGATAGTGGGTGATGATTCGTATGGCTTTGGCTCGTGTCATGTTCTCTCCCCTTAAGAGCATCATCGGCACGCCGTAGGTGGAAAATTTCACGTCGTGGTTTTTCAGATCGAAATGATCGATGGCCTTGATCAGTCCGATGCAGCCGACCTGGAACAGATCATCCACATTCTCGCCGCGTCCGGCGAATTTCTGGATCACGGACAAAACCAGCCGCAGATTGCCGCGGATGAGCTCGTCGCGCGCGGCTGCGTCGCCGGACTGCGCTTTTTCCAGCAGTGCGCGCGTTTCTTCGCCCTTTAACACCCTGAGCTCCGCCGTGTTCACGCCGCAGATCTCCACTTTTCCCTGCAAACAGCAAAACCACCCTTTCCTTTGCGTAAGGGTAGTTTTTCCCGCCGCGGCGTTTTTCATGCAGGGAGCAGGAATATGGCCGTTTTGCAGGGTTTGGTAAATGCAAAAATGCCCGTCAGCGGATAGGCTCATACCGCCGGGCACCTCGCGCCACTGCTCGTCGCGCCAAGGGTCGTACGACGCGTCCAGATGCGGCAGCTGCAATCGTATGAGTTGGTTACAGTCGGACAGTGAGCGCGTCTAAGAAGGGGTGGATCATGGGGTTGCGCACGTTTCTTTCATAGACTGCAAATAGCGATACCTCTGTTGTGCCCCCGGGAATCTCGACATAACTTACCCCCGTGTTTGCGAGCGTTTTTGCTTTCTTTTCCGGCACAATAGCTAGACCGACCTCTGTGGCAAGATCCAAGGCAATGGTCAAATTGCTCTTGGAAAAGCGGATCTCAGGCCGGACATCCAGCTGGTACAGGATCTTGCTGATGTCCATGACACCTCGTCCTTCGTTTTCCAGCATCAGCAGAGGATACGACCGCAGCAGCGTTCGGACATCTGTCTCGCCGCCTAAAATGGAACCGGCGCCAGCAAGGACAAAACGGTCTTTGGAAAGCAGCTGACAGTCGTATTCCTTGCTCCATAGCTTCTCGTTGGAAACACAGAAGAAAACATCCGCGCTCTCCGCGTTGTCCAGACTGCCGGTGACAGGTTTGTTCTCGTATTTGAATACCAGCTCCAACGGGGCATAATGGCGCTTAAGTGTTTGTGCGACCGCGATGATATGGCTGCATACGTCATCGTTCGCAGTGACTGCCTCCTCCAGGGAAATGGTCAGGCTGTGGCGAACAGGAAGTCCGGTGCCCAGCTCCTTTATCTGGAGGACGAGATCCTCTTCCATCCGGAGCATTTCATCTGCGCCTTGAAGAAGCTTCTGTCCGGCGTTGGTTAGTTCGATGGAACGGCCCGTCCGCACGAAGAGCTGAGTGCCGAGCTCCGCTTCCAGTCCGGCGATCTGCTTGCTGAGACTGGACTGAGACACGAATAAGCTCTCCGCAGCACGGCTGAAGCTCAATTGCTTTGCGACGGTGACAAAGTATTTTAAGACGCGAAGTTCCATAGGATCCTCCGATCCGTGACCTATTCCATTTGGCGATAGGTCGCGGTTTTTTGTTGCCTTTTAACTGTTGGACAATTAACAAAGTCTATTTTACACTAAACTCGAAAAATGTGCAATGAGACGAATTTTAATCATTTAAGGAGGAATCGACAATGGATGCGGAAATGAAAGAACTGCTTCGACGTATTGAGCGCATGGAAGCCGTTAACGAGATCCAGAACGTTATGGCCCGCTATGTGAATCTGCACTGCGCCAGCCGCCAAGACGAGACCTGTGAGCTGTTCTGCCATCACACGGAGGGGACCTGGTGCTGCTTCTCCGGAGATGTGTTCAATGGCTACGAGGGCGTGGAAAACCACTTCAAGGGCTTTATGCGGGAGGCGGAGCAAGATCTGACCGGACGGCTCTACCTTCATGACATCGTGTCTCCGCTGATCGAAGTCTCGGGGGACGGGCAGACTGCCAAGGCAATCTTCGGCACCATGGGCTGTGAGACGGGGATCGATGAGGATTTTCATCCCATGTCTCTGTGGTCCTTCGACCGGTATCGCATCGACTTCCATAAGGAGGACGGAAAGTGGAAGATCTGGCATATGGATTTCCATCCTACCTTCCTGACTCCCTTTGACGGAAAGGGATGGACGCACGAGCCCTATTACGATATCGGCGCCAATATGATGAAGAAAATGGCTCTGGAAGGATTCGATTTTTCCCGTCAAGATGACGGAGCCAACGCTGGGCCGGATAAATTCGTCAGCTACCGCCTGCCGGAGCGTTATAAGCCTTTCAGCATCACGGAGGTATCCTGCGACATTCACGATCAGATCCCCGCCGTGTTTGGACCCTATGACACCTGGGATGAGCCCATCGGCCCTCCGGGGGGCGGCCCCGCCATTATGTGATCAGAGAGAGGAGAAAAGTATGGAAAAGCTGTCGCTGGATATGAGGACGACGACAACGACGGCGTGGAGAATTATTTCCCCGAGATCGACGGCATCCAGCAGGTGCCTTATCAGCTGGCGGGCTACCAGCGCACAAGCGTGCTTGCCCCGGGCGAGAGCGAGGAGATTGTTATCCATGTCGGCCAGCGCGTGCTGTCGTACTGGAACACGGCGCTTTCTGATGACGAGCTGATCGAGCGCGCGGACGGCACGAAGGATAAATGGACGCTTGCGGCGGACGAATATACCTTCTATGTGGCTTCCTCTGCGGATGATATGCTCATCGAGACCACGGGCGCTATCGCGTAAAAACCAGAAACCACAGCCATCAGCGCATCCCGCATGGGGTGCGCTGATGTGAAAACAGGGAGAGAATACAGCATGAAAAAATTCTTTGCGGTGTGCCTTGCGGCGGCCATGATGCTCGCGCTCGGCACAGCGGCGCTGGCGGCCTCCGGCGAGGGCTGGGGCGAATACAGCATGGTAAACGACGGCTACGGCTATCTCACGGCGAATTTCCCCGCCGTGTATCCGGCGGATGAGGTCGTTGGCGAGGGCACGCAGGTCGTTTCCGACAAAACGGACGCCATACTGCTCACCATGACGGAGGGCGAAATGGCGGAGATGCTTCGCGCTTTTTCGAGGCCGGTCGTGATCTGGGACGGCTGCGCCCGCATGGGCATTCCCGCCGTGCGTGAGGGCGCGGCGATCGATGCGGCGGCGATATTTACATCCTTTGACGCGCTGTCGCTGGCGGAGGAATTGACACCGCTGGCTCTTAAGGCGCGCGCCGAGGGCTGCAATGCCTTGCGGCTGGTGGGACTGGATGCCTTCCCGGCTGCGCTGGCGGAGGCCGCCGGGGAGCTGTTTGCGCAGGTGATGAACGAAAACGGTGTGATCGCGCTGGTGGAGGAAGCGGCGGCCTCCGGTGAGCCATCCGTCGAACCGTCCGGTGAACCAAGCGGTGAACCTTTCGTCGATGTGAGCGGCGAGGCGCGTGAATGTCTCGCGGCCATGGGTGCGGCGGGGTATTTGCAGTATATGCAGATCAGCCGCGATGGCACCGCCGCGCTGGACACCATGCCGCCGCCCGTCATTGAGCCGGAGGCGCTTGATTATTCCGCGCCCATCGAGGCCGGGGACACGGCCATCGTTTTGCCGGAAAATGCCGCGGCGGGCGAGCGCTTTGAGATCGTGGCCTATGCCCCGGCGGAGGCG
>CAYROZ010000106.1:0-6404 GCA_964426125.1 uncultured Oscillospiraceae bacterium
AACGGGCGCCGGCGGTTTCGTGGGGCGGAATCTCTGCGCCAGCCTGCATAACCTGCGCGACGGAAAGGATCGCACCCGTCCCGCGCTTGCGATCGGCGATGTGATGCAGTGCCGCCGGGATACCCCGCCGCAGGTGCTGGATGCCTGCTGCGCACGAGCGGATTTTGTGTTTCATCTGGCGGGCGTCAATCGCGCCGAGCGCGGCGAGGCGTTTATGGAGGGGAACCTCGGCTCGCTTCGGACGGTGCTGGAGGGACTGAAAAGACACGGCAATGCCTGTCCGGTCATGCTCGCGTCCTCCGTTCAGGCCACGCGGCTTGGCCGCTATGACAATGCCTACGGCGCCAGCAAAAAGTCCGCGGAGGAGCTTTTATTCCGCTATGCGGACGAAAGCGGCGCAAGGGTTTTGGTGTATCGCTTTCCCAATGTGTTCGGAAAATGGTGCAGACCAAACTATAACAGCGTTGTGGCGACCTTCTGCCACAGCATCGCCCGCGGCCAGCCCATCCGGGTGGACGATCCCGCGACGGAGCTTGAGCTTTGCTACATCGACGATCTGGTCGCGGAAATGCTGGATGCCCTGCAGGGTCGGGAGCATCGGGATGGACGCTTTTGCTGCGTGCCCGTGACATACCGGGTGAGCCTTGGTCAGATCGCAGAGCGGCTGGAGCGCTTTCAGACGCTGCCCCAAACGAAGCTTTTGCCTGCCACCCCGGAGCATTCCTTTGAAAGAAAGCTGTATTCCACCTATCTGTCCTATCTTCCGGCGGAGAAGCTGTGTTTTCCGCTGAAAACGAATGTCGATGCGCGCGGCAGCTTCACGGAGCTTTTAAAAACGGCGGAGCATGGGCAGCTGAGTGTGAATGTCATAAACCCGGGCCAGACAAAGGGCCGGCACTGGCACCACAGCAAATGGGAGCTTTTCATTGTGGTGTCCGGCCATGGGCTCATCCGGCAGCGAAAGCTCGAAACGGAGCAAGTACTGGAATTTGAAGTGAGCGGGAGTGCGCCGCAGGCGGTGCAAATGCTGCCCGGCTATACGCACAGCATCACGAATCTCAGTCGGACGGAGGCTCTTGTGACGGTGATGTGGGCCAACGAGATCTTTGACCCGGAGCATCCCGACACCTATTTTGAGGAGGTGTGACGCGTGGGGGAGGCCGCCTTTCGAAACGACGGCAGACTGAAGCTGCTGATTTTTGTCGGCACCCGGCCGGAGATCATCCGGCTGTCCGCCGTGATAAAAAAGTGCCGTGTTTACTTTGACACTCTTCTGGCGCACACGGGCCAGAACTACGACGACTGTCTCAGCGGGGTGTTCTTCCGCGATTTGCGGCTGGGTGAGCCGGATGTGTATCTGGACGCGGCGGGCGGCGACCTTGGCGAGACGATGGGCGCCATCATCGCCAAAAGCTACGCGCTCATGGCGCGGCTGAGGCCGGATGCCGTGCTGGTGCTGGGCGACACCAATTCCTGTCTCAGTGTGATCGGGGCCAAGCGGCTGCACATCCCGATCTTCCACATGGAGGCGGGCAACCGCTGCAAGGATGAATGTCTGCCGGAGGAGACCAACCGCCGCATCGTGGACATCATCTCGGATGTCAATCTGGCCTACTCCGAGCACGCGCGGCGTAATCTGCTGGCCTGTGGTCTGGCGAGCGAGCGCGTGTTTGTGACCGGCTCGCCCATGGCGGAGGTGCTTCGCGGCAACCTGGAAAACATCAAGGCCAGCGATATCCACCGGCGGCTGGGGCTTGAAAAGGGGCGGTATATCCTGCTTTCCGCGCACCGCGAGGAAAACATCGACACGGAGAAAAACTTCCGCGCCCTGTTCGGCGCGGTCAACGCTCTTGCGCAGAAATACGATATGCCCATTCTCTATTCCTGCCACCCGCGCGCGGCAAAGCGGCTGGCACAAAGCGGCTTTGTGCTCGACCGGCGCGTCATTGCCCATGAGCCGCTTGGCTTTCACGACTATAACTGCTTGCAGATGAATGCCTTTGCGGTGGTGTCCGACAGCGGGACCCTGCCGGAGGAAAGCAGCTTCTTTGCCTCCGTGGGCCATCCGTTCCCGGCTGTGAGCATCCGCACCAGCACGGAGCGGCCCGAGGCGATGGATAAGGGATGCTTTGTGCTGGCGGGCATTGAAAGTGCCTCAGTGCTGCAGGCTGTCGATACGGCCGTCCGAATGAACCGCTGCGGCGACCATGGCACGCCGGTGCCGGATTACACGGCGGAAAATGTCTCGGCCAGAGTCGTGAACATCATCCAGTCCTATACAGCCGTTGTGAACAAAATGGTGTGGAGAAAGGGCGAATGAACGAGCTGCAAAGGAAAGAGCGGGAGCTGCTGGAAGTGTTTCTGGATATATGCGGCCGTCTGGGGCTGCGGTATTTTCTGGTTTGCGGTTCTGCGCTGGGCGCGGTAAAATACAGGGGCTTTATCCCCTGGGACGACGATGTGGATGTGGCGCTGCTGCGGGAGGACTATGAGCAGTTCGTGCAAAGAGCGCCGGAGCTGCTGCCGGAGCACATCTTTTTGCAGAATTACCGCACGGAACCGGCGTTCCCTGCGATATTCAGCAAGCTGAGAAATTCCGAAACGACCTATGTGGAAAAAAGCGCGTCCAGACTGCCCATCAACCACGGGATCTACATCGATATATTTCCGCTCGACGGCTATCCCGCCAAGCGTTCGGAGCAAAAACGGCTGGAACGGCGCAAGCGTATCTACCGCCGTATGCTGTCGGCGGCGTTTCTGCCCAATCGGGCGTGGAAATGGCTGTTTTATGCCCCGCTTCGGCTGCTTGGCGTACACCGCCACACGGCGGCCATCGCCCGGCGGTATGAAAGCCTGATCGCCCGCTATCCCACGGCGGGCTCGGCCATCCTTGCAAACCATGGCAACTGGCAGGGAAGACGGGAATATGCCCCGGCAGCGCAGTATGGACAGGGTGTATGGGGCGAATTTGAAGGGCTGAAGGTCCGCCTTCCCGCGCAGACGGATGCCTATCTGCGGCAAAAGTACGGCGACTATACGGCGGACCCGCCGCCCGCTGAACAGATCGGCCACCATTATTTCACCCGCTGCGACTGCGGCCGATCCTACAGGGACAGCGTATGAACATCGTCTTTGTGTCAAACTACATAAACCACCATACCCTGCCGCTGGCTCAGACGCTGTATGAACGGCTGGACGGCGGCTTCACCTTTGTGGAAACGAAAAAGCCCGAGGGCGGGCAAGCGGCCTTCCGGCGGGGCTATGCCTACTATATGGCCGGGACGGATGCGGCGGACTGGCCGTGGGTGCTTCCCGGCTGGGAGCAGCCGGAGCGGGCCAGGCAGCTCATCGTGCAGGCGGATGCCGTCGTCACGGCCAACTGCTCCGATGAATGGGTGCTTGCGCGGCTTCGGCGGCGGAAGCTGACCTTCCGGGCGCACGAACGCTGGTATCGAAACGGCTTGCCCTGGTACAAGATGCCGCGGGCGGTGTTGGGCGCGTGGCTTCACCATGGGCGCTTTCCGTCGCTGCATCTGCTTTCGGCCAGCGCCTACACGGCCGGCGATGCGGCCAGGGTCGGCTGCTTTCGCGGCAAGGCCTATCGCTGGGGCTATTTTCCCGCCTTTCGGACCTATGAGCCCCAGCGGCTGCATGAAGCGAGAAATGGGCCGCTGCCGGTGATTTTATGGGCCGGGCGCTTTGTGGACTGGAAGCGGGCGGACGATGCGCTGGCGGTCTGCGGGCAGCTTTGGGCCGAGGGGCATCGCTTCCGGCTTCGTGTGGCCGGGGACGGGCCCGAGCGGGAGCGGCTTTGCGCGCTGACAGAGGATATGGACGAGGCGGTTTGCTTTCTGGGGCAGCTTTCGCCCGAGAAGCTGCGCGGCGAGATGGAGCGCAGCGATATTTTCCTTTTCACGAGCGATTTTCAGGAGGGCTGGGGCGCGGTTTTGAACGAGGCCATGAACAGCGGCTGCGCCGTTGTGGCAAGCCATGCCGCGGGCTCGACGCCCTATCTGATCCGGAATGGAGAAAACGGGCTTGTCTATCCCTGCGGGGACCGGGCGGCGCTGGGCGCGTGCATCCGGCGGCTGCTCGATTCGCCCGCCCTGCGCTGTGCGCTGGGCTTGCGCGCGTACGAAACGATCCGCGCGCAGTGGTCGCCGCAGGCGGCTGCGGAAGGACTGATCGGCCTTTGCCAGGCGCTTGCCGGCTGCCGCCTGCCCACGGAAGGCGACGGGCCCGGCAGCCCCGCCCCGATCGTTAAAAACACCTGGTTTCATAAGGAGTAGACCATGATCGTTCTGTATGTTATTCTTGCCGCGGCGGCGCTGGTGTTCGGCGGCGCATATATCTGCTGCCGGATGGCCTTTGGTGTTGACCGGGCCCAAACGCTCGATTCGCACAATCTGATGCAGGGCGAGCAGTACGATCCGCTGCACGATGAAATGATGGCCATGGTCCTCGAGGCGGATGCGCTGGTATACGAGGATGTGTGGATGGTAAACCGCGAAGGACTGCGGCTGCACGCGCGGTATTATGAGGTCGATCCCAAAGCGCCGCTGGAGCTTATGTTCCATGGTTACCGCGCCAATGCGGTGCGCGATTTCAGCGGCGGCATCACACGCGAGATCGCGCGCGGATGGAATCTGCTGCTGGTCGATCAGCGCGCGCATGGCCAAAGCGAGGGCCGCTATCTCAGCTTCGGCGTGAAGGAGCGCTATGACTGCCTTGACTGGATAAACTGAGCGAACGGCCGCTTCGGCGCGGACAAGAGCATTGTGCTCGCTGGCATCTCCATGGGTGCGGCCACGGTGCTGATGGCAGCGGGGCTCGAGCTGCCGGACAATGTGCGCGGTGTGCTGGCGGACAGCGGCTACACCTCGCCGCGCGCCATCATCCGCTCGGTCATGCGCTCGATGCATTGCCCGGCGGCCGTCTACCCGCTGCTGCGCTTCGGTGGGCGGCTGTATGGCGGCTTCGACATCGACTCCGCCTCGGCGGAGGGAGCCATGGCGGACTGCCGTGTGCCGGTACTCTTTGTCCACGGGGAGGACGACCGCTTTGTCCCCTGCGAAATGGGACGGCGCAACTGGGCTGCCTGTACTGCCGATAAAACGCTGCTTACCATCCCCGGCGCGGGGCATGGGCTTTCGTATCTGATCGATAAAGAACGCTACGAGACGGTTTTAACGCAATTTCTGAACACCATCTGCCCGGAGGCGCGGGCAAAATAAACGAAAAGCGAGACGGAGAAAACCGTCTCGCTTTTGCTATGGACCTTTGCACTCAGGCGTTTTTCATGATGATGCGGTCGATCACATCCGCCGCGTGTTCGCACAGGTCGCAGCATTCCTCCATGCTGTCGAAGATGGCCTTGCCGCCGAGCAGCCGCCGCACATCGTGCTCGGCGCCGAACAGCGTGTGAACGGCCTCCACATAGGCTCCGTCTGCCTTCGTTTCCATGGGGTTCACTTCCACCAGCAGAGAATGCAGCCGGGCGGGTTTTTTGAAGCTGCGCAGCTCGCCCACGGCGTCATACAGCGTGCGCACGCAGGACAAAACGCCCTCGGCAAAGCTGTGTGCGCCCTCGGGCAGCTGCTCTACGTGGTACATATAGCACTCCAGCAGCACGTTATCGAGCGCGTCGGTCACGTCGTCGATGATCTGGACAAGATGGGTGATGTCCTCCTGCTCGATGGGCGTGATGAACTCCGAGGAGAGCTTTTGCAGAATTTCGTGGTGTACCTCGTCGGCCTGATGCTCGATCTGGTGGATGGCCGCGCGGCGCTCCGGCAGCGCTTCGGCGCTGTAGTCGGCGAAGTAATCGGCCAGCAGCTCCGCCGCGCGCACGCAGTAGGAGCTCTGGGTGATGAGAAGGGCGAAATAGTCGGTTCCTTTTGCCATGATCTTATATCTCCTTTCAGGCAAACAGCACTAAAAACAGCTTGGCCAGTCCATAGCCCAGAAGTCCGCAGCCGGGGAAGGTGCAGACCCAGGTGAGAACAAGCTCGGTGACGATGCTCCAGTTTACGTCCCGCACGCGCCGCGCTGCGCCCACGCCCATGATGGCGGTGGTTTTGGTGTGCGTGGTGCTCACGGGGATGCCCGTCAGCGAGGACAGCAGCAGGCATATCGTGGCCGCGGCGTCCGCCGCGAAGCCCTGATAGGGCTTTAAGCGCACCATATCGCGCCCGACGGATTTGATGATCCGCTCGCCGCCGATGGAGGTGCCAAGGCCCATCACGGCGGAACACAGGATCATCAGCCACAGCGGCACGGTGAACGAGGTGGCGGCGCTGTTGCCGCCGGCAAAGGCCGCGCCGAGCAGGAAGATGGCCATGAATTTCTGGCCGTCCTGCGCGCCGTGCATGAAGGCCATGGCCGCGCCGCCGGCGATCTGTGCG
>CAYROZ010000107.1:0-6395 GCA_964426125.1 uncultured Oscillospiraceae bacterium
AAGCAGGCGTTTGCCCCGCTTCATGTCTCCGCCGATTTTGCATGGGAGGCAGAAAGCATGAAACGAACCACCAAAACACGCAGCATGAAGCGCATTATCCTTCTCGCGGCAGCCATCGCGCTGCTGGCCGTGAGCGCCACGGCGGCCTACGCCGCGGATGTCGGCGGCATCCAGCGCACCATTCAGGTCTGGGTCCACGGCGAGCAGACCGACGCCGCGCTGGAATTTGACGGCAGCGGCGGCTACACCATGAGCTACACGGACGAATCCGGCACCCAGCAGATGCAAAGCGGCGGCGGCGAGGCCTTCGGGTCCTTCGGCGAAGAGCGTCCGCTTACCGATGAGGAGCTTTTGGCCGAGCTCATGATGCCGGATGTCCGCTACGAGGACGACGGCACGGTTTGGGTCTACTGGCAGGATCAGGCCGTGGAGATCACGGATAAGTTTGAAAACGGCGTGTGCTATGTAAAGCTCACGAGCAGCGAGGGCACGCGGTATGTGACCGTGAAATACAACGACGGCTTCGCCATCGACCCGCACAAATACCTCGACCCCAAAACGTTTTAATGAAAAAAATCCTCCTGTTCCAACTCCGGAACAGGAGGATAATTTTTTATGCGTAGCGCAGCAGAGCGCACAGGGTGTCCTGTGCATCGTAGATGCCCACCATGCCGCCGGTATCGTCCCCGGCAAAGCGGACGGATACCGCGCCGCTGCCGCCCAATGCGCGGCGATAGGCGATGCGAAAGCTCGTGGCCCGGCGTTCAAGCGCTTCCGGCAGCACCTCGGCCGCCAGCTCAAAATAGCGGGTGTTGTGCAGATGGCCGTTGAAGTCAAGATCGGCCCGGCGAAGCTGCACGGTGGTTTGCGTTTGATAGGCCGTCGGCGGGCGAAGCTTCGGCTCATGCGGCAGCAGCACGCGCTCTTCCGGCTCGTAGCGTTCAAACCATTCCGGCATGATGCGCACCAGCCGTCCACTCTCGCGGTCAAGCAGGGCGAGATTCGCCTCCGCCAGCACAAGCGGCTCGCCATCGTGCGACAGCATTTCCAGCGCGCGCCAGACCGTGACCGCCGGCGGGTCGCCATTTGTCCATGTGTTGATGGTCAGCTCTTCCCCGCTCACAGGGCGGCGCAGGATGCGGAAGCTCCATTCCGTGAGGATCCACGCCTGTCCCCCGCGGCTTTTTTCGATCACGCCCTCGTCCACCAGCGCGGTGTGGCGGCAGGCGCAGTCCTCGAGCATATGCAGTATCGCCTCCGGCGACATCACGCCGAAGCGGTCAAAATCGTCGATGCGGGCCTGGGTTTTAACGGTAAAGATCATAAGGTGTTCAGCGCAGGAAGCCTTCGAGTATTTTTTCCTCGGCCTGTTCGGCGTCAAGACCGAGTGTCATGAGCTTGAGCAGCTGGTCGCCGGCAATGCGGCCAATGGCGGCCTCATGGATGAGCGACGCGTCCACATCGTTGCACACGATGGCAGGGATGGAGCTTACACGCGCCTTGCCCATGATGATCGCGTCGCACGACACATGGCCGAAGCACTCGCACTGGCCCGTGACGCGCGGATAGAAGATCTGCTCGGATTCGTCCTTGGCCACGGAGCGGCTGATCACGCGCGTGCGCGCGCCGACGCCCTCCAGATAGACCTCCATCTCCGATTCAGCCTTTTGCTGCTCGTGCGTCAGCAGCTTTTCCTGCACGATCAGCTCCGCGCCCGCGCCCACATGGGCCTCCGTCATACGCTTGGTATCGTCCACGCCGCGGATCTGGCTGGTGTCAAGCGTGACGGTCGCGCCCTCTTCGAGATAGAGAACGGTCTGCGGATTGAGGATGCGCTTGCCGGTGCCGCTGCCCTCGCCGTAATGCTTTTCGCGGTAGACCACATGGGCGTTTTTGCCAACGTGGAAGGTGTGGATGCCGTCGTGCTGGGAATCGTCGCAGCCGCAGTTGTTGATGCCGCAGCCGGCAATGATCTCGCACTCGGCGCCCTCGCCAATGTAGAAGTCGTTATACACCAGATCCTTAAAGCCGGATTTGGTGAGCACAACGGGGATATGCACGCTGCCGTGCTTGGTATTCGGCGCGATGAACACATCGATGCCGTCTTTGTCGGTTTTGGTTTTGATCTCGATGTTCTGCGTGTTGCGGCGTTCAAGCTTCGCGCCGTCCACACGGATATTCACGGCCGCCTCCGCCGGAAATTCATGCGCGTCGGCGATCTGGTCGAGCACCTGAGCGACTGTTTTATCCATTCTGCCCCTCCAGTACCGAGCAGCCCGTGACGGTCTGCCCCATGATCTGCGGGAAAATGTCCGCCGTTGCGCCCTGCGCCGTCACGCGGCCGCCGGACAAAACGACGATCTCATCCGCCAGCGCGATCAAACGCTCCTGATGGCTGATGACCATGAGCGTGGCTTCCTTTTTGCGGCTGATGGCCCCGAAGGTCTCCGTCAGACGCGAAAAGCTCCACAGGTCAATGCCGGCCTCCGGCTCGTCAAAGATCATCAGCTCGCCCTTGCGGGCCAGAATGGTGGCGATCTCGATGCGCTTGGCCTCGCCGCCGGACAGGGATACGTCCATATCGCGGTCAACATAGTCGCGCGCGCAAAGACCGACCTGAGTCAAATACTCGCAGCACTCGATGCGGCTCATTTCGCGTCCCGCCGCGACCTTGAGCAGATCGTATACCGTCATGCCCTTAAAGCGCGGGGGCTGCTGGAAGCCATAGCTGATGCCGCAGCGGGCGCGCTCCGTGACGGACAGCGCCGCAATGTCCTGCCCGTTCCACAAAATGCGGCCGCTCGTGGGCTTTTCGATGCCCATGATAAGCTTGGCCAGCGTGGTCTTGCCGCCGCCGTTGGGGCCGGTGAGAACCACAAACTTCTTATCCTCGACCTCAAGGGAGAGATCGTCTATGATGACCTTTTCGCCTTCCTCCGTTTGCGGAGCAAAGCAAAGATGTTCGATCTTCAGCATTTTTCGAGCCAAACCTGATCGTCCGGCTCAAACACCACCTTTTTGTAGCCTTCCACATCCATCATCACGCCGGTCCAGTCGGAGTGGATGTCGCCGTTTTGCTTGATGATGATGTCGTACAAAACGTCGTAGGTCACACCGTCGTCGCCGGTTTCGGTGATGGTGCTGTACGGCAGGGTCTTGTGGTAGGTGATCTCCACGCCCTCGTACTCGAAGTGGTAGCCGCAGCGCATACGGCTGCCGTCAAGGCCCTTATACTCGCAGACGGCCTTGAGATCGTTGAGGATGCGGTCGTTTTCCTGCTCGTAAAGATTCTCCGGCGTGGTGTCCGTGTAGTCGTAGCGGAACTGGATGGACACGGGATGCTGCTTCCAGCGGCGGATAAAGTCCGGGATCTGGTTTGCGGGATAGTTCTTCCACAAAACGCAGTTGACGCGCGCGGGAACCGGCAGCCGGTCAAACAGCTCGTCCGGCGATTCCTGAACGTAGTGCTGCATATGGCGGGAGACGTTGATGCAGGTGATCTTGTCCTTGTTGCGCTCGGCAAAGGCCACGATCTCCTCCGCCGGACGATCGGCGAACACGGGCAGCGTGGTGTTGATGAACACGCGGTGCGTCGTGGGGATGTGGTCAAGCATACGCTGAAGGGACTCGAGATCGGCCATGGGCTCGCCGCCGGTGAACACGAAGTCACAGCGAGGCGTGATGGCGTTCATCGTTTCGATGCTCTCGATGATCTTCTCCTCGGAAAAGCCGGTCATATCGGCATATTCCTGCTTGTTGATGCAAAACGGGCAGTTGTTGCGGCAGTCGTAGGGCACGAAAACGGTGACGGTCGCGCCGCCCTCTCTGGTTTTGTACGGGTTGTGCATTTTATGCAGCTCCATCCTAATATATTTTTCACTCAATCAGGTATTGTAACACATATTCCAGCGCTTGAAAAGCCTTTCCGATCGTTAACTTTTTCGCGTTCTAAACAAACCCGCCCCCGCCGGAAAAACGAATGTTTTCACGAGCAGAGGGCGGTTTTTTCGTTTTTTTAAAACGTCTCAGCGACGAATAACCTCTCCTTCTTCTGCCACGAAGGCTTCGTAAGTGTGCCTTTTGCGCTCCGATTCCGGCGGAAGCGTCATATAGTCGCCGTAGTACGCCCGAAGCCATGTATCATAATCCCTGGGGATCTTATACTCCCGATCCTCGAACGCCGCCGTAATTCTATCGCGCATAATGCTTTTTTCGCATGGCTCGGCCTCGTTCTCACCGGTAAAGTTGCCGAAGTGGACGTATCCTTTTCCCGCATATTTCCTCGCACGGATCGCGATGCGCTGCATGAAATAATAATCCGGAAAACAATGCAGCACCAAGCGCACGCAACAGGCCACCAGTCTGCGCAGTATATTTCCGGACGGACGCTGTTTTCTCATCTGGGCAGCGCTGATGTATTTGAGGCAATTGCGTATCTTGTACATCCGCGCCGTGGCCTTCGGGTCATTCGGCGTGTCGTCAAAAGGAAAGATGTCAATGTTGATGCCCAGGTTATGCCCGTCCTGCAGAAAAAGCGTGTTCATATCCATGACCTTACCAAAAGGAAGATGCCAGCGCTTATCCAACTCCGGGCTTTGGAAAACATAGCCGGGCTTATCGCATTTTTTCGGGAAGAGCTCGGAAAAACGCTCATAGTCTTCACGCAGCATACCAATGTCAATATCGTCATCCCAAGGGATATATCCTTTGTGGCGCACCGAACCCAGCAAAGTCCCGCCAACCAGCACATAGCAGATATCGTTTTCGTCGCAGAATGCAGTTACATAATCCAAAATCTCCATCTGCTTTTGACGAAGCTCGTCCATTCCGATTTTTCTCATGCTGTTTTCTCCTTTTTCATAAGCTGCTTTACCATCTCTGCCAGCAGCCGCGGGTCGAGCGACTGCGCCATCAGGCGGTTATTATAGCGAATGGGCCTGATAAAAAAGCCGGAGCCGACATTCATCATAAACTGTGTCACCACCGAGGCCAGCGCCGCGCCGCAGCCGCCCATGACCGGGATCAGCAGCGCATTGAGAACAATGTTCGTGACCGCGCCCATCAGATTCACGATCCAAAGATAGCGCTGCTTCCCTTCGGCCAGGATCCAGATGTTTCGCACTATGCCCAGATAGGAAAAGCAGGTATACCACACCGCAATGCGCAGCATGGGGATCGCCGGGGCATAACCGGCTCCATAGGTCAGGTAGATCAAAGGCTTTGCCAAAACCGTGGTGCCAAGCGAGACCGCCAGAGACATATAGATCACAAGGCTGTACAGCTTTTTCACGCTGTTTTCAAATACAGCCTGCCCCTCCTGCTTGTATTGCAGGATCACCGGACGGAAAGAATCCGTGACGGCACTGAACACAAAGCTGGCCAGTCCCGCACATACCGCGGCTGCAGAATAATAGCCGGTGGCCGCATCGTCGATCATGGCGTTGATCATAATCTTATCCGTCTGCGCGCAGAAAGTGACCATCAGGGCCGATATGATGTAATAACGGCTTTTGGCAAACATGGTTTTCAGGCGCGCGAAGGAAAACGAAAGAGGCTGACCATGTTCCTTGCGGTAGCAAAACAGCAGCAAAACGGCAATGAGCAGGTAGTCCAGCGCATAGGACACCGCGAACCAGTAAACGCTTTTCTGCGTGGCCAGCAGATAGATCTTATAGGCCGAAACGATCACATAGGAGATCAGCGATACCGCGGCGTAATACTTCGACAAAAGCTTTGCCTGAAACCAGTATTGCAGCATTTCCCATGCCTGTGTGATCAATATCACGCTGTATAGCGCCACGACTGTGATGGTCTCCGTCTGCCCGGCATTGAACACCAGCGCAAAGGCGACGGCTGCCGCCATGCCGCCAATGGCTGTGACCGTGCAGGTAAGCAGCATAGTGCCCAGGATCTGGCCTTCGTTGTCCGGGTCGGACAAAAGCTCCTGCACAACGGTGCTGTTGAGCCCAAGCGTCACGAAAGGCGACACAAAGGTCATAACAGAGACGGCGTAGTTGATGATGCCGTAATTGGCCGGGCCCAGATACCGCGCCGACATCATGGATATGACAAGCCCCAGCAGCATCTGCGCTATTTTACTGGCGATCAGCCAGGAGGCATTTTTTGTTATGCGATTCAAAGTTTCAGTCTTTTGCGGCCGGACTCGCTGACGCCGGTCATCGACTGGCACCGTCTTTTTCATCGGATATACTCCATTATCTCTCTGTGTTCTTCAAATTCCTGCATACACAGGATATTATAGGCTTTTTTCACTCCATTTCAACCCTGCGGGGGGGCAGCGCCTTGACATTTCCCCGTGGGGGTGTTGACAAGTAAATGTGGGTGTACTATAATATAGTCAATCTTGATTGACTTTTTCGGAGTGATCGATGATG
>CAYROZ010000108.1:0-6283 GCA_964426125.1 uncultured Oscillospiraceae bacterium
TCCCTCCTTGGAAGCCGTCCGCTTGCGGCGTTCCCGACCGGGAATATCGGGGATGTAGGCGTGCTTGACCTTGGCCGGATCGACCGCGCTTTTGATGTGGTTTCGTATCACAAAGCCCGCGCCGTCGGGGTCCGTGAGCACAATGAGCCCCCGCTCATCCGCCACACGGCGCAAAAGCGCCAATTTCTCCGCATCGCGAAACAGGCCGAAGCCGTCCGTCACGATGATGGTCGCATCCAGATACGACGCCAGCGCCGCCTTGTCGTAGCGTCCCTCGACCACAATGGCCTCCCGTATCTTAACCATCGCTTCTCACCATTGCCAAACGCACCAGAAGCTCAGCCAGACGCTCTTCGTCCGAGGCCAGCCCGCCGTCGCGCATGGAAAACTCGCACTCGGCGCAAAGCTCGATCGCACGCGACAGCTGCGCGGCCGAAAAGCGGCCGGCCGCCTCCATGAGCTTTGGGATCAGGAAGCTGCGCGAGGCCAGCGTGGGAAAGCATTCCAGCATATAGGCGCGTCCCTCCGCGCCGCGCGGGGCAAGCTTGGCGCAGTAAAGCTGACGCATCTGCTCGCTGATCATGTACAAAAGGCCGGACGGCTTTTCGTCCTTATCGGCCAGCAGCTCCGCAAGCATCCCGGCCGCGCGGTCATACTGGCGCTGGCCGAGCATATCCGTCATTTCATACACCTTGGTGTCCGGCGTGCGTTTCGCCACGGCGTCGATATCCCGCTTGGTGATGCTCTCGCCCCTGGCGACCCCGGCGACCTTAACGATCTCAGGCAGCAGCGTGTTCATCAGCGACCCGCACACATACAAAAGATGCGCCGCCACATCGCCGGAGCACTGCTTGCCCTCCTGGCGGAAGTGGTTCACGACCCAGCGGACGAGCTGGTCTCCCTCCTGCGGTGTAAACTGTGCGTCCACGCCGTATTTCCGGATCGCCTTGACCGGCCCGAGCCGCCCATCCGGCGCGTATTCCGGCGCAAAGATAAACACCAGCGTGGCCCATTCGGGAACATCCGCCAGCAGTTCGCCAAAGGCCTTGCCGTCGTAGTCGCCGGTTCGGTTCACGTCAAAATCCCGCACCTCGACCAGCGTGCGCTCGCCCATAAACGGCATGGATTCCACCGCCTCGGACAGCTCCCGCAGATCGATCTTCGGCCCGTTTATGCGCCGGTAGTTGAAGCTGTCCAGCCCCTCCGGCACGCACATATCCCGCAAAACGCCAAGATACTGGTCGCGCAGGTAATCCTCCTCGCCGCGCAGCATATAAACCCGCGCAGGAGGGGCGGCCTTGAGCGCGCTTTCCAGCTTTCTATAGGGTATGATCTCCTGTTTTTTTGCCGTTTGCTTTGCCATATCACTTTATCCTTATCGTAACATTGCCGTCGGTATCGGTTCGGGAAACCGTTTCGCTGTGGTCATATATGCGCTCCATGGCCTCGTCGGTCGGGTGGCCATAGCTGTTTTGCCCCACGGAAACCACGGTCCATTCCGGACTGGCCGCATGGAGAAACAGGCTGGAGGAGGAATACTTCGAGCCGTGGTGCCCGGCCACCAGAATGTCCGTGTCGGCCCGGCCCTGTCCGATAAGCTTTCGCTCGCCGTCGGAATCCATGTCGCCCATGACCAGTATATCCGTGCCGCGGATCTGCGCCGCCACGACCAGACCGCGCTCGTTTTCGTTTTCGCCGCTGAGCGGCTGATACAGCTCCAGGCGCACCGGCCCGACCGTCATCGCGCTTTCGCCGCCGAGGAGTATCACCTCGCAGCCGGTCTGCGCCGCCGTGTCCAGAATATCCGCCAGCAGCTCGTCGTCGTCAAACGATTCCTCCGAAATCACGAGCCGCCGCACGGGGATGTTATACAAAAGTGTCGTCACGCCGTTTGCGTGGTCGGCATGAAGATGCGTCAGCACGAGCAGATCGACCTGCCGCCGGCCCGTGGACCGGACGTAATAGGCCGCCGTATCCCCGGCGTTCGAGGCCGTGTTTTTGCCGCCGCAGTCTACCATCACGCACGCGCTGCCGTCCGCCATCACAACGCATTCGCCCTGACCCACATCCAAAACCGTGACCATGGCCTGCGACCGCGCCAGCAGTCCCGACACCACGACCACAACGCACAGCGCCGAAACGCTCAGCGCCGCCGGAATGACATAGCGGCACTTCCGTCCGCGCCGGCGCAGGAAAAAGGTCAGCGCAAAAAAGCCATAGCTGACCACGACCCACGCGACCACCGCCGCGCTGCTCGTATATACGCAGGCAAAGGGCAGCGCTGCCACCAGCCGGAACACGCCCTGGCACAGCCAGACCGCCGCGGCCGGGACCCACGCGGCCACTGCCGCCGCCTGCGGCAGCAAAAGCCCCGCCAGCGAAAGGATATACCCCGCGCAGAACACAAGCTCCAGCGCCGGCAGGCACACAAGATTCACCGCCGCCGACAAAAGCGGGATGTTTCCAAAATAATACGCCGCGATGGGCATGGAAAAGGCCGTGGCCCCGATGGTGCAGGCAACGCTGTCCACCACATAGCGCCCCGCGCGGCCGCGCACGCGCCGGAATGCCCAGCGGCGGATGGGCCCTGTGAAAGCCAGCATACCGGCCGCCGCCGCGAAGGACAATTGCAGAGAAACACTGGCCGCCGCATTGGGATTTATGATCAGCAGCAGCGCCAGCGCCGCCGACAGATCGGTCACGCAGTCCGCCTCGCGGTCAAACAGCGGCGCGAGCAGCAGCATGATCTGCAAAACCGCCGCGCGCACCACCGAGGGCGTGCATCCGGTCATCAGCACGAACAGCACGATCACCGGCAGAGCCGCCAATGCGCCGCGCCGCCCGCGCCCGAGAAGCAGCTGGATGAAGCCCACCAGATACAGCATATGCAGGCCGCTGACCGCCACGATGTGCGTCACGCCGCAGCTGCGCATGGCCGCATACAGCGCACCGTCGCCCTTCAGATCGGCGGTGTCGCCGGTCATCATGCCCTTCACAAGCGGCGCGGCAAAGGCCGGAAATACCCGGTCGCAGGCCGTTTTCAGCGCGGCGCTGATCCGCTGCGGAAAATAAAGCCATGCGTGAGCCCAGCGCCCCGTGACGGTCACGGAGCCGCGGATATAGCCGCGCAGATACACATCTCTGGCGGTGTAAAGCTCCGTGTTTTCGGCGATATAAGCGCTCGTCTCGATCTCGTCGCCCGGCGCGAGCGGCGGCAGCGCGCTGTCGTAGGAATACAGCACCGCGCGAACCGAGGGCAGTTCCTCGTTCAAAAGCCGGACCGCGACGGAGCTGTAGCCGCTGTTTTCCTTCGGATACTCCGTCACACGCGCCGTGACCGTGATCCGCTGCTTGCTGGCCGTCTCGCAGCGCGCGCCCGTGAGCGCCCAGTGGCCCGCATACCAGCCAAAGCCCACCGCTGCGGCAAGGCACACGAGCATAAAGCGCCGCCGCTTTGCCCCGCGCAGCAAAAGGCCCGCGAACGCAAGCAGAAAAAGGGCTGCCGCAAAAACGGGCAGCCCTTTCAGCGGCAGAAAATATTCTGCCAGAAACACGGCGGCGGCGTAGGGCAGCGCCGCCCATGCCAGACGTCTCACAGCCCTCAGGCCATGCGGTCGTTCATCTTCTCGCCGCCGAGAACATGGAAGTGCAGATGGTGCACGCTCTGGCCGGCATCGTCGCCGCAGTTGGACACCACGCGATAGCCGCCCGCAAGGGCCGGCTCCGCCGCGGCCAGCTTTGCCGCGACCTCAAAGCACTTCGCCACGCACGCGCTGTTCGTTTCGTTCACAGCGGAAACGCCGGACAGGTGCTCCACCGGGATGACAAGAAAATGCACCGGCGCCTGGAGGTTAATGTCGCGGAAGGCGTAAACGCCGTTTTCGTTATACAGGCAGTCGGAGGGTATCTCCCCCGCCGCGATTTTGCAGAACAGGCAGGTATCGTCTTTCATAGCCGTTTCTCCTATTCGTAAAGTTGTTTTTATTTCAGCTTCTCAGCAACGAAATCGTCCACCGAGGCCAGCGCATCGTCGATCTTGAGCAGATCGCTGCCGCCGCCCATGGCGGAATCGGGCTTGCCGCCGCCCTTGCCGCCGCAGATGGCGGACACAGCCTTGACCAGCTCACCGGCCTTGATGCCGCGAGCCACAGCCTCCTTGCCGCAAACGGCGAGGAAGGTGACCTTTTCGCCGTTCACGCACGCCAGCACGCCGACCACGTTGGGGTCCTTGTCGCGCAGGAAGTCGCCCATCGTGCGCAGACCGTTGGGATCCGCCGCCGGACGCAGGCTCGTGAGGATGTGCAGACCGTCGAGCGTTTTGGCGGAAGCGAGCACCTGACGGGCCTCGCCCAGAGAGGCCTCCGCCTTGAGCTTTTCGATGGCACTGCGGAGATTCTTCATCTCCTGCATCGTCTGCTCCACGCGGTTTACCAGCTCCGCCGGGGTGGTTTTGAGCGCATGGGCCGCCTTGAACAGGCGCTCCTGGTTGCGGCTCATATCCGCCAGCGACTGCTTGCCCACCGTGGCCTCGATGCGGCGCACGCCGGAGGCGACAGAGCCTTCGGACTTGATGCGGAACACACCGGCCTTGGCCGTGTTGTCCAGATGGGTGCCGCCGCAGAATTCCACGGAGAAATCGCCCATTTCGACCACGCGGACGGTCTCGCCGTATTTCTCGCCGAACAGCGCCACCGCGCCGCGCTTTTTGGCCTCCTCGATGGGAAGCACCTCCGTCACAACGGTCTCGCCCGCGAGGATCTCATCGTTCACGATGCGCTCGATCTCGCTGAGCTGTTCGGCCGTGATGGATTCAAAATGCGTAAAGTCAAAGCGCAGACGGTCGGGCTCGACCAGAGAACCCGCCTGATGCGCGTGTTCGCCCAGAACGTTTTTCAGCGCGGCATCGAGCAGATGCGTGGCGCTGTGGGCGCGGCGGATGGCCGTGCGGCGCTCGGTGTCGATGGACGCCGTGACGGTATCGCCCAGCTTGATCTCGCCGGAGATGACCTTGCCGTAGTGCATGAACTTGCCGCCCTTGTTCTTCTGCACGTCCGTGACGGCAAACTCCATGCCGTCCGCGTTTATCACGCCGTGGTCGGCCACCTGGCCGCCCATCTCGGCATAAAACGGCGTCTGGTCCAAAACCACGATGGCCTCGACCCCCGCGCCAACGGCCTCGCGCAGTTCCTCCTCGGCCACGATGGCGACCACGCGGCCCTCCGCCGATTCGCGGTCGTAGCCGATGAACTCCGTGGCGGGCACTTCCTTGCCGAATTCCACACCGGCCCAGCCGAGATCGCCCAGCGCCTTGCGGGCCTCGCGGGCGCGCTCTTTCTGCTCCTGCATGAGCGCGCGGAAGCTGTCCTCATCCACGGTCAGGCCCTCGTCCGCCGCCATTTCGATGGTCAGATCGATCGGGAAGCCGTAGGTATCGTAAAGCTTAAAGGCGTCCGCGCCGGAGAACACGGTCTCGCCCTTGCCCTTGTGCTCGGAGAGCATATCGGCAAAGATCTTCATGCCGCCGTCGATGGTGCGGGCGAAGTTTTCCTCCTCCGTGCGGATGACCTTGGTGATGTAAGACTGCTTTTCGCGCAGGTCTTTGTATTCGCACTCGTTTTCGTGCACGACCGTGTCCACGATCTCATACAAAAACGGCTTGTTCACGCCAAGCAGCTTGCCATGGCGCGCGGCGCGGCGCAGCAGACGGCGCAGCACATAGCCGCGGCCTTCGTTCGAGGGCAGCACGCCGTCGCAGATCATGAAAGTCGAAGCGCGGATATGGTCCGTGATGACACGCAGGGAAACATCGCGCTTATCGCTTTCGCCGTAGTGCGCGCCGGTCAGCTCCGAGACCTTGTGCGTGATGTTCATGACGGTATCAACATCGAACAGAGAATCGACGTTCTGGCACACGACCGCAAGACGCTCAAGGCCCATGCCGGTGTCGATGTTTTTCTGCTTGAGTTCGGTGTAGTTGTTGTGGCCGTCGTTATCAAACTGGGAGAAAACGTTGTTCCAGACCTCCATGTAGCGGTCGCAGTCGCAGCCGACGGTGCAGTCCGGCTTGCCGCAGCCATATTCCTCGCCGCGGTCGTAGTAGATCTCGGAGCAGGGGCCGCAGGGACCGGAGCCATGCTCCCAGAAGTTGTCCTCCTTGCCGAAGCGGAAGATGTTCTCGGGCTTGATGCCGATCTCATCGCGCCAGATGGCAAAGGCCTCATCGTCGTCCTGATACACGGAGGGATACAGGCGCTCGGGCTCAAGCCCGAGAACATCTTCCGCT
>CAYROZ010000109.1:0-6178 GCA_964426125.1 uncultured Oscillospiraceae bacterium
CCGGAGGCGGAGCTGGAGCTGTGCCATGAAGATGCGGCGCGCCTCGGCATCGAAAGCGGCGATGCGGTAACGGTGGAAACGCGCGCGGGGCGCATCACGGCGGCGGCAAAGGTCACGGAAACGGTCGCGCCCGGGGAGGCGGCCATGTACCATGGCTACCGCGAGGCGAATGTGAACGCCATATTGCCGATGGACTGCCTTGACCCCTATACGGGCTTTCCGGCCTATAAGCAATTTGCCTGCCGCGTGTTCCGCGCGGAGAAGGAGGCGGCGCTATGAGCGAACGCTTTGTATTCGCCCCCGAGCGCTGCTGTGCCTGCGGCGCGTGCGCGGTGGCGTGCATGGACCAAAACGATATGGATCTGGCCGCCGGGGACCAGCCCTTCCGCCGCTGCGAAACCGTGGAGCAGGGCTTGGGGATGGCTGTGAAGATGCGCTATCTCAGCTCCGGCTGTCTCCACTGCGCGGATGCGCCGTGCATCGCGGCGTGCCCCATGGGCTGCATCGCGCGCGAGGAGGAAACGGGGCTTGTTCTGTGCGACAATACCGCGTGCATTGGCTGCCGAAGGTGCGCGGCCGTGTGCCCGACCGGCGCGCCGGTTTTTGGCCCGGACGGCAAAATGCGCAAGTGCGACGGCTGCATCGAGCGCGTGCGGGCGGGGCTTCTGCCGGCGTGTGTGCGGGCCTGTCCGTTCGGGGCGCTGCGCTTTGAATGAAAAAGCAACGGCGCGTTGCTTGACCGGTATATACCCGCCGGATTATACTGGCGGCAGGGAGATGAAGCTGAATGGATACCAAGGATATTCTTTTGAAGCTGCGCACGGAGCGCGGCCTGTCGCAGGAGGAGCTGGCCGAAAAGGTCTATGTCACGCGGCAGGCGGTGTCGCGCTGGGAAACGGGCGAAACGCAGCCGAACACGCAAACGCTGAAGCTTTTGTCCGCGCTGTTTGATGTTTCCATCAACACGCTGCTCGGCTGCCCGCGCAAGCTGGTGTGCCAGTGCTGCGGGATGCCGCTGGACGATTCCACGCTCAGCCGCGAGGTGGATGGCTCGTTCAACGAAAGCTACTGCCAGTGGTGCTATGCCGATGGAAAATTCGCCTATGAAAGCATGGAGCAGCTGGTGGATTTTCTCTCCGGCCATATGGCCAGCGAGGCCTTTCCGCCCGAGCAGGTGCGCGCGTACTTAAACGCCCTGCTGCCCACGCTGGAACACTGGAAAAATGCCGGCGAGGAATGAATCGGGAAACGTAAAAAAGAGCGTCTTTGTCCACACGGACAAGGACGCTCTTTTTGGTCAAAATGGTTTTTTCTTGCTTTTTGTCATATTCTGTGATATTTTGTCTGCGGTGCTTTCCGCACCGGGGCGCTGCACAACGGCAGGCGGTTGTTCCACACCACCCGAAAGGGGGTGAGGATATGCCGATTACATTGACCTTTCATGTCCTTTTCTGGACTGTTACGATCAGAGTAAAAAGCAGAAACCGCCACTCTGGCAAGTGACGGTTTCATAGGCTTTCGCTTATGACTTCTTAACTTTGCACGGGAACAACCGCTTGTCGCAGTGCCCTTTTATATGTTTATTATAGCGGCTGTTGCCGCCGGTGTCAAGAAGCCGGCAAAAAGTTTCCAGAGCAGCGTCTTTGTCCACACGGATAAGGACGCTCTTTTTTATTGATTCTCCTGCACGCATTCGCGCAGGACGTCCAGAAACAGGCGCACGCTGGGGTTGCGGCCCTCGGGACGCCACGCGGCGATGTAGCGGCGGGCGGTGTCCATGTCGTCGATGGGGATGACGTCCACACTGTTTGCAAACAGCACCGACGGCAGCGCCGACGGCATGATGGAAACGCCCAGACCTGCGCTCACGGCCAGCAGTACGGATTCAAGCTTATCGTAGCGGTTCATGATGCTGGGCACGAAGCCGTGGGCGGCGCAGATGGACATGATCTTGCGGTAAAGATCCGTGTTGCACGGCTCCTGCGACAGGATGAAGCGCTCGCCCTCAAGGGCCTTGAAATCCAGCGGCCTTCCGGCAAGCCTGTGCCCCTTCGGCACCACCAGCGCCAGCGAATCGCGGTGGGTGATCATCGATTCCCAGCCGTCCGGCGGCAGCATATCCTGCTGCAACAGGTGAACATCGTAGCGGCTTTCGTGCATGGCGGCGGTCTGGCCGGCGGCGGTTTGGAACGCCACGTCCACGATCACATCCGGATGGCGCGCGAAAAAGGCGTCCAGTGCCCGCGTGAGCATGGACGAGCAGGTGGTCAGCGCCGAGATATACAGATGGCCGGCGGCTCCCTCGCGGAAATGGCCGACGAGCAGCTCCGCCGACTGCGCCGTGCTTAGGATATCCAGCGCGTAGGGCAGAAGCGCCGCGCCCTCCTCGGTCAGTGCGACCTGGCGGCTGGTGCGCTCGAACAGCTTCACGCCGAGCTGCTGCTCAAGCTGCCCGATCTCACGGCTGACGGACGACTGGGATATGCCCAGCTGCCGCGCCGTTTGGCGGAAGTTGAGGATGTTCGCCAGCGTGACAAAGCAGCTTAGCTGCGACATTTCCATTGCGCATCCCTCCTTATGGGTCCATATTACGGGTTTGTGATGAAAAAGTCAATTCGTTTTGCGCTTATTGATGCAGGACATAAATCGCTGCAATCGAAAAACAGAATTTATCTATTGACAAGGCAAAACGCGGATGCAATAATAAGTGTGTATACATTAAATTGAGTAAAGGAGGCGCGCGATGGAACCGGACAATGCGGCGCGGCGGAAGGATGCCGTGGAGCTTGCGGAGCTTGAAAAGGACGGAGCCAGGATGCTCGAGTGCATCGACGGCGGCGACATGGGCGCGGTGCTGAGCGGCGACGAGCTGATGTATGTGTTCAGGTTTCGCGGCCAGTATCACTGCTTCATCCACAAGCTCGATGCGCCGGAGGGCCGCCACAAAGCCTTCGCGCCGACCGACCGCAACCGCGCCATGCTGAAAAATCTGGACGCGGCGGCGGACGCGCTGTTTCGCATCGGCTACGCCAAGGGCATGGACCCGATGGGCGTGATGGAGGCGGCGGAGCGCGGAATCTGCCATTATCTGGACAAAATGGGCAAACTGCCGGTGGAGGATGTGGACTTCATGGCAGCCTATGAACAGGGAGGAGACGAAACATGAAAACCTATCGCTTTGTGTGCCGGTCTACGCGGCGCGGGTTCACGGAATGGGCCAGCGTGTGCGAGGATGGCACGGAGGTGCGCCGCATCGACCGCGATGTGTGGCAGGAAACGGTGCGCCAGTTCCGCGAGCGCGTGGGCGCCGAGCTTCAGGCCGAGGGCTATGTGCCCGAAGAGCACCAGTACACGCTCTGAGGAAGGGAGAGAACGGATATGCAGTATTTATCAGTTCTGATCGCGCACCATGCCGGCCCGACCGGCGATGTGCTGATCGCAAAAAATGAAAACGGCGTGTGGGAGTTCCCGCATGGCCGTGTACGCGAGTGCGAAAGCGACGCGGCGGCGGTCGAGCGCGTGTGCCACGAGGTGCTGGGCATGACCGTGCAGGCCGGAAAGCTTGAGATGCTTGGCCACAAAAAGCCGCAGGACGGCACCGTGGAGCACATCGTGTGCGGCAACATCACCCACAACACCCACACCAAGTGCGACTACCACAAGTACTACAGCGCCGTGAACGTTTGGCAGACGGAGCCGAAAACGGGCGTTTATTCGGAGTTTGCGTGGGTGCATCCGTCCAAGCTTGGGCAGTATGAGTTCGCCGGCGACGACAGCGCCTTTCTGGCAAAATACGATCCCTGGGTCAACGGCGAGAGCATTCCCGATGTGCGGATGTATTAAGGAGGCGGCCATGAAAAAGTATATTTTTGAGGCGGCGAAGGGCCAGCTTGAAAAGCCCACGGAGCCGAAGTATCTTTTCTGCACCACGGCCAAGACCATCGTGTTCGCCGAAAGCGAGGACGAGGCGCGCGTGCTGGCGGAGAGCGATCTGCGCCGGATGTATTACGGCACGGGCGTGGCGCTGGGCGAGGCCAAGTGCGTTTCCTGCACAGAGCTGCCCGTGGACTGGAGCTATGGCTACGGCGACGCGCGCGGCACCGGCACGGCGGAAGAAAAGGCCGCGCTGGCGGCACGCTATATGATTCGATAAGGAGGGCGGAAGCGATGGATCTGGAAAAGAAATATCTGCTGCATCTGCCGCAGGGCAATGTGATCATGCGCCGGGAGGAAATTTTCGCGCGCGTGAAGGAAATTTTGGCAAACCACCCCAGCGAGCACATCAATGCCTTCCGCATCTGGTATGAGGATTTTGAAGGCTGCGGTATGCCGGGCTCGGACGTTTATGCCTGCATCGTGGACGCCATCCGCGCCCTGCCGGACGACTGGAAGGACATCGGCCCCATGCGCTCCGAGCGCTACGGCGTGATCGACCCGACGTTTTTGAATCTGCACTATGCCGAGCGGGCCAAGCGTATGGACGCGCCCGGCGGCGCGGTGGAGATGCTTCAGCATCAGTTCCACATGGGCAAGCACTATCAGGGGCCGGACGGACGCGTGTTCTGGATCCCGGTGATCGAGGACTTCGATATGCGCGCCTTTGAGCGCGTGGACGGCAAATACGTCGGCACGATGGTGGAGATCGACCCGCGCTCGGATTATGCCCGCCAGATGGTCGAAGTGAAGTAAGGGGGAGCGAGAGTATGAACGACAATATCTCCATGCGTTCCGTTTCAAAGGACGAGCGCATCACACACAGCGTATGCGTCGGCGGCCCGATGACGCTGCACACCTACAACGGCGTGATCCGCCGCGTGCGCCCCATCGTGCTCACGGACGACGATCCCGCCGGCTGGGTCATCAAGGCCCGCGGCCAGCAGTTCACGCCGCAGCGCAAAACCACCATGAGTCTGCTCGGCTACTGCGAGCGGGACAAGACCTATGCCTATGACCGGCTGAAATACCCCATGATCCGCGAGGACTTTGTGGAAACGCCGGACGGCAAAAACCGCAACACCGAAAACCGCGGCAAGTCCGGCTATCGCCGGGCCTCGTGGGACGAGGCGCTCAGCCTGGTCGCGCGCGAAATTCGCCGCCTGCAGAAAACCTATGGCAAGGAGACCATCACGGCCTGCACGTCGTCCCACCACTCCTGGGGTCTTGTGGGCTATAAGATCTCGCTGTTCAAGCGCTTTTTCTCCATGATGGGCTACACCCGCATTGCGGATAACCCCGACTCCTGGGAGGGCTTCCACTGGGGCACGCCGCACTCCTACGGCTATTATTGGCGTCTGGGCGGCCCGGAACCGTACGATATGCTGGAAATGGCCATGCAGAACACCGAAACCATCATCTGCTGGTCTACCGACCCCGACACCAGCCGCGGCGGCTATTCCGCCCAGGAATCCGCGCTGTGGCGCTGGTGGATGAAGGAGGCGGGCATCCAGTTCATCTACATCGACCCGTTCAACAACTACACCTCCGTCAAGCACGCCGACAAATGGATCGGCCCGCGCATGGGCACCGACTCCGCCATTTTGGAGGCCATTGCCTATGTGTGGATCACGGAGGGGCTGTACGACAAGGAATATGTGGCCCAGCACGGCCACCGCTTCGAGGAGTTTAAAAACCACATCCTCGGCCTTGGCCCCGACGGTACGGCCAAAACGCCCAAGTGGGCGGAGGAGCTTTCGCTCGTAAAGGCCATGGACATCAAGGCCATCGCCCGCCGCTGGGCCAATTCCGTCACGACCGGCGGCTCCGGTATGCGCGGCGGCTTCGGCGGCGCCTGCCGCCACTCCAACGGCACGGAATACGCGCGACTGATGACGCTGCTGTTTGCCATGCAGGGCATGGGCAAGCCGGGCCGTGCGTTCTGGTCGCCCGCCTGCGGCGGCCCGATGAACTACAACTTCTGGTTCGGCGGCTATTCCGATCCTCTGTCGTCCATCGCCAACGCCCCCATCTGCGACAATCCGCCTGTCAACTCCGTTGAGCAGGTGCTTTACCGCCCGAATCTGCCGGACGCCATCCTCAACGGCCATTACGAATGGTATGGCGAGGGCTTCTGCGGCGGCGGCGTGGACTTGGAGTTTACGCGCCATGTGTATCCGCTGCCGGGCTGCAATAAGGTCCACGGCTTCTGGCGCTACGGCGGCTCCTTCTTCGGCACCATGCT
>CAYROZ010000110.1:0-6077 GCA_964426125.1 uncultured Oscillospiraceae bacterium
ATAACATGGTCAGCCATGCGCGTGGCGGCGTAGTTGTGGGCGATCATCACGGTGGTCTTGCCGCGCATGAGATTGGCCATGGCTTCCGTTACCATCGCCTCGCTCATCACGTCAAGATTGCTCGTGGCCTCATCGAGCAGCAGATAATCGGCGCTGCGCAGCATGGCGCGCGCGATGGCGATGCACTGGGCCTGTCCGCCGGAGAAATTCGAGCCGCCAAGGCCCACATCCTCATCGAAGCCATTGGTCTTGGCCATGACGAAATCGTAGCAGTTGGCTTTCTTCGCCACGGCGAAAAGCTCCTCGTCGCTCACATCGCGGTCAAGGCCGTAGGTGATATTCTCGCGCACCGTGCCGCCGATCAGCGGCTCATTTTGGAACACATAGGAAAAATGGTCGCGCCAGTCGGTGAGCTCGTATTGCGAAATATCCGCGCCGCCAAAGCGCACCGCGCCGTCCTTCGGCTCATACAGGCGGGCCAAAAGCTTAAACACCGTGGACTTGCCCGCGCCATTGCCGCCGATGATCGCCGTGACGCGGCCCATGGGGATGGTCATGGACACATCGCGCAGCACATCCCGCTCGTCGGTATAGGCAAAGGACACATGGTCAAACACGATGTCGGAGCAGATGGGCGGGACCGGCTCGCCGCCTTCGGGCTCGGAGTCGGTTTCCATGATCTGCGCGGTTTTCTTCATCGTGCCGAAAACACTGGCCACAGAACCGGCATTCATGAAAAACTGCATCAGCTGCACGCTGACAACGCCTGTGATCATATAAAAGCTCGTCAGATCGCCGATCGTGACCTCCCCCGCGGGAACAAGACGTCCGCCAACAACGAAGATGACCACGATGAACAAAATCGAAAACAGGCTGGACGAAAGCTGATAGCCCGCGACCAGCAGCCAGCTGAGAAATTCCGCTATGTACATCCGCTTGAATGTGGCGCTGCCCTTGGCGGCCTCCAGCTTTTCCGCCGCCGCGCTTTTGATCAGCCGGAAATTGCGCACGCGCTCGGCCAGATAGCCAAGACTGGACGAGATCGTGACCGTGCTGAACACGCTGAGCTTAAACTGCAAAAGGCTGTAAAGCAGGCAGAAAAGCAGCGTGAGCGGAATGATGAGCAGCGAATAGTTTGCGAGCATCGTGTTGTATTCGTATAGCTGCACAAAGCCCTGCACCGTGGTAACAACGCACACGATGAACGACACGATCACCGTGAACAGCGAGGCCGGGGCGCTGGCGTCGGAGGTAACACGGCTGATAAGGCCCTCGCCGCTGTCCTCATCATAATAGCGGAGCGGAAGGCGCATGATCTTGTTCCACAGCTTCACGCGCACGCGCATGGTGACGGTCTCTTCCATCCGGCGCTCGAAATAGGTGCTGGCAATGGTGCAGGCCGCAACGACAAGCGCCGCCAGAATGTAGCTTATGAGCTTTGCGCCATTGATGGCGTTTTGGCTGCCGTCGATGATATCGGCGGTCAGCGTGGCCACCTGAAGCTCAGAGCTGGTCATCAAAACGGAGAAAAGACAGGTCGCGGCGATCAAAAGCCAGGGCAGCTTCACGCCCTTGAAAACGGCAAAATACTTGTTCATCGACTTCATACCGTCTCCGCCTCCTTCTCCGCGTTTTCGTGCATCGCCTGATACACAGGGCAGCTTTGCAAAAGCTCGGCGTGTCTCCCCTCGCCCACAAGGCGGCCGTTTTCCAGCACGAATATCTTTTCGTACCGGCGCGCAAAGCGCAGATCGTGCGTGATGAGGATGCGGGTCTTGTCCGCGAACAGGGTGTCCATCGTGTCCTGCAGTTTGGTCGAAACGCGCACATCCAGCGCGCTGGTCGGCTCGTCCATGAGGATGATGTCCCCGCCGCGCAGAAGCTCGCGCGTGATGATAAGGCGCTGGCCCTGTCCGCCGGACATGGAGGTTCCGCCCGAGGCCACCTCGGTGTCAAGGCCCTCCGGGCACAGTGCGAGGTATTCGTCAAAGCCCGTTTTGGCCGCCGCAGCCAGCAGCTCCTCGTCGCTCACGTCGCGCTCGATGCCATAGGTCAGACTGTCGCGCACCGTGCCGCCAAATACGCTCACGCTCTGCTGAACATAGGCGATCCTGCGGCGATAATCGGATAGCGAAAGCGCCGAAACATCGGCATCCCCGATCATCACGCGGCCGGAATCGGGCGTATACAGGCGCTCAATGAGGCTGATGGACGTCGTTTTGCCGCTGCCGCAAAGGCCCACGATCGCGGCAGAGCTTCCCTGCGGGATGGTGAGCGAAACGTTATCAAGCGCAGGGGCATCCGCGCCGGGATAGGTGAAGGTCACGTTTTCAAGGCGGATATCGCCCTTTTCCGGCACAGGCTGCGCCGCGCCGGTATCCTCATTCTCGCCCTGCATGATGGTGTTGACACGCTCAAACTCGCCCTGAAGCATTTTGATGCGCGTCCAGTAGTCAAAAATGGAATCGATGTAGGAAAAGAGGTTTTGCGTAAACAGGAAAAACGCCAGCCATGCCGCCAGATCGATCAGCCGCCGCTGCAGCAGAATCACCGCCACCACGATCACCACGAACTTCTGCAAAACGTCGATGACCGACACAATGCCGATGGCGATGTTGTCCTGATGGACAATGCGCATATTGGCCTTAAACAGCTCCCGGCACGCGCCCTCGCCCGCTTCCCGCTCGCGCTGCTCGTTTGTGAATGCCTTTACCAGCGGCAGATGGGAAATGCGGTCGGCCAGAAAGCCCGTGAGTGCGCCGACGCGGTCGTTCACGCGGGCGCTGCTTTTCTGCAGCACGCGGCCCATGATGAACGCGTAGAGATACTTGATCGGGAAAAGCACAAAGCACGAAAGCGCCAGCACCCAGTGGTATTCCTGAATGCGCACCATGGCCCCCACGACATAGTACACCGCCGGGATGAGGTTTACCACGATGTTGACCAGACTGAGCGCGGCGTTTGAGTCGTTCGTGACGGCGCTCATCAGGCACGACGGGTCGTCCCGGTCGTAAAACTCCATGCGCAGGCCCAGCATTTTCTTCCAAACGCTCTCGCGCGTGCGGCGCGTGGCATAGGCCTGCGCCTGCGCCAACACGGCCACAGCGGCGGTGTTGGCAATGCCGAGCAGGATATAGTAGATCACGGCCTGCCCCACGGCACCGGCGCTTAAATTGCCGCTCGTAAGCTCTGCCGTGGTGTCCGGCAGACGCAGCAGCAGATCGTTGCTGACAAGATTCACAGCCAGCGCAAACAGGATCCAAAACCAGGGAAGCTTCAGCTGCCCAATGGTATGGAACATCGCCTTCCAGCTTTTCGCCGCGCGCTGCTCCATCGTTTGATTTTCCATAACATCCTCCGAGAGAAAGCGCCGCGCACAACCAGGGCGCACGGCGCTTATATTCGATCACGCCTCGTAGCGCAGGGAGAAATAGCAGCCCTCGATGTAAGTGGCAATGGTTTCGGCGCTGCGGTCGGAGATCATGCCGTAGCCCTCGTAGGCGGCCAGCATTTCCTCCATATCCGTGCCCTCGATCTTGTCGCAGATGACGGTGTCGGCCACCGCTTCGGCGTTGAAGAAGTTCGCGGAAGGATCGGCCATCAGCTTTTCCACGGTGTCCGCGCTGCCGAACTCATAATACACATACTGCGCAACGGTCTCGCCCTCAAAGCCGTAGACCACATCCGTGCGGCATTTCAGATCCTTTTCCAGCGACTCGTCCACCAGCGAATAGGTGCCCGCACCGGTCAAAACGATCTTCTCGTCAAATTCGATGCCCTCGGGGTCCGCCGCGCCCTCATAGGGCGTATAGGGGTTGACCGCGCCATAGGGACGCAGGTTGTAGTTGATCTTGATCTCATCGGCATAAGCGCCCGCGCTGCGGTCGTCAAAGCTGCTGCCGTACATCTGCTCGAGCATATCAAACTCCGCATCGATGTCCTCGGCATCGAGCACGCATTTGAGAACCTTGTCGCTCTCCGCGGCAAACGCCAGGCCATAAAAAGCCTCCATGTTCTCCGCGACCACATCCGCTGCGGAAGCGTCTGTGAGGAAAAGATAGAGATCCGCCTCCACCGCCGTGCCGCCGTTTCCATAGATCACGGCCGCCATGGTCACATCGCCGGGAATGGCGATCATGAGCGATTCATCGGGCTTGCCGAGATCGACCTCCTCGCCCGCAGCATAGGCCGTATATTCGCCCGTGACAAAATCCGACCAGCCATAGGCAAGCCCGGTTTCCGCATCGTAGTCATACATGCCGAGGATGCTGCCGTCATCGCCATAGATCATGGTGTCGGGCTCGGCCATGGAATTGACGGTGTATTCCAGCGATTCGCCGAAGCCCGCGCCCTTGAGCGCAACGCGCTCGTCGTATTTCAGACCCTCGGGGTCATGGTGGGTGTAGACATCGTCAAAATTCACGATCGTGGTGTCGCTGAACAGGCTGCATCCGGCCAGAGCCAGGACCAGCGCCAGCGCCAAAAGCGCGCAAACGAACTTTTTCATGGTTTTTCTTCCTTTTTATTTTTCTTTGTAGTACAAACGGCAGTGGCAATATCCCTCAAAATCGGGGTCCTGGATCTGCGCTTTGAATTCCTCGCAGATGCATTTATACTCCGGCTTGCGTTCCAGCCGGCACGGGCCGAAGCCGCCGGTGCGCTTGAGTCCCTCGCGCACATGGGCCACGGTCTGCGCGTCGTCGTTGAGTCGAATCTTTCCCATGATATCCTCCCTGATTTTTTACTGATACAAAAGCTTCGCGATCTCCGCGAGCAGATCTTCCCGTTCCATGGAGCCCGTGACCGTGTTCACAAGCTCCCCGCCGCGGTAATACAGCAGCGTGGGCATGGCGTCGATGCCGTACTCCTCCGCAATGGCGGGGTACTGCGAGATGTTGATGCGGCCAAAGGCGATGCCGGACAGCTCGTCCGCCGCCGCGTCAAACACCGGCGCGAGCATCACGCAGGCCGAGCACTGGTCGCCGTAGCAGTCAATGATCGCATACGGGGCCTTGGAAAATTCCTTCCACTCGTTTTCCTTCAGTTCCACCGTTGCCATGGTTCACGCCCCCATTCTGCGGGCAATGAGCCCGTCTATATAATCATAAAAGCCGCGGAAGTATTCGTTTTCCAGCGCCATTTCCAGCATCACGGCCCGTTCCGGCACTTCCTCGCCCATGAGCGTCATCATCTCGATCATCTGGTCGGCGTACTGCTCGGCGGACTCACGGTCGATCTCGATGCCGCGCTCGATGCAGAAGGCCTCGGCCACCCATGCCTGACGGGCCTGCGCCAGAATGCTCATGCGAAGCTCCTCCGGCGTGATGTCGATCCCGGCCGCGGCATAATCGGCGGCGTACATCTCCTCCTGCGAGGCAACGAGCTCATCGAGGACCGCCGCGTCGCAGTCAAATTCGCTTTCCTTGTCCATCGTGTCCACGATGATGTGTGTGATCTCCTTGCTGCGCTCCATGCGAAGATCGGCAAGCATCTTTTCGCGGGTATAGGCCGTGTATTCCGCCACGGTGGAAACGCCGTCGAGCCCCATCGAGGCGATGAGCGCATCGTTTACCTCCGCCGGCGTGCGCCGGACGATCTTCGACACCGTAAGCTGCACGGCTTTGCCCGCAACCGGCGCTTCAAAGCTCTCGCCCACGCGCTTGCCAAGCGCGGCCTGTGCCGCCTGCTCGGCGCCGGGCATTGCCACATCGGTATAAAGCAAAATATCGCGCCCGTCGGGATAGCTCCGCGCATCGGCCCGGCAGTGGACGATATCGCCCGTCTCGGCAGTCTCGGCCTCGCCCAGCGCCGCATAGCGCAAACTCAGCCGGGCCACCGCGTCCGTCACGGCCTGTTCGTCCAGCTCTACCTTCAAAAGCTCCGGCGGTATGGCGATCCTGTCCATGTCGCAAAGCTTCTTCACAGTCGCTTTCATTCTCTGTCACTCCTCGTATTCTCAAAGCGGCGTCCGCCGCTCTTTTTTATCAATTCAGTATAGCATACCCCACTGCATATCACAAGCGAAACCCGCATCCATCTCTTTACATATCAAGGCTCCTCACCGCATAGAAAACCCC
>CAYROZ010000111.1:0-6056 GCA_964426125.1 uncultured Oscillospiraceae bacterium
TCCAGCTCCTCATAGGACAACACAACCATCAGGCTTTCCAGCGGCACCGGATGCTCCACCGGCGAAAACATTTCGCTCACATGGCCGCCGACGTGCTGCGTGGGCGAATCGGGGCGTATCCACTCCGGATGCTCACTCTCCAGCTTTTTCAGTCGGTTGTTCATCCGGTCGTATTCAAAGTCCGAAACCAGCGGCGCATCGTTATCGTAATACGCCACGCTCAGCTTCAAAAGTGTTTCTACCAGCTCGTTGTATTCCCTGATTTGTTCGTCCATGTCATTCTCCTATGTTCAGATAGCTCTGCGGCACCTGGCCGACGATGATCGTTTCCGCGACGGGGATATCGGTTATCACATCCGTATCGATGGCGCGCCACGGCATCAGCAGTGTCAGTTCCTCGCGCAGCTGCAAGGTGATCTGGTGGCGCGTTTGGTTGATGCCGATGGATACGATGTCGGTGTTGAAGCCGGAAAAGGTGGAGCTTAGCACTTGCACGCGTACCTTGATGTGCGGCCCGCGGCTGAGCAGCAGCGCGCTGCCTGTTAAACTGCCGAGCGGGATGGATACGTCAATGTCGTGGTCGGTGGTGGCATTGGCCACCTCATGCACGATGTCCCCGGCCAGCGTGTTCAGCGCGGCCACATCGGTCGTGACGGCGGTGATCTCCCCGGCGGTGTTTTTCTCCAGCACGATCAAGGGGCCATACTGCGCCCCGGCTGTGCTCATTTTCTCCTTCACAATGCCGCCCACCACGCCGGACACGGCATCCTGCGCCATGGATACGGCAAGCTCTGTGGACAGCGAGCGCAAAAACAGGCTTCCCGCCGCCAGTATGGATACGATCAGCAGAAACACCAGCACCGGCAGCGTGTTTCGCCGCCGTCCGGCGCTTCGGCTCATGCGGGTATAGCTTGGCCATCGTTTTGCGGACATATGGATCGCCTCCCTATGTCCACTCTATGCGCTCAGGCGTTCAGCATTTCCGAAAGGGCTGCCATCACAGCCAGTTTTCCGGCCTCAAAGCTGATCGCGCCCTGCATATAGGCGGTGTACGGCTCGCGCAGAGGTCCATCGCAGCTGAGCTCCGAGGTGGAGCCGCCGATGAACGTGCCTGCCGCCATCACGACCTCGCAGTCGTAGCCCGGCATCTGCCACGGCTCCGGCGAAACAAAGGAATCCACCGGCGAGGCGCTTTGCACGCCGCGGCAAAAGGCCACCAGCTTTTCCGGCGAGCGCAGAGTTACCGTTTGCACGGTGTCGCTGCGCTTATCCAGCGGTCCGGGCGAGGTTTCAAAACCGAAGCGTTCCAGCATGGCCGCGCAGAAGGCCGCCGTTTTCAGCGCCTGTGCCGTGGCGTGCGGAGCCATGAAAAGACCCTGATACATAAGGCGATTCTGCCCAAGCGTGGCACCGCATTCGCCGCCGATACCGGGGCTTGTGAGCCGGTAAGCTGCGCTCTCAACCAGATCGGCACGGCCGCACACATAGCCGCCGCGCGGCGTGACGCAGCCGCCGGGATTTTTGATGAGTGAGCCCGCGCATATATCTGCGCCCACGTCGCATGGCTCGCGTGTGTCGGTAAATTCGCCATAGCAGTTATCGACCATCACGGCCACGTCTGCCCGCTGCGCCTTGACGCGGCGAACGATGTCAGCGATTTCGTCAATGGTGAGCGCGTCACGACTATCATAACCGCGCGAGCGCTGGATATAGACCAGCCGCACAGCGCTGTCCGTAAGTTTATCGGAAAAATCCGCGCCGAGGGCGCTCTCCTCATAGCCGATGCCGTAAAATTTCAGCGAGCCGGGGGCATCGCCGTCGATGCCGATGGCAGTGCGCATGGTGTCATACGGCGCGCCGGTCACGGACAGCATCTTCTCCCCGGGGGCAAGACAGCCCGCCAACGCGCAAAACAGCGCGTGCGTTCCGTTTACAAAGTCAAGGCGCACCAGCGCCGTCTCGGCGCCGAATACGCGGGCAAAAAGCTTATCCAGCGTGTCGCGCCCGGCATCGTCGTAGCCGTAGCCGGTGGTGCCGGCAAAATGGCGCTCGGAGATGCGGTATTCGCGGAAGGCGTCCAGCACCTTTTCGGTGTTCACAAGTGCCGTCTCGTCGATCTGGGCAAAACGTTCGGTCAAAAGCGGCATGATCTCGGCCGCCGCCTGTTTTACTTCGGGGCGGATGTTCATTCGGCCATTGCCTCCAAAAACAGCTTCGCCAGGCGGTACTGATCCTCGCACTCGTCAATGCGGGCCACGCAGGCCGGCGAATGCAGATTGCGCACGGCAACGGACACTGCCGCCACGCGGCAGCCGCTTCCGCTGCGCTGCACGACGGAGGCATCCGTTCCGCCCGCCACGCGGGTCTTTGTCTGCCAGCGGATGCCGTTTTTCTCCGCCAGTGCCGAAAGCATATCATACAGGCCGCGGTCATAGATCGCGCCGCCGTCCATGAACGGGATGACCACGCCGCCGCCCAGCTCGCAGGTGCGGGCCGCGCCCTCGGCCTCAGGCAGATCTCCGGCGGTAGTTCCCTCCAGAATGAGGGCGATCTCCGGCTCGATGATATTGGCGGCGACCGTCGCGCCGCGGCAGCCGACCTCCTCCTGCACGGTGAAGGCAAACCAGCAGTCGCAGGGCAGGTCTTCCTCCAGCAGTGTGAGCATGGTGGCGCAGCCGCAGCGGTCATCAATGGCCTTCGCCTTGATGAAGCCGTCGCCAAAGCGGATGACCGTGTCGTCAAAGGCGATCCAGTCGCCCAGCGCCACAAGCTTTTTGGCCTGCTCGGCATCGGATGCGCCAATGTCGATGAACATATCCTTCATCGGCGGGATGTTTTTGCGCTGCTCCGCGGTTGTAAGGTGGATGGCCTTGGTTCCAATGAAGCCGGGCACGCGCTCGGCGCCGACATATACCTTCTTGCCGGGCAGCACGCGGCGATCCACTCCGCCGGCGGTGGCAAAGCGCAGATAACCGTCGTCCGTGATGTGGGTGACGATCAGACCGACTTCGTCCATATGGGCGCAGAGCATCAGCTTGTGCGCCGGGGCCTTTGCGCCTTTTTTGAACACGAGTATATTGCCGATGGCATCGGTGCGGATCTCGTCGGCCAGCGGCATGGCGCGTTCCAGAATGTAATCCCGAATTTCGTTTTCCGAGCCGGAAACGCCGTCGAGACAGCAGAGAGTTTCCATGGTGTCAAGCATTTGCGTCCGCCTCCCCTGTTTTGATGATGTATTCGCAGATCAGCCGCTCGATGGCGAGCATATCGTCCAGCCGCACCATTTCGACCGGCGTGTGCATATATTTCAGCGGAAGCGACAAAAGCGCTGTCACAACGCCCTGCCGCGAAATTTGAATGGCCGTGGTGTCCGTTCCGCTGCGTCCACCGGGGCAAACGGACATCTGGTAGTTCAGTTCTTTTTCCTCGGCGATGGTTTGGAGCGTGTCCACCAGCGCGCGGTTCATGTTCGGGCCGATCTCGATGACCACGCCCTTGCCGCATTCGGTGTGAATCTCCGGCGCATCCGGTGTTTTGCCGTGCGTCACGTCCACCACGATGGCGATGTCCGGTTTCATGCTCCATGCACCAACCGTTGCGCCGCGGTAGCCGAGCTCCTCCTGTGTGCTGATGAGCAGGCAGAGGTCCACATTCAGCTCCCGCGCACTCAGATGCTCAAAAGCCTTGATGATCACGGCGGCGCAGCTGCGGTCATCCAGCGCCTTGCCGCAAAGCCAGCTGTCGCCAAGCTCCTCGCAGGAGGAAACATACACCACCGGCGTTCCGATGGGAGCAGCTTTGAGGGCTTCCTCCTGCGTCATGCCGATGTCGATGTAAAGTCTATCGGCGGGGATCGCCTTGTCCGAATCGGCCGAGTCAAGCAGATGCGGCGGCAGTGTGTCGATCACGCCGAAAAGCGGTGTTTTGCCCAGAACACGCACCTCGCGCGCCGGGAGCATACGGGGATCCACGCCGCCAAGCGAGGCAAAACTCAAAAATCCGTTTTTCGCGCCGGTCGTGATCAGACCGATCTCGTCCATGTGGGCGTTGAGCATCACGCGCTTTGCGCCTTCATGGCCGCAGTATTTAAAGGCCATCAAATTGCCCAGCGCGTCGGTTTTGATCTCGTCGGCAAAGGGGGCGAGATAATCGCGCATGATTTCAAATACCGGTGTTTCAAATCCGGAGGGCGCTGCTGCGCCGCAAAGGCGCTTGGTCAGTTCTTTCAGCTCCATTATTTAAGTTCCTCCACTATCTTTCGGAAGGTATTTCCGCGTTCTTCAAAGTTTTTGAATCGGTCAAATGAGGTCGAGGCCGGCGATAAGAGAACGATGTCCCCTTCCGTCGCCTCGGCTGCTGCGGCGCGCACGGTTTCGGTGAAGTCGTCCATGCAGTGTATCGCGGGCGCGCCCGGCTGGTACTCCGCTGCGTTTTCCACGGCGGCTTTGATCTTGTCCGACGTAGGCCCTGTGAGATAAAGGCTTTTCACGTGCTCGCAGATAAGCGGGCCGAGATCGTCAAAGGGCACGCCCTTGTCCTTGCCGCCGGCGATGAGGATAAGCTTGTCGTCAAAGCAGCGCAGTCCTGCCTCCGTGCGGCTGGGGCTGGAAGCGATGGAGTCGTTTATAAACCTCACGCCGTGCAGCACGCGAACCGTTTCCAGCCGGTGCGCAACGCCCGCAAAGGTCGCGGCGGTATGCCGCAGGGCCTCATCCGGCAAAAGCGCCGATACCGCGGCAAACGCCGCCATCGTGTTCTCAATGTTGTGAACGCCGGGCAGACGGATATCCGATGCTGGCATGATAACATGTTCGCTGCCGTTTTCGGCGCGGATCATATTCCCATCCGGCGCCAGGTATACGCCGTTTTCCACCGCTCTTTTTCGGCTGAACCAGCAAACACGTCCCGCCGCTTCCGGCGCGCAGGATGCCGTGTCGGCATTGTCGGCGTTGAGCACCAAAAGGCTGTCCGGCCTTTGATGCAGGAAGATTTGTTTTTTTGCGCCCACATAATCGGCGTAGCTTGGGTGAACATCCAGATGATTCGGTGCAAGATTCGTGATAACGGCCACATCCGGCGCGCAGGTCATGCTGTGCAGCTGAAATGAGCTGAGCTCCAGCACAACGATGTCCTCCGAGCGCATATCCGGAATCTCCGCCAGAAGCGGCTTGCCGATGTTGCCGCCCACATGGACGCGGTAGCCGCCATCGCGCAGCATTTGAGCGATGAGCGAGGTCGTGGTGGTTTTGCCGTCGCTGCCGGTCACGGCGATGATACGGCAGGGACAAAGGCCCATGAAAACCTCCATCTCGCTCGTAATAAATGCGCCTGCCTGCCGTGCGGCGCGCAGCGGCGGCACATCCGGGTGCAGGCCCGGCGTGCGGAAGATCACATCCGCATTAAGCGCATCCAAATATCCCTCGCCCAGCGACGTATTCAGCGCTAGTCCCTCAAGATCCGGATGAAGCTCGGTCGAGCGGTCGCAGACGGTGGGAACGATGCCCGCCTGGCACAAAAGCTTTATCAGCGGCCGATTGGACACACCGGCCCCGATCACGGTCACACGGCGATTTTTCAAGCTTTCAATATATTCATTCAGTGTCAAAGCACATAAGCCTCCCTTTTACCATTCTGATTATAGTCCCAAGCACCGCGCTGCCGCAAGCAACGAATAGAAACAACTTGACAACATAAAATAAAAAGAAGCAGGTGCTCGCTTGAAAACGAACCTGCTTCTTTTATGGTGCGAGTTTTCCTGTAAGCCGAGTTCTGTTGAAAACGGTCATCTATCTAGGCACGGCGTTGCCGCCGTGCTCAAGCCACCTCCTATGGGGGGCCGGGCCAGCCTGTTCCCCAACCACGGTGTTGCTCCGGATAGAGTTTACAGCGGCGCTCTGTCGCCAAAGCGTCGGGTGGTCTCTTAAACCGCCTTTCCACCCTTACCGCCCCGAAGGACGGCGGTTTATTTCTGTTGCACTTGTCCTGATGTCGCCATCGGCGGGCGTTACCCGTTATCCTTGCCCTGCGGAGCCCGGACTTTCCTCACGCACAGCCTT
>CAYROZ010000112.1:0-6008 GCA_964426125.1 uncultured Oscillospiraceae bacterium
TGCCGGGGATGTTGGACTCGGCCAGGCACACGTCCGCATAGCGGGGGTCGTTGGCGGTGTCGTAGCACTGCTTCATGACGTAGGTACCGCCCTGGATCCAGTCGGCCAGACCGCGGCCTTCGCCTTCGACGCCGTTGGAGCGGTCGATCTTCTTGCCGTGCAGGTACACATTGGGCTTCATAGCGAGCAGACGGGCCTTGTACTGCTCATAGGTTCCGATGTAATTTGCCATTATTCTTTCTCCTTTTCAGCAACTAATTTTATCGAAGCATTTAAGGCTTTCAACGAATTTATTATATCGCCTGAAAGCAGGCCGATGGGCGGGTCTTTCGGCCCGCCCCGGGATCGATCTTATTTCTTGATGGCGTCGAAGCGCTCGAGCATCTTGCGCGGGGTCTGCACAGCGCGCTCGTAGCGCGGGCATTCCTCGTAGCCGGGCAGACCGGCCAGATACTTCGCGATCTTCTTGAGCTCCTCGAGATCGTAGCGGCTCATGAGCGTGATCTCCTCCATCAGAGGCGAACCGCCGCCATGCACGCCGGCCACGGCCTGCGCAGCCTCGAACGCGTCGCAGAGCTTGTCCTCCATCATGCGCATGACGCGATGGGTGTCCTCGGCGCTGTAAGCGGGGTTGCGGCGGATGTACTTGTTGCAAAGCTCGGCCGTTTCGGGATCGAAGAAGCTCTCCTCGGTGGGCAGGGACGCGCACACACCGCCGGTGAGGTCGGCCATGATCTCGTACTCGTGGTAGATGTTGTGGCCCGCGAGACGACGGCCGGCGTTGGTGAGGATCTCGTCGGGGACCCACTGGCCGGAGGGGAACTCCACGCCGCGATAGGCGCTCATCTGACCGGCGGCGAACACGAGCTCGGCGGTCTGGATGATGTCGCACAGCTTGCCGCGGACATGGGATTCCTTCGCAATGTCGTTGACGTCGGCAACGAGAGCGGCCTGGGATGCAATGACCTCGGAAACGGCGGTCTTGCAGCCGGTGTAGGAGTGACGATGATAGTGCGCGAACATCAGGGCGAGGTAGCCGGCGTAGCGGCAGACGCCTTCGTTGTCGCGGCCGCACATGAACACGCGGTCATAGGGCACGAACACATCGTCAAAGATGGTCAGAGACTCCACGTCGCCCACGTTGGCGTACGGAGCCTGGAGATATTTGCGCTTGTGGTGCAGGCCGGGCAGAGCCATCAGCTTGACGCCGGGCCAGTCGGCGGGCAGAGCGAACGCGACGGCGTAGTCGGAGTCGTCGGGGCTCATGAACTTCGTGGGCAGGGCGATGATCTCATCGACGTAGGGGGCGCAGGAGTTGCAGATCTTCGCACCGCGCACGATGATGCCCTTGCAGGGCTGGCCGTCGATGCCGACGCCGTCGACATCGGTCTCGACCACATGGAAGAACTGGTCGGGATCGGGCTGCATATGGGCGCGCTTATACTTGGGGTTGCGGGAACCCTTCACGTCGGTCTGCGCGCAGTTGCAGACGAGGTCGTTTTTCTGGCAGTAGGCAATGTACTTGAGCAGACGCTGATGATACTCGGTGCCGCAGGCCGTGTCGCAGTCGTAGGTCACGGAGTACAGGGCGTTCATGGCGTCGGTGCCCATGCAGCGCTGCATGCAGCCGCCCACGCGGTGGCAGATCAGACGGGTCATCAGCTGCTTTTTCAGCAGGTCTTCCTGGCTGTGGTGGATGTTGGTGGCACGGTCAATGATCGCGCCCTCCATGCCGGGGATGTTGGACTCGGCCAGGCACACGTCCGCATAGCGGGGGTCGTTGGCAGTGTCATAGCACTGCTTCATGACGTAGGTGCCGCCCTGGATCCAATCGGCGAGGTCGCGGCCTTCGCCTTCGACGCCGTTGGAACGGTCGATCTTCTTGCCGTGCAGGTACACGTTGGGCTTCATAGCGAGCAGACGGGCTTTGTACTGCTCATAAGTGCCGACATACTTTTCAGGCATTTTCTCCATCTCCTGTGTTATCTTATATTTTTGATTTTTCTTGGTAGGGTTTAGGCCTCGTTCGAAACGATGCGGGACATTCATCGGTAAAACGGATGGATTTTCGTTCGAGACGATACAGGCGGACCGAAGCTGTATTTTTATACTGCGAGGGACGCACGCGAAGTATCGGACGAAAAGACGCCGTTTTAGTTGATGGTCATGCCGCCGTCGACGGGGATCAGAACACCGGTGACATAGCCGGCAGCATCGCTGCAAAGGAAGGCGATAACGCTGGCGATCTCCTCGGGCATGGCGTAGCGGCGGACGGAGATCATCTTGGTGACGGCCGCGACGTTCTTCTCGTCGGCCATGACGTCCTTGGTCATGTCGGTGAGGACATAGCCGGGGGCGACAGAGTTGCAGAGGATGCCGTAGCGGGCCAGTTCGTTGGCCATGATCTTGGTCAGATGAGCCACAGCGGCCTTGCAGGAGCCATAAACGGTGTCGCCGCGGGGGGCCTTGATGCCGGCGGCGGAGGCGAGGTTGATGATGCGGTAGGGGTTCTCGGTACCCTCACGGCCCTGGTCGCGCATCTGGCAGGCGGCGAGCTGGCTCATGAAGTACAGACCCTTGAGGTCGGCGTCGATGTAGTTGTCGAAGTACTGCTCGTCCATGTCGACCATGTTCTTGGGCTGACCGCCCAGACCGGCGTTGTTGACAAGGATGTCGATGCGGCCATACTTCTCCACGGTTTTATCAATGAGCTTCTGGCGGTCTTCGGCCTTGGTGACCTCGCAGGCCACGCCCAGCGCGTCGATGCCCTCGGCGGCCAGAGCCTCAGCAGCCTTGTCGCAGGCGTCCTGACGGCGGCCGGTGATGACGACCTTCGCGCCCAGAGCGCCCATGATGCGGGCGATGGCGTTGCCGATGCCGCGGGTGGAGCCGGTAATGACGGCGACCTTGCCGTCGAGCTTATAGCTGGGAATCTGCATAATCTTACTCAATCTCCTGTCAATATTAAAATTTTTCTTTTCATACATAGACATCATAACAAATCCGCGCGCCGCACACAACTACAAATTGTTACGACGGGCTCATTGTTAGCCGACTAAATCATAGCATAGGACTTTTCATTTTGCAACGGTCAAAGTATAATTCTTCTTAAAAAAGTTTCCCTTTCGTGCTATAATCAGGACATGAAGTACGAACAGGCTCTTGATTTTTACCAAAACGCGGAAAAATTCCGCCATGAACCCACCCTCGAGCGCATGAAGGCGCTGCTGCACGCGCTGGGCGACCCGCAGAAAAAACTGCGCTTTGTCCACATCGCCGGTACCAACGGCAAGGGAAGCTGCGCGGCGATGCTCAGCTCGATCTGCCGCCGCTCCGGCTGGCGGACCGGTCTTTATACCTCGCCGCATCTGTGGGAATTTTGCGAACGGATACAGATCGATGGAGTTAACATAACACACGACGACCTTGCCCGCCTCACGCAGACGATAGCCAACGCTGCCGCTTCCCTTCCGCCGCTGAATTTCTTTGAGCGGGTCACGGCGCTCGGGCTTTTATATTTCGCCGAACAGGACTGCGATATCGTGATTTTCGAGTGCGGTCTCGGCGGCCGCTGCGACGCGACGAATGTGATCGAAACGTCCGAAGTATCCGTCATCATGCCCATCGGTCTCGACCACACCGCCGTGCTTGGAAACACGCTTTCGCAGATCGCCGGAGAAAAGGCCGGGATCATAAAGCCGGGCTGCCCCGTTGTGTGCGCGCAGCAGGAGCCGGAGGCGCTTGCGGTCATCGAAAAGCGCTGCCGGGAGCAGAACGCGCCGCTTCATATGGTTGACATAAATTCCATCGCTCCCCTGTCCGATTCCCTCGATGGGCAGGCCTTCCGCTATCGGGAGCGGACGCTGCGCATAGCGCTGCTCGGCACGCATCAGCCGGAAAACGCCGCTGCGGCGGTCGAGTGCGCGCAGCTTCTCGGACTGGGCGACGAGGCCATACGCGAGGGGCTTTCCGCCGCGCGCTGGCCCTGCCGCTTTGAAGTGGTCGAGCAAAAGCCGCCGTTCATCCTCGACGGCGCCCACAATCCCCACGGCGCAGCGGCACTGGCAAAGGGCCTGCGCCGCCACTTCCCCAACGAGCGCTTTTGTTTTATAATAGGGTGCATGGCCGACAAGGACGCGGACGGCATTCTGGCGGCGCTGCTGCCGCTGGCGCAATGCGTTTACTGCGTGGCCCCGGACAGCGAGCGCGCGCTGGATGCCGCAGCGCTGGCCGCGCGGATACAGACCGTGCCGGCTATCCCCTGCGCCTCCGCAGCCGAGGCCATCGACCGGGCACGAAAGGATCAGCGGCCCGTTTGCGCGTGCGGATCGCTGTATCTGACGGGCGCGATTCGGGGACAAATGAAAAAATTATAAATTTTTTAATATAAATTTCTTTATGCTATTGCACGCGGCTAAAGAATGTGGTATGCTTTGCGCGTCCACATCGGAAGCTGCTCCTGTTTTTTACAAGGAGGAACTGTCCATGCTGAACTACTGCGAATACGATCTGACCGCGTTTACGACCGCGCTCGCGTCCGGCGCTTCCACGCCCGGAGGCGGCGGAGCCGCCGCTTTGACCGGCGCATTGGCCGCCGCACTGGGTGGAATGGTATGCTCGCTGACGGAGGGAAAGGCCCGCTATGCGGCCCACCGCGCGGATTTTGACCGGCTGGCCGGGGAGCTTTCCGGCCTTCGCGGGGAGCTTTTGGCCCTTGTGGAGGCCGACGCCCGCGCATTCGAGCCGCTCAGCCGCGCATATTCCATCGCCAAGGACGATCCCACGCGGGCGGAAACGATGGAGTCCGCTCTGCGCACCGCAGCCGAGCCGCCCATGGCCATGCTGCGCGCGTGTGCCCGCGGGGCCCAGCTCACAGCAAAGCTTGTCGAGCTCGATCCCCTGCCCGCCGCGACCGATGCCGGCTGTGCCGCCGCCCTGTTTGGCGCGGGGCTTGACTGCGCGGCGCTGAATCTGCGCGTGAACACAAAAAGCATGGCTGACCGCGCCTATGCCGAGGCGATGAACACCGAGTGCGAGCAGCTTTTGGCGCAGTATAAGCCCATGGCCGAGCGCTGCTTTGCGAAGATCATGGAGGTGCTGTGATGGAAACCACGCTCCTCTATGGCGCGCCCGTGGCCGAGGCGCTCAACCGGAAAACCGCCGCCATGGTCGAATCGCTGGCCGCGCGGCATATTACCCCCTGCCTTGCCATCGTTCGCGTGGGCGACAAGGGCGAGGATGTTTCCTATGAAGCCAGTCTTACACGCCAGTGCCGCGCCGCCGGTATCGACGTGCGTCCGAACGTATTTTCGGCGGATGTGTCCGAGCAGACCCTGCTCGATAAGCTCGGCGATCTGAGCGGAAACGACAGCATCCACGGCATTTTGCCGCTGCTGCCGCTGCCGGAGGGCATCGACACCGACCGCGTACGCCGCGCCATCGCCCCGGAAAAGGACGTGGACGGCGTGACGGAGGCCTCATTGGCCGCCCTGCTCACGGGCAGCGAACGCGGCTTTGCCCCCTGCACGGCCGAGGCCGTGGTGGCAATGCTGAAATTCTATAACATCCCGCTCGCGGGCCAAAATATCGCCGTTCTGGGCCGCTCCACCGTGGTGGGCAAGCCCGCGGCGCTGCTGCTTGCGCGCGAGAACGCGACCGTGACTCTGTGCCACAGCCGCACGAAAAACGAGGCGGAGCTCTGCCGCCGCGCGGATATTCTCGTGGCCGCCATGGGTCAAGCCGGACACATCGGCGCACCTTTTTTCAACGGCAAACAGATCATCATCGACGCCGGTACCAACGTTCTGGCGGATGGGTCGCTGTGCGGCGATGTGGATTTTCACGCGGCCGAGGGCCGTGTGCAGGCGATCACGCCGGTTCCCAGAGGACTGGGCGCTGTTACAAGCGCCGTTCTGATAAATCATGTAGTGGAGGCAGCCGAACGCAGCCTCCCGTGAGGAGGTTTTGCGTAAGTGAAGGACTTATTCGATAAGTGCGACCGCTATACC
>CAYROZ010000113.1:0-5960 GCA_964426125.1 uncultured Oscillospiraceae bacterium
GGTAAAGCCCGGGGATCTGGACGAGCTGCTGCTGCGCATCGGCGCGCTGCTGCGGCGGGCCAGGATCACCGCAAGCCGCAAGATCGAGCTTGGCCGCTTCGTGATGGATGCCGACGAGCACACCGCCTATCTTAACGGCGAGGAGCTGCGTCTGACAGCCCGCGAGTTTTCCATCCTGTTTAAGCTTTTAAGCTACCCGAAGAAAACCTTCACGCGGGGCCAGCTGATGGACGAGTTTTGGGACGCCGACACCGAAACCGCGCCGCGCGCCGTGGATGTTTACATGACCAAGCTGCGCGCAAAGCTGGCCGACTGCGATGAATTCGAGCTGAAAACCGTTCACGGACTGGGCTACAAGGCGGTGATCCGATGAGCGGGGCAGGCGTATGGCAGCGCGTTTTGCGCGCTTTGAGCCGGTATCTGGTCTTCTTCCTCGTGGTAGCCTTTATAACGACCTGCTGCATGGCGCTGTTTGTGACCACGCTCACGCGCAGCATGGCCCTCACGCTCACAGCGGAAAACCTCAATCTGGCGGCAAAGCTCACCTTCGGCAACGTGATGCTGCTCAGTTTGCTGCTCACGGTGCTCGACTGGGCGCGGCGCGCGCTCACAGTGGAGCGTCCCGTGCGGCGCATCGTGGCCGGGGCCGAGAAGATGACGCAGGGCGATTTTTCCGTTCGCATCGCGAAGCCCCGCCGCCCCTTTGGCGACGACCGCTTCGACGCGATCATTGACGGCTTTAACAACATGGCGCAGGAGCTGGGCGGGCTGGAGACCCTGCGCAGCGACTTTATCGCAAACGTCTCCCACGAGATGAAAACGCCGCTGACCGTGATGCAAAACTACGGCCGGCTGCTGCAAGCACCGCAGCTGGACGACGATAAGCGCATGGAATACGCCAGGGCCGTCACGGACAACGCCCGCCGCATGGCGGATATGATGACAAACATCCTGCGTCTCAACCGGCTGGAAAACCAGCAGATCTACCCGCAGGCGGAGCCGTTTGACCTCGGCGAGCAGCTGTGCGAGTGTCTTCTGAGCTGCGAAAGCGTGTGGGAGGACGCTCACATCGAGCTTCAACCCGACATTGCCGAGAACGTCACGCTCCGGGCCGACCGGGAGCTGTTGGGCCTTGTATGGGCCAATCTGCTTTCAAACGCCTTCAAATTCACGCCCGCGGGCGGCCGCGTTTGCGTGACGCTCACGGCGGACGAGCACTACGCCATCGTGACGGTGGCGGACAGCGGCTGCGGCATGAGCGCCGAGGTTGGCCGCCACATCTTTGAAAAATTTTATCAGGGCGACCCCTCCCACGCCACGCAGGGCAACGGCCTCGGGCTGGCGCTGGTCAAGCGCGTGATGGATATCCTGCACGGCGAGATATCCGTGGAAAGCGCCGTGGGCATCGGCACCGCCTTCACTGTAAAGCTAAGGAGAGAATGAAATGGAAAACGAAACCTTTAAAATGACCTATTCCGCCGAGCAGCGGCAGGAGATCGAAGCCATCCGCAGCAAGTATATCCCCCGCGAGCCGGACAAAATGGCGCAGCTGCGCGCGCTGGATGAGAGCGTTGGCAAAAAGGCCACGCTGCTCTCGATCCTCATCGGCGTGGTCGGCACGCTGCTGCTGGGCCTTGGCATGAGTCTTGCTATGTCCGAATTCGGCGCGCCTCTGGGCGCGGCCGCCTTTCCCCTTGGCGTGCTCATCGGCGTGGTAGGACTGGCGATCCTCGCCTGCGCCTGGCCGGTTTATAACCGCGTGCTTAAACAGGAGCGCGAAAAGATCGCGCCGGAGATCCTGCGTCTGACCGACGAGCTGATGAAATAAAAAACCATCCCCGTTTCCAAGTGCGGAAACGGGGATGATCGCATCTTATCAGTCGTTTGCGTAGTTGGAGAAATAGTTCTGCACCAGCACGATGGGGGTGCCCTTGTCGCCGGAGCCGGACGTCAGGTCGGCCAGCGAGCCGAGCAGGTCGGTCAAACGGCGGGGCGTGGTGCCCTGCGAGGCCATCTGGCCCTTCAGATCGCCGGATTTGGCGGCCACAGCGGCCTTGACCGCAGCGGTCAGCTCCTCGCCGGACAGATCGGCAAAATCGTTATCCTCGAGGTATTTGATCTTCAGCTCATTCGGCAGGCCCTCCAGACCCGGCGTCCAGCCCGCGCCCACCATGGGGTCGGCCAGCTCCCAGATCTTGCCCACGGGGTCTTTGAACGCGCCGTCGCCATACACCATGGCCTCGACCTTCACGCCCGTGCGCGCAAGCAGCTCCGCCTGGATGTTCTCCGCCACGGACTGGGCGTTGCGCGGGAAGAGCTTGATTTTCGACTCCGTGGCCTTGTTCGAGCCGAGCAGACCGAAGGGGCTGAAGCCCGAGCCGTTCACGGACTCGTTCATGATGTCGCTGAGCGTGAGCACGATCTCGCCGCCGGCGGCGCGCACACGGCGGGCGGAGAGCTCGCGGCTGTGGATGTCGCAGCACAGAACTCTCTTCGTGTAAGCCAAAATCGCCTCGGGACGGTTGGCAAAGATGATCTCGCAGTCGGCGCCTTCCTCGCGGATGAGCTTTTCGTAGTAGTCCACATAGTCCACACCGGTGAAGGGGTGGAGCTTGGAGCCGAACAGCTCGCGGTAGCGCGCCAGGCTGAGTGTTTCGCTGTAGGGCTGCACGCCGCTGTCAAGCAGCTCATCCTCGCTGATGAGGTGGTTGCCGACTTCGTCCGAGGGATACGACAGCATCAGCACGATCTTCTTCGCGCCGCGCGCGATGCCGCGCAGGCAGATGGCGAAGCGGTTGCGGCTGAGGATCGGGAAGATCACGCCGACGGTCTCGCCGCCAAGCTTGGCCTTCACATCGGCGGCAATATCGTCCGTGGAGCAGTAGTTGCCGTCCGCGCGGGCCACGACGGACTCCGTCACACAAACGACGTCGCGCTCATGCAGCGCAAAACCGTCCGTTTCCATGGCCTTTTCCACCGAATCGGCCACGATCTTTACAATATCGTCCCCTTCGCGCACCATCGGCGCGCGGATGCCTCTCGAAATCGTTCCGGGCATTGTTTTATACTTCCTTTCCGGCAGGACTATGCCTCCTGCGAGCAAAATAAAAATCCACAGTAATTTTACTCCATCCTCCGTCGATGTCAAGATTTTTTTCTATTGCAAAATGCTGAATTTTATATTATCATTGGGCAAATCCTGCTTTACCGGAGGCAGATCATGGACGAATCAAATTGTCAGCAGCGCGGTTATCTGCGCGAGGATTACCGCCTGTTTCATCTGCGCGACGAGCTGGGCCGCGAGGTGGACAGCCACTACCACGAATTTCATAAGCTCGTCTTCTTCCGTTCCGGACGCGTCAGCTATTCCGTGGACGGACGGATGTCCGACCTGCAGCAGGGCGACATCGTGCTGGTGCCGATGGGCAGTATGCACCGCGTGAGCGCCGATCCCGGCACGGCATATGAGCGCGTGATCGTGTATCTTTCGCCGGACTATATCCGCCGCTGCTCCACGCCGCAGTGTGATCTGGACCGCGCTTTCACGGCCTGCCGCGAGCGGGGACGCCACGTTCTGCGCCCCGAGCGGGAAACCGTGCGCGCCCTTTGGGGGACGATGGAGCGGCTTGAAAAGGCCCTGACGGACGATTCCTTCGGTGCAAAGCTTCTTTCCGACAGTCTGATCGCCCAGCTTCTCATTGAGCTTGCACGCCAGGCCATGGCGCAGGACGATCATCTGGCGCCCGTCCGCAGCGGCGACAGCAAGGCCATCGACATCCTGCACTATATAAATGACCATCTGGCGGAAAACATATCCATCGACGCGCTGGCCGAGCGCTTTTTCCTTTCAAAATACCACATGATGCGCTCGTTCCGCGCGGAGACCGGCTTCACCATCCACGCCTACATCACGGAAAAGCGCCTGCTGGCCGCGCGGGAGATGATCTTCGCCGGCAAAAGCGCGGCCGACGCCTGCTACGACTGCGGCTACCGCGACTACAGCGCCTTTTCCCGCGCATTCAAAAAACAATTCGGCTTTTCGCCCCGCGGCGGGCGGCGGCCCTGAAGGGAGCGGCACGATGAATATTGCGATCATCGGAGGCGGAGCCTCCGGCATGGCGGCGGCGCTGGCCGCGCTGGAGGAGCGCAAAAACCACGTTGTGCTCTACGAGCGGCAGGCCCGGCTTGGCAAAAAGCTCATGGCCACCGGCAACGGCCGCTGCAATCTGACAAACCAGAATCCGCCGGACGGGCATTACCACGGCGACGGGGAATTCGCCGCCGTGGCCCTGCGGCGCTTTGGCTCCGCGCGCACGCTGGAATGGTTCGGCGCGCTGGGTCTGCTCACGGCGGCGGAGCCGTCGGGCCGGGTATACCCCGCGTCGGACGCGGCGGCCAGCGTGCTGGACTGTTTGCGTTTTGCGCTGGATGAACGCGGCGCGCAGACCGTCACGGAGGAGATCCGCTTTGCGGCCTACACCGGGCACGATTTCGTTCTGCACGGCACGGACGGCGAATACCGCGCCGACCGGCTCATCGTTGCCTGCGGCGGTGCGGCGGGCGCAAAGCTCGGCGGCGGCACGGCGGGCTATCGGCTGCTGGCGGCCTTTGGCCACGGCTGCACGGAGCTGACCCCCTCGCTGGTGCAGCTGAAAACGGAAAACCAGTGGACAAGGCCGCTCAAGGGCGTGCGCACACGCGGACACGTCCGGCTGCTGCGGGACGATGCGCTTCTGGCGGAAAGCGACGGCGAGGTGCAGTTCACGGACTACGGCCTGTCCGGCCCCGCCATCTTCGACATCAGCCGCGCGGCGGCACTGGCCGCTGGGGATGCCGTGGTTTCGCTCGACCTGCTTCCGGCACTTGAGCTGGTTGACATAATCGAATATCTCATGAACAAGCGCTCAGATTTTCCCAATGTTAAAGCGGAAAATATCTTCACCGGTGCTTTACATAATTCCCTTTCGCGCACCCTGGTGCGCCGCACCGGCATCGCGCAGGAGACGCGGCTGTGGGCGCTGGAGGAGGAACGCATCCGCGCGCTCGCGGCGCTGGCCAAGGCCTTCGATTTCCCGCTGGAGGGCTCGCTTGGTTTTGACAGCGCACAGGTCACCGCCGGCGGCGTGGTCACGGACGATTTCGATCCGGTCACGCTGGAAAGCCGTCTGTGTCCGGGGCTGTACGCCTGCGGCGAGGTTTTGAACGTGGACGGCGACTGCGGCGGCTACAACCTGCAATGGGCGTGGTCGAGCGGCCGCGCGGCGGGTCTGGCCGCAGGAGGTGTGTATTGATCCGGCTGCGGGGGCTGAAGCTGCGCCCCGGCGAGGAGGAGGCGCGCCTGTATGCACTGGCGGAAAAGCGCCTCGGCACAGCACCGAAGGCTCTGACCATCGCGCGCAAAAGCGTGGATGCCCGGCGCAAGACCGACGTGCATTTTGTATACACCGTGGACGTTTCCGTTCCCAGCGAAAGCGCCGTTTTGGCGCGGCGCGGCGGGCCGGATGTTATCCGCGCACCCGAAGATCATTACGAACCGCCAAAGCCCGCGCATCTGCCGGACGAGCGCCCCGTGGTGGTCGGCTTCGGCCCGGCGGGAATGTTCGCGGCGCTGGTGCTGGCGCTCGGCGGGCTGCGGCCGGTCGTGCTCGAGCGCGGCGATAATGCAGAAGACCGCGCGCGCAAGGTCGAGGCCATGCGGCAGAGCGGCGTTCTCGACCCGGAATCGAACATCCAGTTCGGCGAGGGCGGCGCAGGCGCATTTTCCGATGGCAAGCTCACCACCGGCGTCAAAGACGAACGCATCGGCTGGGTGCTGCGCCAGCTCACGGCGGCGGGCGCGCCGCCCGAGATCGAATACGAGGCCAAGCCCCACATCGGCACCGACCGGCTGCCGCAGGTTTGCGCCGCCATCCGCGCGCGCATCGAAGCGCTGGGCGGCGAGGTGTGCTTCGGCGAAGGCC
>CAYROZ010000114.1:0-5887 GCA_964426125.1 uncultured Oscillospiraceae bacterium
TCTTGCCGCCGCGCCTTCTTTTATGAGATAAAGGTCGTCCGGCGAGAAAAGCACCGCCGTCATCACGCCGGAAAGCTCTGCCGAACGCTTTTTCACGCTGTTCACGGTCACCTGCCTACTCTGGCCGCGCCGGAACAGAAGCTGAATGTCCTGCTCCCGCCCGCCGCTGGATACTTCCGCCAGCACGCGCGCCCACGAGCAGTCAAAGCCGATCAGCTCTTTATCGAACCGCGTGCGGAAGCTGCGGGCCCCCGTTAAAAGCCACACCGCCTCCAGCAGATTCGTTTTGCCCTGCGCATTCGGCCCCGCGATCACATTCACGCCCGGTGCAAACTCCACCAGCTCCTCGTCGTAGTTGCGAAAGCCGGAAAGCGCCAGTTTGTTTACTCTCATGTCCCGGCTTTCAGACGCACGGGCAGGATCATGTAAGAGAAGTTCTCCGAGCCGTCCGCCGCTTTGACCACGCAGGGGGATGAGTCCGTGTTGAGGCAAAGAGTCAGCTCGTCCGCGGGCGCGGCCTTGAGCGCATCGAGCAGATAGCGGTTGTTAAAGCCGATTTCAAGACCCTTGCCGTCGCCGGAGATGTCGCAGCGGTCGTCCGCCTTGCCAACGCCGGTGGCGCAGGTGATGGAAAGAACGCCATCACCAAAGGTGAGCCGCAGCGGATTTTTGATCTTCTCGTCGATGATCAGCGAAACGCGGCTGACCACGCGCAAAAGCTCGCTGCGCTCGATCTTCACGCGGATGTTGAAATCCTGCGGAATGCTTTTTTTATAGTTGAGGAATTCGCCCTCGAGCCGCCGGGACACAAGAACGGTGTCGCCCACAACAAAGGAGATGTGCTTGGCGCCCACAGTAATATCCACCTTGTCGTCCGTGTCCGCGCACAGCTTTTCCAAATCGCTCAGCGCCGTGCCGGGCACGATGAACCTGCACGCGGGCATTCCCTCGCCCTCCACCTCCTCGCGGCGAAGCGCCAGGCGGTAGCCGTCCACAGCCACGACCGTGAGCGCGTTTCCGTCCAGCTCAAACAGCGAGCCCGTATAAACCGGGCGGCTTTCGTTGTCGCTGACAGCGAAGATGGTCTGGCGGATCATCTGGCCAAGCAGCTTCTGCGGCAGACCGATGCAGTTTTCGTTGTCCACAACGGGAAGCTCGGGATATTCCTCGGCGTCCGTGCCGATGATGTTGAAAACCGAAGCGCCGCAGCGAATGGTCACGGCGTAGTTGGAATCGCTTGAAACGGTAACGATGCCGTCCGGCAGACTGCGCACGATCTCGGCGAAAATCTTCGCGCCCAGAACGATCGCGCCCGGTTCGGCCACATCGGCGGGGAAGTGGGTATAGATGCCCTTTTTCAGGTCATAGCCGGTGATCTTCACTTCCACACCGGCCTCGATCAGCAGGCCTTCCAGCGAAGGGATGGGGCTTTTCGATGCCGCGCAGCGTCCCGCCGTGTTCACGGCTGCCAGCAGCAGATAACGTTCGCAGGAAAATTTCATAAAGTGTCTCCTCCTAGCAAGAGAGATAGAATATATATTTTAGTAGCGTTAGTAGTAGGCGAAATTTATGTTGAAAAGTTCAAAAAGGCCTTGAAATACAAAGAAAAGCGATGTTGAAAGAAATGTGGAGAAAAGAAGTGGTTTTCAACAGGCCGAGCGGGGAAAATTTCTTTGAACCTTTTTCGACCGGCGATTTTTGAACAAAGTGCGGGGAATTGTTGAAAAGAGAAAACTCAGCTTCTGGCGTTGATGTTAGAGGTGATGTCACGCACGGTGGCCGCGGTTTCCGGGTCGCTTTTGAGCAGATCTTCTACCTTTCGGATGGACGAGAGCACGGTGGAGTGGTTGCGGTGGTCAAACTCGTCGCCGATGTCCACAAGGGAAAGATTGGTGAGCCGCCGGATGAGATACATCGCCACCTGGCGCGCCATGGCGGTATTCTTGCTGCGCCGCTGGCCGCGGATATCCTCCACCGAAAGGCCGAAATAACGCGCCGTTTCCGTGATGATGACCTCGGGGGTGGGGATGTAAACGCCCACGCGGATGACGTCCTTGATGGCGCGCTTTACGCTTGAAACGGTGATGGAGTCGTCCAGAATTTCGCGGTAGGCCGTCAGGCGGTTCACCACGCCCTCGAGCTGGCGGATGTTTTCCGTGATGCTCTCGGCGATGAATTCCACCACCTCGTCCGACAAAACCAGACCCAGACTCTGCCCCTTGTCGCGCACGATGGCCATACGCAGCTCCAGGTCGGGCTTGCCGATGTCGGCCATCAGACCGCCTTCAAAGCGCGAACGCAGGCGATCTTCGAGCTTTATCATGTCCAGCGGCGGGCGGTCGGAGGTGATCACGATTTGGTGTCCGGCCTCGTAAATATTGTTGAAGGTGTGGAAAAATTCCTCCTGCACGCCGAGCTTTCCGGCGATGAACTGGATGTCGTCCACCAGAAACAGATCGACGTTGCGGTATTTCTTCCGGAATTCCGCCTGAGTGCCCTCGCGCAGGGAGAGGACCATCTGGTTGGTGAAATCGTCGCCCTTTACATAGCCGATCTTGGCCTGCGGGTCATGCTCGCGGATGTATTTGGCGATGGCCAGCAGCAAATGGGTCTTGCCAAGGCCGGAGTTGCCGTAGATGAACAGCGGGTTATAGGCTTTGCCGGGCTTTTCCGCCACGCCCATGGCCGCCGCGTGGGCGAATTTGTTGGACTGGCCCACGATGAAGCGGTCGAAGGTGTAAGCCGCGGCCTCCGGCAGATCGTCCGGCTCCGACTGGCTTTCGTATTCCTTCACCTCGTCGCCCACGAGCACGAGAAGACTGAAGTCGCAGCAGAACAGATCGCTCATCACGCCGCGGATGGTGTCGCCGAAGCGGCCGGAGATGATGTCGCGCTTGAAGTTGGAGCTGGTTTGCAGAACAAGGCGGCGGTCATCGAGCTCCACGGGTGTGCAGTCGGAAAACCAGGTATTGAGCGCCGTCGGCGTAAGCTCGCCGGACAGCTTGTCGAGCACACTGGCCCATACGTCGGTAAGGGAATTCACGCGCGTCCCTTCTTTCTATTTAAGTAAAGACTATAATAGTAATATATACTATTATAATATATCACAGTCAGCCGCGTTTTTCAACACATTATTATAATATTAAGAAGAAATACAGTTGAAATTTCACTCCGATGCGTATAAAATAGGTCTGTTGCGAGGTAAACGATCGTGCATATATTAACCCAGTCCATTTTGGATGAAACCATACTCTCCCCCCTCCCTCTGCGGTTGGAAGGGGGCTTTTCGCCTGCCCTGGTAACGGGGCTGAGCGCCGTGCACCGCGCCCATCTGGCGGCGGCTCTGGCCCTGAAAACCGAGCGCCCGCTGGTGGTTCTCTGCCCCAACGACACGGCGGCGGAGGCCATGGCCGCCGATCTGCGCGCTTTTCTGGGCGTTTCCGTGCCGGTGATCGGCGGGCGGGATCTGTCGTTTTATGGGGCGGAGGCCGTCAGCCGCCAAAGCGAACAGCGTCGTTTGAGCGCTCTGGACGCGCTTGTAACGAGTTCGGTGAACGCCGTGGTTTGTTCCCTGCCCGGCGCGATCTTGCGCACTCTGCCGCCGAAAACGCTGTCAAACGCGGCTTTTACGCTCAAAAAGCGCCAGTCCATCGCCATTGAGGACGTGAAGGACCAGCTCATCCGCGCCGGCTATGAGGCCTGCGACAAGGTCGAGGGCGTGGGCCAGTTTGCCCATCGCGGCGGCATACTGGACGTTTTCTCCCCCTCGGAGCCGGAGCCGGTGCGCATGGAATTCTGGGGCGACGAGATCGACGAGATGGCCTTTTTTGACCTGAGCGACCAGCGCCGCGGCCAGAGCACGGATGCACTGCGCGTGATCCCGGCGGCGGAAACGCTGCCCGCGCTTTATCCCGGGGGCCGGATCGCGCTTGAAAAGCAGCTGCGCGTGCTGGCTGGGAGGATCAATCTCCATGCCAAGCGCTTTGACGCGGAAAAGCTGAAGGCCAATTTGGAAAAGGACGCCGAGGAGCTGCAAACCCGGGCCGTTTTGCCTGCGGCGGACCGCTACATGGCGCTGATATACGAGGACTTTGCCTCGGCCTTTGATTATTTCCCGCCCGACGCGCTGCTTGTTTTGTGCGAGCCGAACCGCTGCGCCGAGCAGGCTAAGGAGCTGGCCAGGCAAAACGACCAGAACGAGCAGTCGCTCATCGCTTCGGGATTGCTGGTCGATAAGCTGGCGCAGTTTCGTCTCGGCTGGGACGAGGCGCTGGCTGCCATGGACGATTATGCTCTCGTCATGACGGACAGTCTCACGGTCGGGCGCTATCCCATCGAGCCGAAAACCGTTTTGGGTCTGCAGGCCCAGCAGCTGCCGTCCTATGGCGGAAGCGCCCAAACCGCAGCGGACGATGTGACCCACTGGCTGCATGAAGGCTATCGCTGCATTGTGCTCACGGGCGACAGCCGCCGTGCGTCCGCCATGCGCTCCGTGCTGGAGGAAAAGGGCGTGCAGGGCGTGTATCTGGACGAAGTTCTATCCGCCCTGCCGGAGGCGGGCCGCTGCGCCGTGGCCGTGGGCAGCGTTTCCGCGGGCTTTGCCTATCCCACGCTCCGGCTCGCGGTTTTAACGGACACGCAGATCGCGCGTTCTGCCGCCCGCCGCGGCCACCGCCGCACCCGCGCCGCCGGCGTGAAGATAAACAGCTGCGACGATCTTTCCGTGGGCGATCTGGTGGTACACGAGGTCCACGGCATCGGCCGCTTTGCCGGTCTTTTCCGCATGCCGGCGGACGGCGTGGAGAAGGATTACATCAAAATCTGCTATGCCGGCACGGACAGTCTGTATGTGCCCGCCATGCAGCTCGATCTGGTAACGAAATACGTCGGCGGCGCCACCGAGAGCGACAAGCCCATCAAGCTTTCCAAGCTCGGCGGAGCCGACTGGGCCCGCGCCCGCTCGCGCGCCAAAGCCGCCGCCAAGGAGATGGCCGGGGAGCTCATCCGCCTGTACGCCGCGCGGCAGAACACACCCGGCCACGCCTTCGCGCCGGACAGCCCCTGGCAAAACGAGTTTGAAGACGCGTTTGAATACGCGGAAACGGACGACCAGCTGCGCTGCACGGCGGAGATAAAGGCCGACATGGAAAAGCCCGTGCCGATGGACCGCCTGCTTTGCGGCGACGTGGGCTTCGGCAAAACGGAGGTGGCGCTGCGCGCCGTGATGAAGTGCGTGCTCGACGGCTATCAGGCCGCGATCCTCGCCCCGACCACCGTTTTGGCCCAGCAGCATTATCAAACCGCCATGAGCCGCTTTTTCGGCTTCCCGGTGAAGATCGGCATTCTGTCGCGCTTTACCACCCCGGCGCAGTCGCGCGAAACGCTGCGCGGCATGGCGGACGGCAGTGTGGACATCGTGGTGGGCACGCACCGTCTTTTGCAAAAGGACATCAAATTCAAAAAGCTCGGTCTTCTCATCGTGGACGAGGAGCAGCGCTTCGGCGTGGCGCACAAGGAACATATCAAAGAAATGGCCGCGCAGGTGGACGTGCTCACGCTCTCGGCCACGCCCATCCCGCGCACGCTGAACATGGCGCTGGGCGGTCTGCGGGATATGTCCGCCATCGAGCAGCCGCCGCAGGACCGTCAGCCGGTCGAGACGGTCGTTATGGAGCACGACTGGGACACGGTGGCCGACGCCATCCGCCGGGAGGCCGCGCGCGGCGGGCAGGTGTATTATCTGCACAACCGCATCGACACCATCGAGCGCACGGCGATGCGCCTGGAAAAGCTGCTGCCGGAGATCACGCTCACGGTGGCCCACGGCCGCATGGACGAGCGGGAGCTTGCCGCTGCGATGGACAAAATGTCCTCCGGCGAGTCCACC
>CAYROZ010000115.1:0-5850 GCA_964426125.1 uncultured Oscillospiraceae bacterium
CAGCCGCAAGGTGATCTTTCGCACACTGCCTTTGTGGCTGTGTTTGTTGTTCAGCCTTTTTGTCTGCTACCACAACTACACGGCGCTGCTTGCGGGAGCTTCGGCGGCGGTGGTGATCGTTGAGACGGTTGGGCTGCTGTTTATCAATCTTGTCATCTGCATCTATGTGGAGGTGCTCAACCGTGCCTATGCCCGGCAGCAGGAAGCGGTTTTGGCCCGGCAGCAGCTGCAGCTGCGCGAGAGCTACTATCAGGACCTGGTAGAGCGGCAGGAAGAAACGCGGGCGCTGTGGCACGATATCAAGAAATACATGGGCGCCATGGAGCTGCTGGTCGATCAGGACAAGCGGGAGGAGGCGCAGGCGTGTCTGGAGGGTTTGCAGCGATCGTTTGAGCGGGCGCAGAATATTTTTAATACCGGAAATCCAAGTGTTGACAGCATATTGGCCTATGGCCTGAAAAAGGCGGAGGAGGCGCAGGCGAAGCTGCGCTGCAAGACCTGGATCGACAGCCGCCTGGATGTTCCGGCGTCCGATCTGTTCGTGATCATCGGCAACACGCTCGATAACGCGGTGGAGGCCTGCGGGGCGCTGCCGGAGGGGGAGGCGCGATGGATCGATGTGAGTCTTACGCAGAAAAATCACCTGCTGCGCTATGAGATACGAAACCCCTATGCACCATCGTCCGCACGGGAGAAAAAGCGGATCCATGGGTATGGGCTGAAAAACGTGGAGACCTGTGTGCAGCGCCACAACGGAACGATGACGGTTCGGAAGGAAGAGGGATACTACACCGTTTTGATCGTGCTCAATGTATAACGCCAAAGCGCCTGTCGGAAAGTAAACCGGCGGGCGTTTTTTTTGTTGTTCGTGCCGCCAAAATGGCGGTTGGTGCCAAAGGACTTGTGGGCAGGGCTTTGCCATGATACAAAGGCAGAGACAGCAAGCTTTTGGAGGTGCAACATGAAGAAAAAGATCGTCTTGATTCTGTGTGTGGTGCTGCTTTTGGCGGGAAGCCTTGTGTGGCGGCTTTCGGTGGAGCAGCGCCGTGCGGAAATGGCAGCGGAAAGTGTGCCGACGCCCACGGCGGAAGCCGTGCCGACAGAAAGCGCAGAGCCGATCATCGAAGCCGAAATGGAGACGGAGATATCCGAAACGCCGCACGCCGGTGTGGGCGATGGAAGCCGGCTGGACGTAAGCGATGCGGCGGGAAACGCGCTTTCCTACGAGGTGGACTCCTGGCAATTGTATGAAAGCTGGGAAACGGCGGGCGCGGCCGAGGCGGGGCTGCGCCGCGTGCCGGGGCCAAGCGAGGAGCTGGGCGTTTTCCCGGAAACGCTTCCGGGGCTTTACGAGGGCGAGTCGGTCCTGATGGTGACCGTGTCCGTGACCCGGCAGGAGGGCGACAGCGCGCAGACCACCATGGCCCAGGCGCTGGCGCTGGGACAGCTGCACGGGGAAGCGGACGGGGAAGCGGAGGAGATTCGCGCGTGCTTTTACTTTGACCGGGGGCATTACGAACCGGACAAATCGCTGGAGGAGAACTGGCAATACGAGCTTCCGGCCAAGGGCGAGCCGCTGAGTGTCACGCTGGGCTTCGTTCTCAGTGAGCCGGAGCGGGAGGCGGCGCGGCAGGGACGGCTGGTGCTGCTCGTTCCGGAGGAGCGCGGCGCGACCGAGGGCGAATATCTGCCGCTGATTTCAGCGTAATTCAAGAGGAAAACAAATAAGTATGCGGAGGCAATTTGCCTCCGCATTTGCTATAGGTTCAAAGCAGTATTGGGTTTTGGCTGTGGATGCTTTTCACGATCTTCTGCACCGGCTCGTGCGCGTCCTTGCGGCACAGGCAAACGATCTCCGCGTGCGCCTCGGGAAAGGGCACGTCCCAGTAGCGCAGATCGGGCGCGTCGTGATATTCGATCACCTTGGTCAAAAGGGAAAAGCCGTCGCCCAGCGCCAGATGCACCATCAGGGTGTCAAGATCCGGGCAGTGGATCACGCGGCGGTAGGGGATTTTGCGCGCCCATTGCTCCACGCCGTTTAAAAGCGTGTCGCGCGGCAGCACAAGCTGGGTGTGCTCACCGAGGGATTTGAGCGTGATCGTCTCAAGCTGGGCCAGCGGATGCCGCGCGGCATACACCACCTGAAACTGCTTGCGCTTGAGCACGGCGGCGTTCACATCCGGCCACAGCGGCCAGTCGTTCGCCGTGGCGATGCACAGATCGAGCCGCCCATCGAGCAGCTGGTCGCGCAGGGCGGTGAAGTCGAGCAGCTTGATGTCAAACTCGATGTCCGGATATTCAGCGGCGAGAAATTCCATGACCGGCAAAATGACATCCCGCCGGGACAGACCGGCGAAAAAGCCGATGCGCATGAGCTCCCGGCCCGAACGGTCCAGTTCCCGCGCGCGGCGGACGCTGTCGGATATCTGGCGGTTTATGCGCGTGAAATCGTCGCGCAGCACGCGTCCCGCGGCGGTCAGCTCCACCTGCCGTGTGGTGCGGTAAAACAGTTTTACGCCCAATTCTTCTTCCAGTGCCGCGATCTGGCGCGTGACGGCCTGCTGGCTGATATACAGATTTTGTCCGGCCACGGAGAAGCTGCGGCAGCGGGCCACCTCCAGAAAACAGCGGATGCGCTGGTAGAGCATGATATCGCCTTCTTTGTTGTTAATAATTTATGGAAAAATGCGGCGGAAGCGTTGTTGATCGGGGATAAGAGGATTATATATTAACAACTTGCAATTGTAAATAGTCGAAAGAATTGTTTCCCTTTTGCGGTCTGCCACGCTATGATGGGGGCAGGAACAAATAATATAAATGGAGGTTTCGCATTATGATCCATCTGGGAAAGGATATGAAGCTGAACGTTTGCCCCATTCTGGTCACGCTGCACCACGACTATGTGTTTGAAGGCCCCTGCCGCATGGGCAAGGATTTCGAGCTGACAAAGGAATTTGACGACATGGCGAACGCCGAGCTCATCAAGGGCGCGCGCGAGGAGATCGCCGAAAATCTCTCCGGCGGCCACTATAATGTGATGGAGCCGGTGTGGATCGACCGCAACGAGGAATTTCTCGTAACGCCGGAGATCCTCGACCGCATGATCGCGGGCAGCGCCGAGGCAGATGTGTATCTGGTCGGGCCCATGGGACGGCTGTCCGATCTGATCATCGACTTTGTGCAAAAGGCGAAAAAGCCCGTCATCACCATCCCCGGCCCCCAGTGTATGCAGACCATTCTGATCGCCTCCACCCGCGCGCGGGGGCTGGAAAGCTATGCGTTCCGCAGTTGGGAGGAAACGCGGCGGCAGCTGGAAGTGATGCGCGCGGCGAAAATTCTGCGCTGCACCCGCGTGCTTTGCGCGGCCCGCTTCGGCACGGCGCGCTCGATCAGCGATATGGGCAATTTTGTCTCGCTCGAGCACGTCACGGATGTTCTCGGCACGCAGTTCACCTTTGTCAATCTCCACGAGCTGCTTGACCAGACCCACATCGGCGAAAGCGGCCAGAACCACACGCTGCCCGGCCGTGCCGCGCTCAACCCCACGGCGGAGGATGCCGCGCGCATCGAGGCCATGGCGGACGAGCTGATCGCCGGGGCGGAGCAGTGCGATATGACCCGCGAGGAAATTTGCAACTCCCTGCGCTTTTATGTCACGGTGGAGAAGATGCTGGACTATTACGGCTGCAACGCCTTTTCCGCGCCCTGCCCGGACGCCTGCGCCACGCGGCGGCTCAACGAGGAGCGCTTCACGCCGTGCCTGACCCATTCGCTGCTCGGCGAGATGGGCGTGCCCTCCGCCTGCGAGTATGATATCCCCGCCTGTCTGACCATCGCGGTCTTGTCCGCGCTGGCGGATAAGCCGGCCTATATGGGCAACACCACCCACGATGCCAAGGCCATTGCCACCGGCCGCTATGGCCTTTCGCCCTTCTTCCACACGGACATCAACGATGCCTGCATGGACGTGGTCAAGGCTGACCCGGACAATGTGATCCTCACCTGGCACGCCGTGCCGCGCCGCAATATGAACGGCTGGGACGCGCCCAAGGCGCCCTATGCCATCCGGCCCTTTGCCGCGAGCGGCTTTGGCGCCACCATCCGCTATGACTTCAACCGCGACGTGGGCCAGAAGCTCACCATGGCGCGCATTTCGCCGGACTGCAAGAAGCTGTTCGTTGCCACCGGCGAGATCGTGGGCGGCGTGGGCTATGGCGACTATTCCTGCTCCGAGGGCGTATTCTTCCGCGTCAAGGACGGCGATGAGTTCTTCCGCAAGCAGCTCGACGCGGGCAACCATGTGCCGCTGGTGTACGGCGATTATTTTGAAACTGTGTGCGCGCTGGGCGAATACCTCGGTCTCGAGGTCATCACGGCCTGATGGATGCGGCCGATCGCGCCCGGACGGAGGCGGCGCTGCGGGCGCTGTATGAGCAGGGGGAGGAATACGTCCGGCAGTACCGGGCGCTTTCCCGGCGCGATTTCGCGGCGGTGTATCCGCTGGTGTTCGGCTATGTTCGCGCGCGCTTTCTGCTGCAGGCCGATATGTGCCCGAGCGAGGCGCTGTTTGATCTGGCGGACGTAAGCCTGCGGCGGATACTGGCGCTGCGGCGCGAGGGCGTGCAGGCGGGCGAGATCGCTCGCTCATGCGCGGGCGCGTCGTCTGTGATCTCGAAGAAAATACTGCTGTTTAAGGCCATGGGGGACTCATTCGGCTTTTCCGTTTCGCCGGAGGACTTTGCCCGCATCACCACCGTCACGGAACTTACGCGCTATATTCTGTCCGCCGGGAGTGAGCCGGAAGCCGCGGAGTCTGCACACGAGACGTCGGTCGGCCCTTTTGACCCGGAGTCGGTGCGTGCGGACTACCCCGCGCTGGCGGAAAAGGTGCATGGTCAGGCACTTGTCTATCTGGATAACGCCGCCACAGCGCAGATGCCGCGCCCGGCGCTCGATGCGCTCGTGCAGGCCGAACGGCTGCGCGGCAACGTGCATCGGGCGGTGCATACGCCCGGCGAGCGCAGCACGGCGCTGTATGAAAGCGCGCGGCGGGACTGCGCCGCGTTTCTGGGCGCAAAGCCGGAGCAGCTCGTGTTCACATCCGGCACCACGGATGGCATCGGACGTGTGGCGGATGCGCTTGCATCTCTGCCCGGCGGCGTTGTGACCACGGCTATGGAGCACCACGCAAACTTCGTCCCCTGGCAGCAGACGTGTCGGCGGCTCGGAAGGCCGTTTCGCGTGTGTCCGGTGGATGCGGATGGAAGGCTCGATATGGATGCGCTCGCGGCGCTTTTGACGCCGGATATATCCGTTTTGGCCGTGGCGCATGCATCGAATGTGCTGGGCACGGTGAACGATGTTCGCACGATCTGCGCGCTGGCGCATGAGCGGGGCGTGCGCGTGCTGGTGGATGGGGCGCAGAGCGCCTGCCACCGGCCGGTCGATGTCGAGGCGATCGGCTGCGACTGGTTCGTGTGCTCGGGGCATAAGCTGGGCGGCCCGTTCGGCATCGGGCTTTTGTACTGCCGCGAAGCTTTGCCGCCCGTGCGCTTTGGCGGCGGCATGGTGGACACGGTCACCGAGGCGGAAAGTACGTTTCTCCCCATGCCAAGCGGTGCGGAGGCGGGCACGCCCAATGTGTCCGGTGCGGCGGCCCTTGCAGCGGCCCTGCGTTATCGAATGGCTCTGCCGGACGGCTGGCGGGCGCACGAGGCGAAGCTTTTGGCCATGACGGCGGCGCTGCTTGCGGCGATCCCCCATGTGCGCGTGCTGGGCCGCGGCGAGCGGGAGGGCTGTTTGAGCTTTGTGGTGGACGGCGTTTCCGCGCTGGACGCGGCGCTGCTGCTC
>CAYROZ010000116.1:0-5840 GCA_964426125.1 uncultured Oscillospiraceae bacterium
CCTATTCCACGCTCACGGCGCATTTTGAGGACACCGGCCGCGCGCCGGAGTATTACGATGCCATCGTGACCGGCGATCTGGGCGCCGTCGGCAGCAAGATCCTGCGCGAGCTGTTTGCGCAAAACGGCATCGACCTCGGCACGCGCTATATGGATTGCGGCCGCCTGATCTATGCCACCGAGGCACAGGATGCCCACGCCGGCGGCAGCGGCTGCGGCTGTTCGGCCAGCGTTTTGTGCGGCCATCTGCTGGACGGGATGCGCGAGGGACTTTGGCGGCGCATTTTATTTGCCCCCACCGGCGCGCTGATGAGCCCCACCGTGAGCCAGCAGGGCGAGACCATTCCCGCCATCTGCCATGCGGTCGCGCTGGAAACAAAACAGGAGTGACGGGATATGTGGCTGGACTTGCTGAAATGCTTTCTTGCCGGCGGCGCGCTGTGTGCCATCGGGCAGATACTCATCGACCGCACGGCGCTGACCCCCGCGCGCATTCTGACCGTGTATGTAGTGGCGGGCGTGGTGCTCGGCGCAGTGGGTTTGTACGCGCCGTTTGCCGATTGGGCCGGCTTCGGCGCAAGCGTGCCGCTCACCGGCTTTGGAAATCTGCTGGCCAAGGGTGTGCGCGAGGCCGTGGCAGAAAAGGGGCTGCTGGGCGCATTCACCGGCGGCTTCACGGCGGCGGCCGGCGGCATTGGCGCGGCGGTATTTTTCGGTCTGATCGTGTCGCTGCTGTTTCACAGCCGCGAGAAGTATTAGAAAAACAGGGGCGCTTCCATGCGGAGGCGTCCCTGACGAGCGTTTTGCTTATTTTTTCTCCGGCGCGTTGAAAAACGGCGGCATTTTGACCCACGGCAAAAGCTTGAACGTAAGGCCCACGAAGCGGCCCGTGAGGAACACGGAGGCCACAGAGCTGATGCCGATGCTCAGCGAGAGCTTATCCGGCGCAAGCAGCCATGTGAACAGATTGATCACCAGCGCCGTGAGCACATACAGCGCGTCGGCCAGCATTTTCACCTTGGAAAGGCTCTTGCCGCTGACCCGGCTTATGACGTTATTGAGTTCATCCGGCGCAGGCAGCATCAAATCGCAGCCGCTGATGAGCGCCACGCCGAAGCCCTGAATGGCAATGCCGAGCACCAGCACGATGATCTTCTCCCAAACCACAAGCGTGGGGTTCCACAGCAGCATGAGCAGATCGACCAGATAGCCGAAGGGCACACCCACGCACATACACAAAACGCTTTTGAGCGTCACGCGCTTTTGCACCACGATCTGCGCGATCACGCACAGCAGATGCAGCAAAATGGTGGCGTTTCCGAGTGTGAGCGGCGTGATGTTCGCCACGGCATCCGGCACGGCCGTGATGGGCGAAACGCCCCATACGGTGCGCTTGAGCAGCACAAGGCCAATGGCCATGGACAAAAGCCCGGCGGCGTATTGCAAAATTCGGCGAAGCAGTTTTTTCTCTTTCATGATCTTCTCTTTATTCCTCCGGCATTATCGTTTCAGGGACGCCCTCCGAACCGGAAAGCGTCCCTGTTTTTTCATTGGGCTCAGCCCTCCCCCGTCGGCGCTTCCGGCGCGGGTGGTGTTTCGCTTTCGGTCGGCGCCTCGGGTGCGGGTTCCGGCGTCGGTTCCGGTGTGGGTTCCGGCGTTGGCTCGGGTGTCGGCTCCGGGGTGGGTTCCGGGGTCGCCTGCGTCTCGGGCGTGAACACGGCGTAGATGCTGTGGTCCGCCGTGACGTTGGTCAGGGTCACATGGCCCGGCTCCTGCTGCACGCCATCGACCAGAAGCTGGCTGATGACATAGCCGCTGTCCGGCGTGACGGTGAAGCTTGCATCGCTCCCCTCCTCCACGCTCACAAGACCGTTCGGGCTCACGCTGCCGCCGCTTCCGGCGGTCACCGTGATGGTGTAGGTTTTCACCTTGGCCGTCGGCTCCGGGGTAGCGGTCGTCTGCGGCTCGCTGGTACGCACCGGCAGCGCGGTCACGTCCGCCGTGTCCGGCGCGCTCGTGGTATCGGGCTTTGGGTCGCCGGAGTTTGAAAACACCGCGATCGCCAAAACCAAAATGACCACCGCAGCCACAAGCGCCCATATCAAACTCCCGCCGCGGCGGGCGGGACGCGGCTCGGACCGTTCCTCCTCCGGCTCCTCCTGCATCTCCGGCGTAACGACCACGCGGTGGCGCGGCGGTTCGGCCACCAGGATCTCCGGCCGGGGCGGCGCTGTGAGACGCTCCGGCATTGCCTCCTCCGGCGTCTCGGGCTCCTCCGGCTGGCGCGGCATACGCGCCGTGGACTGCGGCCGCACCGGCGTCGGCTCCCAGCCGCTGTCACGCAGGAAATCATCGAAATCGAAGCTCTCCGCGCTGTGCGGCTGCTCGGTCTCGTTCTCCTTTTTCCACTCAAAATTGGTGTCGGACATTTGCAATTGCACCTACCTTTATCCACCGCGATGTGTTACAATCACATGGGGTGATGAACATGAACAAAAAAGCATTGATAACCGGCGCATCCCGCGGCATCGGCGCGGCCGCGGCCAGAAGGCTCGCGGCGGACGGATGGGAGGTTATCCTCAATTATACCAAAAGCCGGGACAAGGCGCTCGCTCTCGCCGAGGAGCTTGGCGGCATCGCCATTTGTGCCGACGTGGCCGACAGCGAGCAGGTGAAGGCCATGTTTGCCGAAACGGGGCCCGTGGGGCTGCTGGTCTGCTGCGCCGGTGTGAGCGAATACGGCCTTTTGACCGACATGACCCCGGAGAGCTGGCGGCGGCTGTTCGCCGTGAACACCGACGGCGCATTTCACTGCTGCCGCGAGGCCATCGGCGGCATGGTGCACGACAAGGCCGGCTGCATCGTGCTCACAAGCTCGGTTTGGGGCGTGTATGGCGCGAGCTGCGAGGCGGCCTATTCCGCGTCCAAGGGCGCGGTCATCGCGCTGGCCAAATCGCTGGCCAAGGAGCTCGGCCCCTCCGGCATCCGCGTAAACTGCGTGGCGCCCGGCGTGATCGAAACGGACATGATGGCCCGCTTTTCCGCCGAGGACAAAGCCGCGCTGGCCGGGGATACCCCGCTTGGTCGTTTGGGCACACCCGAGGATGTGGCGGAGCTGGTCGCCTTTCTGGCGAGCGACCGCGCCTCATTCATCACCGGTCAGGTCATCGGCTGCGATGGTGGATTTTCGTAAAATATGTCTTGGCTTTCCGGTATCGAAGGCCAGCCAGCGTCCCATCTGCCTGGATGGGGCGCTTTTGTTTTCCTCCGCCGGAACGATCAGCCGCAGCTTGCGGTGCAGCACCTGCACATTGACGATCGTGCCCGCGTCGTAGCGCTCGCCGTCCACCACCCAGGTACACGGCCGCAGGGTTTCCACCGATATGCTCTCCGCGCGGATCAGATCGATGCACTGGTCGGCATATTCCCCGCCCACCAGATGCGTCACGGTGCCATGAAGCTCGGCCAGACTGCTCGGCTTGCGCACCAGCACCATATCCAGTATGCCGTCGTCCGGCAGACTGTGAGAAAAGCTCTCGCCCATGGCGGTGGAATTGCAGATGGCCGCGAAGAAATAATCCCCCTCCAGCATGGTATCCGCCGTGGTCACACGCAGATGCTCCGCCTTCAGGCGCGAAAGGTCCTTGATGCCGCTGAGGATATACGCGGCCAGACCCAGCGAATTTTTCAGATTCTGCGGCGTTTCATACGCCACCGCGGTGAACGCGCCCAGATTGGTCGTGTTGATGGAGCAGTGTCCGTCCACGCTCATCACATCCATATACTGCTCCGTGTCTCCGGCCGCGTCGTCCGCCGCCGCCAGAACATCCGGCGCAAAGCCCACGGACATGGCAAAATCATTTGTACTGCCCGCCGGGATATACCCCAGCGGCACGGCAAAATCAATGCTGGCCAGACCATTCACCGTCTCCGACAGCGTCCCGTCGCCGCCCATGCACACAACGCGGTCAAAATCCCGCCCCATGCGCGCCACGGCCTGCACCGCGTCGCCGGCCTTTTCCGTGGGCACAACGGTCGTTTCCCAGCCCTTTTCGGCAAACGCGCGGTCGATGGCCTCGGCATAGCGGCTGTAAAGTCTCCGCCCGGAAACCGGGTTGACGATGAACAAAAGCTTTTTACCCAAATTCCTTCGCCTCTTTCAAACCGCTCAAAGCCACCCAAACGCGTACAGACACAGCCAGCACACCGGCAGCGAAAACAGCATGGAATCCATCTTGTCCATGATGCCGCCGTGCTCGCCGATGAGACGGCTGTAATCCTTCACGGAGCACATCCGCTTAATCAGCGACGCCGCCAGATCACCCACCTGGCCGAAGCTGGAGCAAACCAGCGCCGTGACCATGCAGCAAACGATATCCGGCCCGCCGAAACGTTTCAAAATCAGATGCAAAAGCGCGCCCGCCGCGATGGAAAACAGCCCGCCGCCGATGGCCCCGGCCCAGGTTTTATGCGGCGACACCGTGGGCGCAAGCTTGCGCTTGCCGAAGGCCTTGCCGGCAAAAAGCGCCGCCGAATCGCACGCCCAGGTGGACAAAATGCCAAGCGTGAGAATGATCGCGGCCTTATCCGCCGCCGCGAGAGCAAGCACGATGCCATAGAAAAACGTCGGCCACAGCAGCCCAAACAGCGTCCAAACCGCGCTTTTCGCGCCCATCGCCGGATGCAAAATCACGCGGAAAATGCAGCTAAACGCAATCAGCGCATACCACGTGAGCATCCAGATAATATCCGCGCCCGTCATGACCAGACCAAACTGGCCGACGATATACGCCGCCGGCACGATGTACATGAAGTTTACATCGATGTTTTTCAGTATCTTCCACAGCTCATACACCGATGCCAGCGCCAGCGCCGTAAAAAACAGCACGCGGCTGATGCGGCTGAGCAAAATGCAGCCGAACGTGACCACCACGATCCCGGCCCCCGGCAATATCCTGCTTTTAAACATATCTCATGCCTCCTGTATCTCCCGCGCCTCAATCATACAGCGCGCGGCAATCCTTCAGCTTCCTCTGTATCGCATCGAACGCCCGGCACAGCGGATACCCATCCACGAACACATGACTCACCGTGATGTTCAAATGCACCATCTTCCGCCCGTTTTCCTCGCGCCAGCGATCAAAGCACACCCGCGGCACCGACTGCGACGACGGCTCATCCGGGATCGGATGGCTCATGCCGGCCAAACTCAGCCACGGCACGCTGGTCAGATAAATTTCGTCCCAGGTGTTCTCGGGGTTATACGCCCCCTCCGGCATCCGCTGCGCACCGTGCTTGAGCGCATCCACCGTCTCGCGCGAGAGGGCGCAGAACTCCGCCATCGTTTCGCCCATCGGATGGCGGCAGTTGACAAACATCCCCGCATCCGTCATCACGGTGTAGGACGGATGAATGTGGTCATACACGACCGGCTCGCCATCCAGCAGCCGCATCCGCAGTTCCTCCACCTCGTTCATCCCCTCCGTGACGATCCACGCCATGCACGAGAAAAACGAGCGTCCCTTTTCCTTTGCAAAGGCCACCAGCTCCGTCACATCCATATCCACGGTCACGCCGTAGCAGGGGTTGGAAAAACTGCGAAACCACTCATAGGTCGTCCGCCGGTTCCAGTTTTCAACATCGATCCGTTTGTATCCCATATCCTACCTCAAGAAAATAAAGAAAAAGAAAACTCTGCTTTATTATATAGCAAAAACGGAATAAAGGGAAGCAAAAAAGAGAGGCGGGTTTTCCGCCTCTCTTCTCGTTATGCCCGTTTTCAGTTTTTGCGTTTTTTCTTCGTCAGCACGACGGCGGCGGTGGTGGCGGAGAGCGCCAGCG
>CAYROZ010000117.1:0-5748 GCA_964426125.1 uncultured Oscillospiraceae bacterium
GAGTGTTCTTAACAGCCCTTCAAATGCTGTAAGAACACTCGCCATGGTGCCGGTGGTGGGACTTGAACCCACACGCCTTGCGGCAACGGATTTTGAATCCGCCTCGTCTGCCAATTCCAACACACCGGCACGGCGGCATTTATTATAAACGATTGCCCGCACAAAATCAAGCATAGAAAAGGCCTCCGCAGATTTTTTCTGCGGAGGCCCGTTGTTTTATCAGCCCTCGATGGCGATATACTTCTTCTCCTCCACCTGCGGCACAGGCTGCTTCTTCGGCACGCGGATGGTCAAAACGCCGTTTTCAAAGCGGGCCTTGATGTCCTCCTGCGTAATGTCTTCGCCAACGTAGAAGTTGCGGCTGAAGCTGCCGGAAAAGCGCTCGCGGCGCAGATAGCGCCCCTGCTTATCCTGCTGGTTGTTCTCATAACCGGTCTTCGCACTCACGGTCAGATAGCCGTCCTTGAGCTCGGCCTGCATATTCTCTTTCCTCACGCCGGGCATGTCGATATCCAGCACATAGCCCTCCGCATCCTCGCGCAGGTCGGTCTTCATCAGATCGGCGCGCGGCGCAGGCGTACGCGGCGCATCGAAAAAGTCATCAAAGAAATCCTTACCAAAAATAGGCATCAACATATATGATCGCTCCTTTCAAAGCTTTGTTTGAAATCTCTGACTTCGGGACACCTTTGTTTTTCCCCCTGTCATGATGTATTATACCACGATTTTTAGCACTGTCAATAGGAGAGTGCTAATTTTTTAAAATTTTTATTTCTTTTGTTTCGTGTTTTATATAATACATGGAGCGCAAGTTTTGGGTATCATCCGTGTTTGGGCGGGATACCGTCGCCGTCGAGATCGCCCACGAGCTGCTCGACCAGATCGTTGAGCGTGACCACGCCCACCATGCCGCCGTATTCATCCAGCACCACGGCCATGGCCTGCCGCTCGGCGCGCATATTGCGAAGCAGCACATCCGCGCCCACGGATTTCGGCACGAAATATGCCGGATGCACGGCCCTGGCCATCACATTTTCGCGGCTTTGGTCATCCAGGCGGAAATAGTCGCGCGCATCAAGAATGCCGACCACATTGTCCGCCGAGCCCTCGCACACAGGATAGCGCGTGCGGCGCGTGGCGCGGATGGCCGCCGCCCACGAGTCCATGGAGTCCTCCAGGCGCAGGGAATCGACCTGCATACGGTGCGTGACGATATCGGCGGCGGTGAGATCGTCAAAGGCAAATACGTTGTGGATGAATTCCTGCTCCTCGCGGTCGATGCTGCCGCCGGCCTCGCCGGCATCCACCATCATGCGGATATCCGCCTCGCCCACGGGGGCCTCCGGCTCGTTGGGGTCGATGCCGAGCAGACGCAAAACGGCATTCGTGGACACGGACAGCAGCCAAACGATGGGCGCAAACAGCCTGGATATGACACCGATGGCCCCGGAAACGCCCAGCGCAAACGATTCCGCCCGCTTCATGGCCATGCGCTTGGGCACCAGCTCGCCGAATACCAGCGTGAAATAGGACAAGATCAGCGTGATCACGATCACGGCCACGGTGTCCAGCGTGGCGCGCGGGATGGCCACGCCAAGACCCACCAGCCAGTCCACCAGCGGCCCGGAGAAGTTCTCCGCCGCGAAGGCGCTGCCGAGAAAGCCGGACAGCGTGATGGCCACCTGAATGGTGGCAAGGAATTTTTCCGGCTGGGCTGTGAGCCGTCCGAGCCGGCGGGCGCGCTTATCGCCCTCGGCCCCGAGCTTTTCGATGCGCAGGGCGTTGACCGAAAGCACGGCGATCTCCGCACAGGCGAACACAGCGTTGAGTCCGATGAGCACCAGCTGCAAAAGCAGCATCCAACCAATTGAGTTTGACAAAGATCGTTCTCCTTTCCATGAAAACGCGCAAAGGCATGACCTGCGCCAAACGCACGCAGACCATGCCTTTTGTTACATTATATTCTTACTATGCTTAAAAATGACCCGGTTTCGCTCCGGATCGGCGGCGTCGCCGTCTGAGTCCATTGTGCCCTCCCGAGGCTTGTAATTGGGGCTTATTATACGGGCTGCGGCCCGCGCTGTCAATAGGCAATCACAGCCGCAAGCCCAGCTCGCATCCGGCGGCAATGGCATCGATGGCGCGGCCGGGTTTTTCCGCGTTTCCGATGCGGTGGACAGGCAGTGCGCCGCTCAGCGCGGTGTAAAGGCTGTCGTCCGCCCTGGTGCCGGGGCACACGACCACCGCGTCACACGGCCAGATGCCGTCCGCCGTGAGCACGCCCTCGTCCGTGACACAAACGACCTCCGTGCGCCCGAGCAGCTTCACGCCGAAGGCGCTCAAATCGGCATACACCGGCCACGCGATGCCCGGCTCATAGCCCGCGGCGGGCTTGCCGCGCTCGAACACGGCTATTTCACGCGCCGAATGGGTGGCCAGCTCCCGCAGCCGCGCGGGCTCCTCCACGCCGTAGCGCAGCATCCAGCGCATGACGGCATCGGAATACGCCCCGTCCATCGCGAGCCAGCGCGCCGTTTCCATGCCCACAAAGCTGCCGCCGATCACGGCCACACGCCTCGGCATCACGGGCTTTTCCCGCAGCAGCTCATCCATCGTCCAAACGGACATATCGGCTGACGTTATGTCAACCGATATGTCTTTATAATCGCGTCCGTTTGCGAGCACGAGCTCGTCAAATCCGCCCGCCAGAACCGTCTTCGGCGTGGCCGTTTGGTTCAGCTCCACCCGCACATCCGACGCCTTGAGCGCGCGCTCATACCACGCCACAAGCTCACCCAGCATCTCGCGGTGGGGCAGACCGCGCGCAAGCTTCAGCTGCCCGCCAAGGGCATCCGAGCGCTCCCACAGCGTCACATCGTGGCCGCGCTCCGACGCGCGCAAAGCGCATTCCATGCCCGCCGGGCCGCCGCCAACGACCAGAATTTTCTTCGGTTTTTCAGCTTTTTCACCGGAAAGCTCGTATTCGCGCCCGGCCATGCCGTTGGAAAGACAGCGGATGGGCTTTTCAAAAAACGTTCCGGCCAGACAGCCCTGATTGCACGATACGCAGGGGCGAATTTTCTCCGGCGTGCCCGCGGCAAGAAACTTCGGAATATCCGGCTCCGCCACCAGCGCACGCCCCATGGCGACCATGTCGCAGTTTCCGAGTGCCACGGCGCTCTCCGCCAGCCGCGGCTGGCTCATGCGGTTGGCCATTGCAATTTTTATGTCAACTTCTTTTTTCGTCTGCTCCGCGAGGTATTCCATCGCACCGAAGGGCATTTCCTCCGTAAGCTGGGGAACGCGGCTTTCGTGCCAGCCGCCGGTCATGTCCAGCATATCCACGCCCGCCTTTGCCACAAGCTTCGCAAACGCCACGGCCTCCGCCGAGCCGCCGGCCTCCTCCACCAGTGTGTGGCCCGACCAGCGCAGCAAAACGGTGTAGTCTGCGCCCACGGCCTCGCGCACGGCGCGGATGACCGCCAGCGGGAAACGGCAGCGATTTTCAAAGCTGCCGCCGTATTCGTCCTCGCGGCGGTTCGTGAGCGGCGAGAGGAACTGGCTGATGAGATATCCCGCGCTTGCGGAGATCTCCACGGCGTCAAAGCCCGCCTCCCGCGCCCGGCGCGCGCCCTCGGCCCACGCGCGGATAACAGAGTCGATCTCCTCGGCCGTCATGGCGCGGGCCGTCTCCTTGGTAAACGGCGTATAAACCGCGCTGGGCGCGATGGCCCCTTTGCCGTCCGGCACGCCGTCGGAGGCGAGATACCGTCCCGCATGATACAGCTGCACGGCCACGGGACACTCCCGCTCGCGCATTCCGGCCGTGAAGCTCTGCCACGGCTTTATGAACGAATCGTCCGACAGACTCATGCAGCTCGGCCGCGCGCCCTTTTCGTCAAAGCGGCAGGCCCCGACCACAATCAGCCCCGCACCGCCCTCGGCCCGGCGCCAGTAAAATTCGTTAAAGCGCGCGCTCGGCCCGCCGTTTTCGGGATACAGCGTGTGCATGGCGGGCATAATGATGCGGTTTTTCACTTCCAGCTGCCCCACGCGAACAGGGCTCAGAAGATGCGGATAATTCATAAAAAAACTCCTTTTGTATGCACAAAGGGGCCGCGCCGCAGCACAGCCCCCATAGCGTTTATTTTGCGGCCTTCATCGCAAGGAAGGCATTGATGAAGCCGTCGATGTCGCCGTCCATGACATTTTGGATGTTGCCGTTTTCAAAGCCGGTGCGCGTGTCCTTGGCCAGCGTGTACGGCATGAACACATACGAGCGGATCTGGCTGCCCCATTCGATCTTCATCTGCACGCCCTTGATGTCCTCGATTTTTTCCAGATGCTCGCGCTCTTTGATCTCCGCCAGACGCGCGCGCAGCATTTGCTTACAGTTTTCGAGGTTCTGGAAGTGGCTTCGCTCCACCTGACTGGAAACCACGATGCCCGTGGGGATGTGGGTCAGACGAACGGCAGAGGAGGTCTTGTTGACCTTCTGGCCGCCCGCGCCGGAGGAGCGGTAAACGTCCATTTTGATCTCGTCGTCGCGCAGCTCGATCTCGCCGGCGTCCTCGATCTCGGGCATGACCTCCACGGCGGCAAAGCTGGTGTGGCGGCGGCCGGAGGCGTCATACGGACTGATGCGCACAAGGCGGTGCACGCCGTGCTCGCTTTTGAGAAAGCCGTAGGCATTTTCGCCCTCGATCTTGATGGTGGCGGATTTGATACCGGCTTCTTCGCCGTCCTGCCAGTCCATGAGGGTGTATTTGTAGCCGTGGCGGTCGGTCCACATGGTGTACATGCGGTAGAGCATCTGCGTCCAGTCCTGCGCCTCGGTGCCGCCGGCTCCGGCGTGGAAGGTGAGAATGGCGTTGTTGGCGTCATACTCGCCCGTCAGCAGCGTGGAAAGACGCATGGCCTCCAGCTCCGACGAGAGCTTTTCAAACCCGTCCTGAAGCTCCGGCAGCAAACTTTCGTCGTCCTCCTCCAGCGCCATTTCGCAGATGGTGAACAGATCGTCCCAGCCGGACTCGAGCTTTTCATAGCCCTCGACCTTGTGCTGAAGACTGCGCAAACGCTTCTGGGCCGCCTGCGAGCGGGCCAGATCGTTCCAGTAGCCCTCGGAGGCGCTTTCCGCCTCGAGCTTTTCGATCTCGTTTTTCGCATCCTCCAGCCGCAGCGCGTCGCGCAGATCGGTCAGCGTGGGCTTGAGGTTGTTGAGCTTTATTTTGTATTCTTCAAATTCCAGCAAATCGAACACATACCTTTCCTATCATAACCAGTTTATTATAAACAAAAATCCGCCGCCTGTAAAGAGCGATTTAGCCGCGCAGGAAAATTGCGGAAAGCACTTTTCTTTGTGCCCACTCTTTGATATAATTATCCTGTATTAAAATAAATCCGGGCCGTGCCCGGAAATGAGGAGAGAGAAAAATATGATCAACCACGGCAAGAACATCAAGGTTTTTACCGGCAACGCCAACCCTACGCTGGCCAACGACATCTGCCGCAGCCTGTCGCTCAATCTCGGCAACGCGGTGTGCACCAACTTCGCCGACGGCGAGTGCTCCGTTTCCGTTTATGAGGCCGTTCGCGGCGAGGACGTGTTCCTGGTGCAGTCCACCTGCGGCCCGGTCAACGACAACCTCATGGAGCTGCTCGTTATGATCGACGCCATGCGCCGTGCCTCCGCCGGCCGCATCACCGCCGTCATCCCCTATTTCGGCTATGCCCGTCAGGACCGCAAGG
>CAYROZ010000118.1:0-5702 GCA_964426125.1 uncultured Oscillospiraceae bacterium
GCCCGCGAGCGTAACGGCCGGCTTTTCCACAAGATTGGCCCGCTCATAATCGCCGTAAGGCGTCTGGGCATAGACCTCCACCACGTCCTTGCCGGCCACATCGCCGGAGTTGGTCACGGTGACGGTCATCACATACTCGTCCGTTTCGGCGTTGTATTCCGTGCTGTCGAGCGTCTGGGCAAAGGTGGTGTAGGACAGGCCGTGGCCGAAGGTATAGCACATCTCGTCGGCATAGCTCCAGGCACCATTGCCCGCAAACACACCGGCGTTGCCCGCCGCGCCGCCAAGATTCATCACGCAGTCCTCATAGCGCGTTTCGTAATATTTATAGCCGACATACACACCCTCGGCATAGATGATGTAGTAGTCGATGTTCATGTCGTTGTTGATGGTGTCGTACTCGTTGAGCTCGTCGGCATTGCCCCAGGTCATAACGCCCTCCACACCGGCATAGGTGACGGCGGGAGCGGAAATGCTGCTGGCCGCGTAGGTGTCGACCGTGCGTCCCGAGGGGTTGACTGCGCCGGAGATGACCTCCGCCAGCGCCGTGCAGCCATAGGAGCCGCCAGCGCCGATGAGCAGGCACGCATCCACATCGTAGCTGTCCAGGAAGCCAAGCTCCATGGCAAACTCCGAGGCCAGGACCACCACGATGGAATCAAACACACCGGCCTGCTTCTGGCTTTGCAGGTATTCCATGAGCGCCTGCTCGTTTGTGGACAGGTCCAGCATACGGCGGGGCGAGCCATCGGGATAGGTATCAGTGGCCGAGTACTGATACACGTCGTTGCCCTCGCTGCCGTTGCGGCTGAGCACCACGACCGCCGCATCGTTATAATCCGATTGCCAGGTGGACTCATACGCCTTCACGGAAGCGATGTCCGCCTCGGCCACGCTGCTGATGCCGGTGGAGCCAAGTCCGCTGTAAACATCCGTGCACAAAACAGTGTTGACATTTTCTGCGCCGAACTGCTCCTGCATTGCGCCAACAAAGCTGGCGTACGGGATATCGTTGGCCGAGCGCGCCTGATAGATGCGGGAGTTGACGGAGCCATTGCCGAAAATGGTAATGCGCGAGCCGCCGCCGAGCGGCAGAGCGCCGCCCTCGTTTTTCATCAGGACCACGCCCTCGCGGGCGATCTCCACATTGACATCCACGGCGTCGTTGTACACCTCGATAAGCGCCGTATTGTCGTAGCCGTAATCATTCGGCCAATACACCGCATATTCTCCGTCAGCGCTGAGACTGACCGTTGTTTCAATGTTCAGGGCATTGTTGAACCAGCCGGCATTGTCAAAGCATACCGTGGTGGCCGAAGCACAAAACAGAAACAGCAGCGCCATCAGCGCGGACAGAGCGCGGAAAAGAGTTGCTTTCTTCGCCATTTCGCTTTCCTTTCTCAAATTCATAGAAATGATCCGCCGGGGTGTATATCTATGCCGCCTTCAGCCTCCCTTCCCGCAGGAGGCGATCTCCTGCGCACTGTCGGACAGGGCCTGTGCCACGACCCGGTCCATGTCGTAATAGCGGTAGCTGCCAAGCCGGCCGCCAAAGCGAACATCGGGCCTCACTCTTGCCAGCTCACAATAGCACTGGTAAAGCGTGTCGTTGCGCTCGTCGTTCACAGCGTAATACGGCTCCATCCCCGGCTTCCATGGCAGAGGATACTCCCGGCTGATGACCGTTTTTTCCTGTGTGCCGCGGGCAAAGTGCTTGTGCTCGATGATGCGCGTGCAGGGCACATCGCGCGCGGTGTAATTGACGACCGCGTTGCCCTGAAAATCAGGGATATCCAACAGCTCCGTTTCAAAGCGCAGACTGCGGTATTCCAGATGCCCCAGCGAAAAGCCAAAAAACTCGTCGATGGGGCCGGTGTAGATCGTCTTGAAGCGAGGCTTGGGCAGCGAGGCATCGTAGGCGGTGTTCAGTCGCACCTCCGAGCCCCCCAGCAGCTTTTCAACAAGCGGCGTGTAGCCGCCCTCGGGAATGCCCTGATAGCGGTCGTTAAAGTAGTTATTGTCAAAGGTGAAGCGCAGCGGCAGCCGCCGGATGATAAACGCCGGAAGAGCTCTGCAATCGCGCCCCCATTGTTTTTCCGTGTAGCCCTTGACCAGCTTTTCGTACACCGTCGGACCCACAAGCCGCAGCGCCTGCTGCTCAAGATTCTGCGGTTTGCCGCTCTGGTAGGGCGCTGTCTCCGCCGCGATGCGCGCGCGGGCCTGGGCCGGGGTCCGCACCTCCGGCCACAGGCGCACAAAGGTGTTCATGTTAAACGGCAGATTGTATATCTCATCGCCATAGACCGCGAGCGGACTGTTGACAAAGGGATTCATGCGCGTGAAGCGGTTGATATACGCCCAGACGGTCTCGTCGGATGTGTGGAAAATATGCGCGCCGTAGCGGTGTACGCACACGTCCGCCACCATTTCCGTATACACATTGCCGCCGACATGGCCGCGCCGGTCGATCACAAGACAGCGATAGCCCTGCGCCGTGAGCTCATGGGCGAACACCGCGCCGTATAAGCCCGCTCCCACAATGAGGTAGTCGTATTCCGGCATCAGTTTCTCACCAGCTTTCGTGTCGCACTGTACATAAAATTGCTCAAGCGCCGCCCTGTGTTCCCGCGGATGGTTTGCAGGCAGATCGGCGGCATTCGCATCAGCTTGCGGGCATAGCGCGGCTCATGTTCCAGGCACTTCTGCCACATCGCACGCCAGTCGGCATCCGCCTGTGCGCTGCCGTTTAAGCGCGCGCCCGCCGTGGCCAGCGCCAGCAGCATCCGGCATTCGTGCAGCATATAGCGGCCTCGCTTGCGGTTTCGCGCAAGCTCCTTGCCCAGATCGTGGCTGAAAAAGATCAGGCTCGTTGCCTGGATCTGCTGGGCATAGCGTCTGGCAAACACCTCGCCCTGCACGCTCTGGCCCTCGCGGCCGATGTAGTAGTGGTACAGATCGACGTCGAGATAATAAAGTCTCTCCGCATACGGCAGCGGCGCATAGACAAACAGATTGTCCTCGTAGGAAATGTGCTTTGGCAGCACCACGCCGCTTTTGCGCACAAGCTCTGTGCGATAGGTCACGGAGTGGAGCGTCAGATAGGTTTCCAGTCCGAAAGGCCGCGTTTGCGCCCAGGTGCGCGCGCGTCCATGCCGGAAGGGATGGCGGTAGTGGATGGTGTGGTCAAGGGAAGGATCGTCGTGCGTGTAGACATAGTTTGTCACAAGCATATCCACGCCGCCCTCGGCCTCGAGTTTTTCAAGCGTGTCGAGGAGCTTTACAAAATCGGCGCTGACCCAGTCGTCGGAATCGACGACCTTGAAGTAAATTCCGCTGGCCAGACGAAGGCCGTGGTTGATGCCCTCGCCATGGCCGCCGTTTTCCTGATGCACGGCGCGGAAGATATGCGGATACAGCCGCTGGTATTCCTCCGCCACGGCACCGGTATCGTCCGTGGAGCCGTCGTTTATGATGATGACCTCCACCCTGTCGCCGCCGGGCAGAAAGCTTTCAAGGCAGCGGCGCATGAAGCTTGCCGAGTTATAGCAGGGCACGGTTACTGTGAGGAGCTTTTGCGTCATGCTTTTCCCTCGTTTGCGCAAAACTGCTCCCACACCGTCTGAGCCGCCGCTTTGGCGTCGATCAGGGCACACACCTCGTCATAGCATTCCGCCAGACGGCTTTGCGCCTCCTCTTTGTCCGCCGCAGAGGCCTCGGCGACCGCCCGCTCAAGCGCGATGTATTTGATCGCGCCGGAATTGGCAAGGCTTTCCGCACTGTGCAGCTCATTTTCCAGTCGGATGCGCTCCGCCTGATGCTCAAGCTCGTCCACCTTGGCCGCGAGCGGCGCCAGCGCCTGCTCCCCTTCCCCGGCGGCGCGGCGTTTTTCAAGCAGCGCCCGTTTTTCCTCCGCTTCCTTGGGGATATCCGGGAAAATGAGCTTAAAGATCGGGAAGAACACCAGCATGGACACGCCGCCCGTGAGGAAGGTTTTCAAAAGCGCGATGATGGTGTCGTTCCAGTTCCAGTGCAGCATCAGCGGGTTGCAGATGCCCCAGATGGCGTTCACACCCACGGAGATTCCCACCCAGCCGATGAAATACCACACCGCCTGGCGAACGGGGTTGCCCTTGGACTTAAACGTCACATTGCGCTGCAGAGGAAAGTTGATGCACTGAGCCGTGAACACGGCGATCTCAAAGGCCAGGAAATTGCCGAGGCCTGCCATTTGCAGCTGACCGCCGGCCGCCGTGAGCTGAGCGACCTCCTCCGCCGTGGAGGCAAGCTGCACCGCATCGCCGAACAGGAACTTCACCGGCTCATTGAAGATGGCGTAGTTCAGTCCGTCCCACGGCAGCGGCAGCGCCGGCCATACGAACGGCACATTCCAAATGCCCTTGAACGCATAGGGCAGGAAGATCATGATGAGCGCCTGCCAGATGGTCACGAGGTTTGAAAACAAATACATGACCACAAATTCCTTGATCAGCTTGGCCGCCTTGGGCTTGCGGCTGCTGTAACCGGCCCACACGCCAAGCCACGAGCGCCAGAGGCGCTGCCAAAACGCCGCAAAGGCGTTTTCCGAAAGCGGCTTTATCTGAGCCCGGATCTGTTCTGCTGTGTACATACGATCTCCTCCCTTATTTCTCTTCCACATGGGTCGCCGTTCGGGTCTGGGCCGCGCGGCGGCGCTTTTGACGCATCTGGCGGAAGAAATGGTGCCAGCCCCGCCAGAAGTGACCGTTGACCACTTCCATCACACCGTCCATCATCTCCTTCGATATCATGCCGCCGGTCATGCGGTAAACGCCGCGGAACGGCTGGTTGAACACGCCCATCACCAGCGTCATGGCCAGATCACGCTGGCCGAAGGCGCGGCAGCACTTATAAAAGCCGTTGAGCAGATGGAACAGGAAGCGGGCAAAGCCACCCTTGGCCCAGCGCAGATCGCCGATGGTGTCCGTGTAGCCGAGCTCACGGCGCACCGGCGCCGCCTCCTTTTCCAGTGCGCGGCCAAGCAGACGGGAAAACTGCTCGTCCCCGACCGCCGCGACCGTTCCGGCGTAATAGTCCGGCAGCTCCTCCCGGCGGCTTTTCGGCGTGACGCCCTCGAGCTGCACAGACGCTGTCAGACGCACATCCTCGCTGGAGGCCGCGACCTGAAGCTCGTAGCGTCCTGCCTCGCGCTGCCAGGCGTTGGAGGACACATCGAAAAAGCGGAACGCCTTATCGTCAAGCCGGATCGTCACGCGTTTTTCCTCTCCGGCGCGCAGGAAGACCTTCTCAAAGCCCTTCAGCTCCCGCACCGGACGGATCAGCGCGCTGTCGGGCTTGGACACATAAAGCTGCGCGACCTCCGCGCCATCGCGCGCGCCGGTGTTTTTCAGCGTAAAGCTGACAGCCGTTTCGGAGGCGGCAATGTCGCTGTATTCAAACTGCGTGTAGCTCAAACCGAAGCCGAACGGATAGCACACCGGCACGCCCGCCGTGGTGTAGTAGCGATAGCCGACAAACGGCCCCTCGCGGTATTCCACGCGCGTATCAGCCCGGTCGAAGTAGTCCGCCGTGGGGCAATCCGCATAGCGCAGCGGGTAGCTCTCCGTGAGTTTGCCGCTGGGGTTCACCTCTCCGGCGAGAATGCGCAGCAGCGCCCGTGCGCCCGCCTGGCCGGACAGCCCCGCGTGCAAAATCGCGTTCGTCTT
>CAYROZ010000119.1:0-5626 GCA_964426125.1 uncultured Oscillospiraceae bacterium
CATGCTCCAGACCCGCAACGGCAAGCGCACCGCGCAGGCTGCCATGAAGGTCGCCGTCGATCTGGTGGAGGAAGGCATCTGCACCAAGGAAGAGGCCATCATGAAGCTCGAGCCGCGCCAGCTTGACGCGTTGCTGCACCCCGGCTTCGACCAGGAGGCCCTGTCCAAGGCCAGCCCCATTGCCACCGGTCTGCCCGCCTCTCCCGGCGCGGCCTGCGGCCAGGTCGTGTTCTCCGCTGCCGACGCCATCGAGCGCGCGGCGAACGGCCCCGTGCTGCTCGTGCGCAACGAGACCAGCGCCGAGGACGTGGAGGGCATGAATGCCGCCGAGGGCATTCTCACCGCGCACGGCGGACGCACCAGCCACGCGGCGGTCGTGGCCCGTCAGATCGGCACCTGCTGCGTGGCCGGCTGCGGCGATCTGCGCATCTTTGAAGACAAGAAATACTTCACGGCCAACAACACCCTCGTGCGCGAGGGCGACTGGATCTCCATCGACGGTTCCACCGGCCATGTGTATCTGGGCAAGCTGCCCACGGTCCCGGCCGAGGTCGCCGGTCAGTTCGCCACCGTGATGGGATGGGCGGACGAGATCCGCACGCTGGGCGTGCGCGCCAACGCGGACACCCCGGCGGACGCGCAGACCGCTCTGAACTTCGGCGCGGAGGGCATCGGCCTTGTGCGCACGGAGCATATGTTCTTTGAGGCCGACCGCATCCGCGCCATGCGCGAGATGATCCTGGCCACCGACGAGCGCCATCGCCGCGCGGCGCTGGCGAAGCTGCTGCCCATGCAGCGCGGCGACTTTGAGGGCATCTTCCGCGTGATGGGCGGCCGCCCGGTCACGGTGCGTCTGCTCGATCCGCCTCTGCATGAGTTCCTGCCCACCGGCGAGGCCGAGCAGCGGGATCTGGCCGAGGATATGGGCATCGAGCTTGACGAGCTCAAGGCCACCATCCGCGCCATGCACGAGGTCAACCCCATGCTGGGTCTGCGCGGCTGCCGTCTGCCCATCATCTATCCCGAGATCGCCGAGATGCAGACCCAGGCCATCATCGAAGCGGCCATCAATGTCCACCGCGAGACGGGCGACCCCGTTGCGCCGGAGATCATGGTCCCGCTGGTGTCCTCCGGCGGCGAGATCCGCAATCTCAAAAAGCTTATCCAGAACACGGCTGACCTCATCATCCGCCGCGCCGGTGTGCCCCTGAGCTACAAGATCGGCACGATGATCGAGATCCCGCGCGCCGCCATGAGCGCCGACCGCATCGCGGTCGAGGCCGAGTTCTTCTCCTTCGGTACCAACGACCTGACCCAGATGTCCTTCGGTCTTTCGCGTGACGACTCCGGCCGCTTCCTGCCCAAGTATCTGGACAAGAAGATCCTTGAAAACGACCCGTTCGAGCGCTTCGACGAGCTGGGCACGGGCCGTCTGGTGGAAACGGCGGTCAAACTCGGCCGCAACACGCGCCCGGACATCAAGCTGGGTGTCTGCGGTGAGCACGGCGGCGAACCGGCCTCCATCGACTTCTTCCACCGCACGGGCCTGAACTATGTTTCCTGCTCGCCTTACCGTGTTCCCATCGCGCGCCTTGCCGCTGCGCAGGCCGCGCTTCGCAACGCAAAGTAATTCATCCACTCTCTCCTTTCATATTTTTTCAGGCACGGTCCCTCCGGCTTCGGCTGGAGGGATTGTGACATAGGGCACGCCGTTTGGCGCGCCCGGTGAAATTCGTCCGTTGGGACGAGTGAAATAATTTAGGGCGCACCGAACGGTGCGCCCTTTTGCTGTGTATGCGATTTGTTTATCGCCGCGCGCGGCGGGGAATGGCGGCGCGGTAGCCGAGACCGCGCACGGTTTGCAGGCGGATATCGTCCACGTCGCGCAGCTTTTTGCGCAGAAGCTTTATGTGGGTGTCCACGGTGCGGGGACTCGATTCGTTGTCAAAGCCCCACAGCTCGTCCATCAGCTGCGTGCGTGTGAACACGCGGCCGGGATAGCTCAAAAGCTTTTCCAAAAGCAGAAACTCCATGTGCCGCAGTTCGATGGAGCCGTTCGGTGTTTCCAGTGTGAGCGTGTGCGCGTGCAGCGTGCAGCTTCCGAAGCGCAGCGCGGCGTCGTCCACGATGCGGCAGCGCCACAGCAGCGTGCGAACGCGCATTTGCAGCTCCTCTTCCTCCGGCGGCGCAAGCATATAACCGTCCGCCCCGCAGCGGAACACGCGGCGCTTTTCCTGCATGCCGCCCTTGTCCAGCAGCACGATCGCGGGCGTGGTGTCCCCGGCGTCACGCAGCTCGCGCGTCAGCTCGCAGCCGCCATCGGCGATGTTGGCCAAAATCAGCTGCACGGCGGAATGGGCCAGAATGGACAGCGCCTCGTCCGCATCGTGGGCGGGAAGAACTTCATAATCCAGCGCGCGCAGGGCAGAGGTCACGGAACGGCGGCACGCCGCGTCGTTTTCGACCAGCAGTATGTGAACCATGCCGTGCACCTCCCGCAAAAGATTTCAGAAAATCTTAAGTTATTGTAATGCGCTTGCAATTGCTTGTCAAGCCGAGACTTTAAAAGAAGTATGCAGTTGGCTGCGAAGCCCGCCCGGGCGAGCCGCCCGCCGGGGGCGGGCGTAAATCCGAGGGGCCCTGCGCCCCTAGGATTATGCCGGCCGAATTCACTTCGGCCGTGCAGATCAAATCCGGCTTGAAAAAAGTCCAACGGACTTTTTTGACAAGCGCAAAGGGGAACGCCGCAGCGTTCCCCTTTGAAAATGGGTGGATTTATACGATGTCCATCGCGGCGAACATACCGTCGCGTCCGGCCTGAAGGATGCGGGCGGGCTTTTTGCAGTCGCCCACAATGCTGGTGCGCGGGCAGATGCCCATGAGCTGCTCGATCTCCTCGCTGGGCGCGCGGAAGCCGAGCGCGTAGTAGATGTCGTCCGCGGGGAAGAAAAGCTCGCTGCCGTCGGGACCGATGGCCTTCACGCCCTCGGCGGTCACCTCCGTGACGCGGGTGGAGCAGTGGATGTTCATGCTCGCGGGCTTGAAGATGCGGAAGGCCTCCTTGTGGCTCCAAAGCGCGTCGCGCGCGTAATCGTCCAGCATCTCGATCACGTCCACATCGTGGCCGGTGTCGCCCAGATGCATTGCAACCTCCACGCCCACCTGGCCGCCGCCGATCATCACGACCTTCTTGCCGGGCACATGGGTGTAGCAGTCGAGCGCATATTTCGCGTGCTCGTGCAGACCGGGGATGCGCGGGGCCACGGGCCGTCCGCCGATGGCGAGAATGAGCGCGTCGGGGGCAAACTCCTCCACTGTCTCGCGCGTCACGGTCACGCCAAGCTGCACATCCACGCCCGCGCGGTATACTCGGTTTGCCAGATGGTCGCGGTATTTGCGCATATCGTCCTTGTGGCAGTCGTAGTCGGTGTACCAAAGCGCGCCGCCGAGCTTTTCGCCCTTGTCCATGAGCGTGACGCGGTGGCCGCGCTCCGCCGCCGTGAGTGCCGCCTGCATACCGCCGGGGCCGCCGCCCACGACCAGCACCTTCTGGCCGGGTGTTTTCACGGCCGGAGCCCATTGCAGCCGCAGCTGCCGCATGGACGTGGGGTTCACGGTGCATTCAAACGGCACCACCTGCACGCGCTTGTCCGGGTCGGAGGCGAGCGGGTTGAAGCAAGAGCAGCGCAGGCAGGGCATGATCTCGTCCTCTTTGCCCATGGCGGTCTTGTTTACAAAATCGGGGTCGGCCAGCATCTGCCGGCCCATGGCCACGAAGTCGCACTTGCCGGAGGCGATGGCGTCCTCGATCTGCTGGGGATCGTTGAAGCCGCCCACGGCGGTCACGGGGATGTCCACAGCGGCCTTGATGGCGGCGGCCAGATCGAGATTGCAGCCGTGGGGGTGATAGATGGAGGAGAAGGCCTTGGACTCGACGTGGTTGTGATACATGCCGCTCGTGACGTGGATGATGTCGACCTTGTGCTGCAAAAGCTTGCAGAACTCCGCGCAGTCGTCCAGCTCCAGACCGCCGGGCACGCGCTCGGAGCCCGAAACGCGGTACTCGATGAGAAGATCGTCGCCGCAGACCTCGCGGATGCGGTCGATGACCATGAAGGGAAAACGGGCGCGGTTTTCGATCGAGCCGCCGTATTTGTCCGTGCGGTGGTTCGTCAGCGGGGAGATGTACTGGCCGAGCAGCCAGCCGTGGCCGCCGTGGAGCATGACCATCTGGAAGCCGGCGAGCTTTGCGCCAAGACAGGCCTGGGCGAAGTGATCGGCGACCTCGTGCATATCCGCCTCGGTCATTTCCTCGACCTGAATGCCGTCGTCACGCACATAGGCGGAAGGGCCGAAGGGGTTCTTGCCGTCTTTGATGGTGGAGGGGTGGTTCACGGCGCCGACGTGGTTGAACTGCACGCTGGCCACGGCGCCGTGGCGCGTGATGGACTCGGCCAGCACAAACAGCGCCTCCTGATGGTAAACGGACTTGTTGGGCGTGTAAAAGTCGATGGAGTGGTCGTGACGGCTGCCGCGGTCTTCATCGACAAACGACTCCGTGATGGTCACAGCGCCCACGCCGCCGCGCGCGCGGACCTCATAGCCGTTGATGCACTCCTGCGTGGGTGTGCCGCCGGGATACACGGTGCGGTCGGTGGTGGCGGGCGAGGCCATCACGCGGTTTTTGAAGGTGACGCCCTTGATGGTAAGGGGGGCGAACATATGCGGATATTTCATCATGTCAATGCGGCTCCTTTTCTCAATTTTCTCTTGTTAACATAGTAGCATCGCCGGAAATCCGGCGCAAGACGGCACTTTGAAGTAACCCGACGGACAGATTGTGCTTGTGCCGCGGGGCAGACAGTGATACAATAATAACAAATGCAGGAAGCGGACGGGAGGCGTGCGCTGTGAAGCAGCTGGACTTCGACATTGAAAAAGACCCCTATAACCACATGGCGCGGATGCTCTTTGGGCGCTGGAAGCCCTTTATTCTCATGGCCATGATCTTCGACGAGGGCAAAACGAATTTTTCCGATTTTGCCAAGCAGCTTCCCATCAGCCACAAGGTGCTGGCGGAAAATCTGCGTGCCATGGAGGCCGACGGTCTGCTTTACCGCACCGTGGTGCCGGACACGCCGCCGCGAACGGAATACCGCCTGACGGAAGCGGGCGAGGCCATGGTGCCGCTTCTGCGCGCGGTGTATGACGCGGGCTGGCACGACATGAAGGCCAAGGGTCTGCCGGTGGATGCGCTGGGCGAAATGTGGCACGGCTACCGCGAGCGCGACCCGGAGCTGATGTACCGGCCCTATCGCTGAACGATGGGCGACGCGATGTTCCGGGACTATACTATGAAACAAAGGAAATGACGGCATGAACAAAAAAACCATCGGCCTTATCATTCTCATCGTGGTGGCGGCGCTTGTGGTGGCGGCAGCGCCCACGGTATATTCCTACGGCCGCTATGGCCGCAGTTTGGAGGCCACGCTGTTTGAACGCCAGATCCGCGCCGGGGGCAAGGACCGCGAGCCGGATGCCGGGCCGCTCTGGATGGCGCGCAAGGCGGCGGTCAGCTCCGGCGAGGTGATATTGCCGGAGGAGATGCAGGCCGACTGGACGCACA
>CAYROZ010000120.1:0-5587 GCA_964426125.1 uncultured Oscillospiraceae bacterium
CAGCTCCGCCTCCGGCCGCAGCGACCGCAGCCACGCAACCTCATGCAGCCGCGAATGGATGGCGTGCGGCAGCCGTCCGCCCGCGATGAGCGTGAGCGGATAGTCCTCGTCCGGCGACGCCGGGATAAAGCGCGGCAGCGGGTCGAGCCCATGCTTCGCGGCCTGTTCGCTGTATAGCTCCAGCTTGCCGGTTGGCGTTTGGATGTTTTTCAAAAACCTTCCCGGCTCATACGGCTTTGCGTTCGGCACCGGCACGGGCAGCGGCGCATCCTTCACGCTCTGCCAGTCCGTGATGCCGGAGGGGGCAAAGATATATTCAATGCACGCGTCATACCCCGCGTCGAGCCGCGCATCGCCAAGCCCCATCCGGCGGGACAGCTCAAAGATGATCTCCGTGTCCGGGCGGCTTTCATACAGCGGCGCAACGGCCGGCTGGGAATAGTTCACGAAGCGCCCGCCGTAGCAGCGCACCTCGCCGCGCTCATAGGACGTGCAGGCCGGCAAAACGATGTCCGCGTGCGCGCACACGTCCGTCCAGAAAATATCCACGGCAAACGAGAAATCCAGCTTGTCCATCGCCGCGAGCAGGCGGGGCGATTCGGGATACATCCGGTCGTTCACGCCAAAGCAGGCCAGCGCGCGGATGGGATAGGGCGTGCCCTGCTCCATCTGGCGGACAAGATCCATGCCCTGGCCCTCGTCCACCATGTCGTCCCACAGCGGGAAGCGCTCGCAGCCGACGGCCTTTTTGCCGTTTTTCGGCCGGGTCTCGTCGATGAAATCCAGCTCCCGCGACACAAAGCCGCCGTCGGAGTGGCAATAGCTGTCGTTTTCCGCCAGCACGCCGCCGGGCCGGTCCACCCGGCCAAGCAGCACCATCAAACTGATCACGGCGCGGTGGGTGTTAAAGCCGTTTTCCCGGTGCGTCAGGGCATTGGCCGGCGAGATCACGGCCGTGGGGTCATGCGCCAAAAGCTCCGCCGCGCGCACGATATCCGCCGCCGGAACGCCCGTGACAGACTGCGCATATTCCGGCGTGAAGCGCTGCACATATTCGCGGTAGGGCTCAAAGCCATGGACATAGCGCGCGATGAAATCCGCATCGTGCCAGCCGTTTTTCAGTATCACATGCGCCATGGCATGGGCCAGTGCGGCGTCCGTGCCCGCTCTGGGGCGCAGATACAGCGTGGCCAGCTGCTGCGCAGCCTGGGTCATGCGCGGGTCAATGACCACGATCGTTCCGCCGCGGTCGCGCAGGTCCAGCATGGCGCGGCCCTTGGGCCAGGAGCTGACCTGGGGATTGGCGCCCCAGAGAAACACCGTGTTCGCCCGGCCGATCGGCACGATCATCGTTTGGCCGAACACGGCCTTATAGCTCATCACCTCGGCGCGGTGGCACGCGCTCGACTCCGTGAGATAATTCTGCGTGCCGAATGAGTGCGCCAGCCGGTGCAGATAGGGCCGGTACCACTTCGGGTAGCCCGTTAAAAACACCACGCCGTCCGGGTCCGTCTCGCGCTGCTTCAAAAGCTCGCGGGCGCAGATGTCCAGCGCCTCGTCCCAGCTTATCGGCTCATACTGTCCGCCGCCGCGCGGTCCCGTGCGGCGGAGCGGTGTGCGGATGCGGTCCGGGCGATAAAGATACTGCCGCCCCGCCGCGCCGCGGACGCAAAGCCGCCCGTCGCTGCCGGGAAAGCCATCGGTGCCCTCCATTTTGATGATACGCCCGTCCTTCACATACGCGTCCACGCCGCACTGCGGCCCCGGCGTGCATATGTCGCACATGGTTTTGCGAATCTCCACACCCGTGTCGGCGGCGGGAATTTTCGCGCGCGTACGCGCCTCACTTCGCTCCATGCAGGATGCCTCCCTTGCGATGTTATTTCCGGCGGCCGAACAGCCCCCGCTTTTCGATCTCATGGCTTTCCGCGCCCAGCACGCGGTAGCCCGTTTCCTCGATCACACGGCGCAGCGCCGCTTCATCCAGCGCTTCCGCCGATTCAATGCGCGTTTCGCCCCTGGCGTGGGACGACGCGACCTTCTTCACATCAAAATGCGCCCGCACAGCGTCGTTGACGTGCGCCTCGCACATCCCGCAGGCCATGCCCTCTACTTTTAAGACCGTTTCGATCATATCCGTTTCCTCCTACGCAGTTAGATGAATCAAACTTACATCATACCATCCGCCGTGTCAAGCGCTCTCACTCGCAGTCAAGCACGATCTTGAACACGCCCGGCCGGTTTTCCAGCGCCAGCTTATACGCGCTTTTGTAGTCGTCAAGCTTAAAATGGTTCGTGACAAAGCCGTCCACGGAATACTTGCCATCGCGTATCCAGCGCTGCACAAGGTCGAAGGTATAAAGCTTTTCGCCCTCCCACTCCTCCATGCCATGCGCATCCACGCCGATCACGGTAAGCTCCTGCCACCAAACGGGCGTTTCATCGTAGCGGATGGCATTCATGTGGTGGCCCACCTTGATAAGCCGGCCGCGCGCGGCCAGCAGACGCACCGCCAGCGTGTTCATTTTGCCGCCGCCGATGCAGTCGTACACACGGTCGAAGCCGCCGAAGAAATAGCGGTTTTTGCGGCTCATGCCCTGATACACCTCGCTGCCGCCGGTGGCTTTGGCCGTCTGCTCCATGGCGTCGCCCGTCAGCACATGATCGGCCCCGAGGCGCTTGGCGAAGTCGAGCTTTTCCTTCGTTCGGCTCATCACCCAAACCTCGCAGTCCGGCTGCACGCATTTGACCGCCTGCACAATGCCAAGTCCGATCACGCCGCAGCCCATCACGAGAATTTTCTCGCCCGCGCGCGGGATGTCCACCAGCACCGAATGTACGGACACGCAGCTCGGCTCGATCATCACGGCCTGCTCGTCCGTCAGCTCGTCGTAAACGCGGTAAAGCTGCTGCTGCGGGGCGATGAAGCGGTCCGACCAGCCCGCGCCCGTCCACGGCAGATCGTATTTCGCCCTCGCGCCGTAGTTGAGGCAGAAATTATAATTGCCCTCGGCGCAGTATTTGCAGCGCGGCAGGTCCTTGGTGTCGCAGCCGGCCATATAGGCGCGGATGCCCACGCGGTCGCCCACCTTAAAATCCGTGACCGCCGGGCCCACCTCGACCACGCGGCCCACGTTTTCATGGCCCAGATAGGTCTTCTGGCTGCCCGGAATGGGCTCGAGCGCGGGATCGGTGCCGGTGGTAGACTTGAAAAAGCTCACATCCGTACCGCAAAGGCCGCAGGCGATGTTCTGCACGCGCACCCAGTTGTCCGCCGGAAGCGGCGGCTCCGGGATGTCGGTTTTGAATTTGACGGCATTGATGCCCGTGAACAGCAGCTTTTCCGTGGCACGGGAGCTGGCCGCCGCCTTGCTGAGCAGAATGCGCGGGATGTCTTTATCGTAATAGATCGTTTTCATGGGATGTTTCTCCTTTTTTTGCTCACCGAGCCGAGGACGCATTTGAATTGACGTCCGGCGGCGCAGAGATTTTCGCGCAGAAGGAAGCGGCCGAGGCGAAGGCGTATCGTGTATACGTCGAGCCGAGGACGCGATCTTATGCGTGAAAAGATCAAGCCGCCTTAAAATGCCCAGCCGCCGTTTTCAAACAGCTTCACGTTTTTTCCATCCTTGCAAAGCGCCGTGATCGACAGATCGGGCGTGCCGATCATGAAGTCCACATGGATCATGGAGTCGTTGACGCCCATGGCGCGCATTTCCTCCAGTGTGTACTGGTCGTAGTTGCGGATGGTGTCGATAAAGCCCATACCCAGCGCCAGATGGCAGCAGGCGTTTTCGTCAAACAGGGTGTTATAAAACAGCAGACCCGTGTTGTTGATGGGGCTGTTCCACGGCACCAGCGCGCATTCGCCAAGATAGCCCGCGCCGTCGTCCATGGCCACCATCTTTTTCAAAAGCTCCTCGTTTTTCTCCGCGCCGCACGCAGCCACGCAGCCATTTTCAAAGCGGAACCAGAAGTTTTCGATCAGCTGGCCCTGATAGCTCAGCGGCTTCGTGGCGTACACGATGCCCTCGGCTGCGCCGCGTTTGGGGGAGATGAAGCACTCCTCCGTGGGCATATTGGGATTGAAGAAAACGCCCCGGCCGAGCGTTGTTTCGCCGCCGCCGCAGAATTTCGCCTCCGGCATCATGCCCACACGCAGATCGGTGCCGTTCGACGCCTTGTATATCAGTTCCTGCACGCCGAGGGAATTGATGTATTCGCAGCGCGCGGCCAGATCGCGGTTGTGCTCGCCCCAGGCGGCGATGGGATCGTCCGTCACGCGGGCGGCGGACAAAATGGCCTCCCAGAGCTTTTCCACGGCCTGATGCTTTGAAAGGCCCGGAAACACCTTCTTGGCCCAGGCCTCGCCGGGCACCGCCGCAATGCACCACTGGTATTTGCCCTCCATGGCGTCGGAAAAGGGCTTGGTGATCTTATAGCGCGCCTGCCGCGCCCGCGCCATTTTGCTCTGGTTCACGCCGCGCAGACCATCGGGGTCACCGGATTCAAGATAAATACAGCACGGCAGCTCCTCCGAGCGCCAGCGCAGCTTTTCGACCTCCCAGTCCTCCATCTTTTCCAGCGTTTTCACGCTGCGGTGGCGGTAGTGCAGCTTGTCAAGCGCGGGATGCTCCCACTCCACCATCACCTTCGACGCGCCGGCCTTGTAGCATTCGTCCGTGAGCATATAGACAAACTCCGGCTGATCAAGCTCGGCGTGCAGAACGACCTGCTGCCCTTTCTGGATGTTCGCGCCGGTCGTGGCGATCAGCTTTGCATAGCTGCGAAGCACGGTTTTTTTCATGAAAACATTCTCCCTTTCCGCTGTTGTTTTTTTGTTTAGAACTATTATAGCATATCCGCGCGGCGTATGCTATAATGGCTTGCTGTACGAAAGGGGGCGGCCCCATGCCGCATTACGAACGCAATTTTATCACTCTCACGCTGCTGCGCGCGGACTTTGTGCGCGGCACCTTCCCGCTCGAGTCCGCACCCGGCGAGACGCTCACTGCGCCGCTTTCCGATTATCCGCTGCGCTCGGCCGCGCGCAAAACCAAAAACGAGATCCGCATCGAGAAAACGCCGCAGGGCCCCGTGAAGGATACGCGCTCGCTGCCGTTCACGGAATTCAGCTTTCTCTCCGCGGACAAAACGCGCCGCTTCGTGCTTTGCAGCGAATACGCCTTTCTGGAAGTGCGCGGATACATCCCGCACGACGAGGCCATTGCGGAGCTCACCGCCGTGATCGCGGCGGCCAAAACGCTTTATCCCGCGCTGAAGATCGCGCGGCTCGGCATGCGCTATGTGAACGACATCCGTCTGCCCGAAGCGGAGGCCGGGACCGGCCTTGGCGCGGATTTCTGGAAAAGCTATGTCAATGAGCTGCTGCTCGGCGGGCTGCGCTTTGCCGCAAACGACGGGGCGCTGGCGCGCCAGATGAACAGCATCGAGCTTAACTACGGCACCGACCGCGCCACAGTGAAATACGGCATCTTCAACGCCGAATACCCCAAGCCCAACCGCCGCCGCGAGTTCATTCTGGACATCGACACCGTGGGCCGTCTGCGCTATATCAATGCGCCCC
>CAYROZ010000121.1:0-5556 GCA_964426125.1 uncultured Oscillospiraceae bacterium
GATGGCGTAGCCAGGCAGATCAAGCTGTGCGATCTGCTGCATATGACGGATGCGCAGGTCATGATACACGCCGCCCTGATTGATGCCAAAGAGCATCTGGCCAGGATTGACGGCATCGGGCTCGGCATTATACTGTGCCAGCGCCTCCTTGCAGCGAACGAGCCAGCGGTACGTCCGCTCGCAGGACTGCTCAAAATACTCGCGCGGCGATGGGATCTTCACGCACTCGTCAAACGCCATGGCCACATCGCTTCCAAGATTGGACTGGATACGCATACTCTGTTCCGGGCCAATGAAGAGCTTGCGCCCGTCCACATGGGAGTGGAAATGCACGCCTTCCTCTTTGATCTGGCGCAGGCTTGTGAGCGAAAAGACCTGGAATCCGCCGCTGTCCGTGAGGATGGGGCCATCCCACGTCATGAACTTGTGCAGTCCGCCCATGCTTTTGATAAGCTCATCGCCGGGCCGGACATACAGATGATAGGTATTGGAAAGCTCCACCTGGCAGCCGATGTTTTTCAGATCGGCGGCAGACAGACCGCCCTTGATGGCGGCGGCCGTGCCAACATTCATAAAGGCCGGCGTCTGCACCGTTCCGTGCGGGGTAACAAATTCGCCGCGGCGGGCGTTTTCTTCTTTTTTCAGCAGTTTATACATATGTACTCCTATTTTCAGTGGATAAACATCGCGTCGCCGAAGGAGAAAAAGCGGTATCTCTCCTCCACCGCCGTTTCATAGGCATGGAGGATATTTTCCCGTCCGGCCAGCGCGGAAACCAGCATCACAAGGGTCGAGCCCGGCAGATGAAAGTTCGTGACGAGCGCATCGATGCACTTGAAGCGGTAGCCCGGATAGATGAAGATATTCGTCCAGCCGGAGGACGCTTCCATCGTGCCGTCGTCCCCGGCGAAGCTCTCCAGCGTGCGGCAGCTCGTTGTGCCAACGGCGATCACACGGCCGCCATTGGCCTTGGTCTCGTTGATGACCGCCGCCGTTTCCGCGCTGATGGTGCAGTACTCCGAGTGCATATCATGCTCCTCGATGTTCTCCGCCTTGACCGGCCGGAAGGTTCCCAGGCCGACGTGCAGCGTGACAAAGCACACCTTCACGCCCATGGCGCGGATCCGATCAAGCAGCTCGTTGGTGAAATGCAGTCCCGCCGTGGGCGCGGCCGCACTGCCCGGCTCGCGGGAGTAGACCGTTTGGTAGCGTTCCTTGTCCTGCAGCTGCGTTTTGATATACGGCGGCAGAGGCATCTGGCCCAGACGGTCAAGGATCTCGAGGAATATGCCGTCATATTCAAAGCGCAGGATACGGTTACCGTCGTCCTGCACCGCCTCCACCTCGGCGCTCAGCTCGCCGTTTCCGAAGCTTATGCGATTGCCGACGCGCGTTTTCTTTCCCGGCCGGCACAGGCACTCCCAGCGCTTGTCGCCCAGATCACGCAGCAGCACGATCTCCGTCACGCCGCCGCCGGGACGCGTGCCGAACAGCCGCGCCGGAATGACGCGGCTGTCGTTTAGGATCAGACAGTCCCCTGCCCGCAGATAATCCGGCAGGTCGTAGAAGCGGCGGTGCTCGATCGCACCGGTCGTTTTATTCAGGACCATCAGCCGCGAGGCATCGCGCTTTTCGATGGGTGTCTGCGCGATGAGCTCCTCCGGCAGGTCGTAGGTAAAATCAGATGTTTTCAATTCAAGCTCCGTATTTGACGGTTGTACCGGTGTAGTAGAATCCGAGGATATCCAGATAGTTCATACTGTGGTTTTTCGCCATGATGTAAGCGCCCCACTGGCTCATGCCAATGCCGTGGCCGCCATAGCCGTTGGTGGACTCCTTGTCGTAAGGGTCATCCTTTGCGGTCAGATAGGGATAATTTCCGGCCTTGGTGGCACCGCCATTGGAGGAGCCGTACATACAGTAGCAGACAGCGCCGTCATAGGTAAGATACATATTGTCCGTTGCATCCACGGCCGCATCCGTTGTGCTGTAGCTGCTCACGCTGGCGTTTTTCCGGCCATAGTATACCTGACAGCTCGAGCCGGAAACAAGATCGAAGCCGAAGCTTTTGTAGGCCGACGATTTCGTGTACGCCATGGCATAGCTTCGCACGGCGATCGCCGCCGCCTTGAGCGTTTCAGACGGCCACCATGTTCCAAACTCATACGGAAGCACGCCCTTCACATAGTCCTCCACATCCACGTAGTTGACCAGCGTGATCTTCGTTGCATCCTGATAGGAGTTAAGGCAGTTGAAATCGCCGTAGTAGTTATACAGGCCCGAAACATCGGTGAGCGGATGGTCGCCCAGCGGATGGATCGCCAACTCCGTTCCCTCGCGCGTAACGAGCGGATTGCCGCTGCCGTCCGTGACCGTATAGGTCGTGCCATCGGTCGTGATAACGATCCTGGAGGCGTTCAGACTTCCCTCGCGGACAAAGCTGCGGTCGGAGGCCATCGTGCCGTATTCAAAGCCGCTGCCGCTTTCATTCGTAAGCGTGACGGATGCGACCTGCCTGTTAAAATCGACCTTTGTGCAGGGATACAGACCAACGCGCAGGCGGTTGGAAACAATGCTGACCGTTTCGCTGCTCACTCCCGCCGCGGACGAGGTCGAGCCGCCGGAGGTCTCCGTGTCCGAACCGGCGCCGCTGCCGGAATCCTCACTGCCAGAGGTGCTTCCGCCGCCAGTGGAGCCCGATGTGCCGGACCCGCCCTGCCCGATCGCAAGACCGGACGCGCTTATGTAAGCCCGCAGCATTTTGGCGACCTCCGCGCGTGTGGCGCTGCTGCGCGGCAGGAAGCTGCCATCCTTGTAGCCATTGACCACACCGCCGAGCTGCATCGTCTTCACAGCGTCGGACGCCCAACTGTGGATGGAGCTGGCATCCGTGAAGCTCATCTCGCTTTCCGTGGCCGCGATGGTATAGCCTTTCGCCGAAGCATACTCGCTGAGTATCTTGCATATCTGTTCGCGGGTGATCTCGCTGTTCGGCTCAAAGGTCGAGCTGCCAACGCCGTTCACATAGCCGTTTTCATAGGCCCAGATGATATAGCCGGTGTAATACTGGCCATAGGACACATCGGAAAAGTTTTTATACTTGGGGCTGACATAGTTTGCTTTCACATAGCCGCTTTTCGAGCCGTAGGATATTTTATACCAATCGCCGGAACGCCCCGTGATCGTGACAGCCTGTCCCTTCGAAAAAGAGCCAAGCGTTCCATAGCCCGTTCCCGGACCGGAGCGGAAATTAACACCGTTGCCGCTGATGGTCGCGGCGCACCAGGAATCGCTGTCCACACCGGCCATGCGGCCGAGCACCGTGACAAACATGGCGCGGGTCATTTTCTCATTCGGGCCGAAGCTTGTGGCGCTCATGCCCTGATACAGGCCGTTTGAAACAACATAGGAAACACTGTCGTAATACCAGCTGCCGCTGACCAGATCGCGGAAGCTGCTCACACCGGCCGCCTGCGCCGAAACCGGCGCACAAAGGCCCGCGCACAGCAGTACCGTGAGCAGGAAAGCCGCTTTTCTTTGAATTTTTTTGTTTCGCATATGAAATCTTCCTTTCCGGAATTGACCTGAACAAGTGAATTTGTTATACTTCTCGTATCTTATTTTTATATACACCATAATATAAACAAAAGATTACAATTTGTCAACAACAAGTTACACTTCAGGCATATACTTCCCTGCCTGAACATAGATTTTTGTCGAAGGAGGACTCGGATATGAAAAAATGCAAGGTTGGCGTGATCGGCGGTACCGGCATGGTGGGTCAGCGTTTTGTCACACTGCTGGCGGAACATCCCTGGTTTGAGCTGACTGTGATCGCCGCAAGCAGCCGCAGCGCCGGAAAGCGCTACGAGGATGCCATCGGCCCGCGCTGGGCGCTGGATGTTCCCATGCCGGACATGGCAAAGGGCATCATAGTGCAGGATGCGCAGGCGGATATGCAGGCCATCGCGCAGCAGGTCGATTTTGTCTTTTCCGCTGTGGACATGAAAAAAGACGAGCTGCTGGCACTCGAGGAAGCATACGCAAAGCTTGAATGTCCGGTCGTTTCCAACAACAGCGCCCATCGCTGGACGCCGGATGTGCCCATGGTCGTGCCGGAGATCAATCCCGAGCATCTGGCCGTCATCCCGGCCCAGCGCGCACGGCTTGGCACCAAGCGCGGCTTTATCGCCGTGAAATCCAATTGCAGTCTGCAAAGCTATGTGCCGGCCCTGCATCCGCTCAAGGACGAATTCGGTCTGACCGAGGCGCTCGTGTGCACCTATCAGGCCATTTCCGGCGCTGGCAAAACCTTTGAAAGCTGGCCGGAGATGGTGGATAACGTCATCCCCTACATCGGCGGCGAGGAGGAAAAATCCGAGCGCGAGCCGATGAAGCTGTGGGGCCGCGTGGAAGACGGCGTGATCGTTCCGGCCACGGAGCCGTCCATCACAGCGCAGTGTCTGCGTGTTCCCTGCACAAACGGCCACATGGCCGCCGTGTTTGCCCGTTTTGAAAAAAAGCCGACGGTCGAGCAGATTCTTGATCGCTGGGCCGCCTTCAAGGGCCGCCCGCAGGAGCTGGAGCTGCCCTCTGCACCAAAGCAGTTCCTGCACTACTTCACCGAGCCGGACCGCCCGCAGACGCGGCTTGACCGCACGCTCGAAAACGGCATGGCCGTTTCCATCGGACGGCTGCGCGAGGATACGCAGTACGACTACAAATTCGTTTGCATGTCCCACAACACGCTGCGCGGCGCAGCCGGCGGCGCAGTGCTGCTGGCCGAGTTGCTTTGCGCCGAAGGCTACTTCGAGCGCTGAAAACATCCAATCCACACAAAAGACGCCACGGAGACTTCGCTCCGCGGCGTCTTATTTTTTCGGGGAGGTTTGCCATTTTGAAAAAAGCCATTTTTGAAGGCGCAGGAACCGCCATCGTAACGCCGTTTCGTGACGGCGAGTTAGATATCCCGGCGTTTCGGCGTCTGATCGATTTTCAGTCCGAGGGCGGTGTCTCCGCGCTGATCGTGTGCGGCACGACCGGCGAGGCCGCCACGCTCACGCAAAAGGAAAAGGAAATGCTGTATAACCTCAGCACGGAGTATGCGAACGGACGCATGAAGGTCATCTGCGGCATCGGCTCAAACAACACCCAAAGCGCCCTGGAGCACGCGCGCATGGCCCAGACCGCCGGGGCCGACGGCGTTTTGATGGTCACGCCCTATTACAACAAAACCACACAGACCGGCCTCGTGAAGCACTTTGAATACGTGGCCGACCGCGCAGATATCCCCATGATCGTCTATAACGTTCCCAGCCGCACCGGCATCGGCATCGAGCCGGAGACCTATGCCCTGCTGGCCCGGCACCCGAACATAAACGGCGTAAAGGAAGCAAGCGGCAACCTGGCCGCCTTCGCCCGCAGCAAAGCGCTTTGCGGCGAAGAGCTCAACTTCTGGAGTGGGAACGATTCCGACACCGTGGGCATGATGGCGCTCGGTGCAAAGGGCGTGATATCCGTGGCATCCAACATTCTGCCGGACGCTGTGGCGCTGCT
>CAYROZ010000122.1:0-5453 GCA_964426125.1 uncultured Oscillospiraceae bacterium
TTGCCGTGTCGGTATTCATACAGTTCTGTATGATTGAGAACAGTATCGCATTTGCGCCGAAGTATCGGCGGCAGATAATCCACGGAAAGCTCAAGCAGATTCAGCAGTAATAGATAAACGAGAAGATCGCCGCTGCGATCAAAACCGCGGAGACTACATAGCGCGCGCCGGGCCAGCTGGGGTTTTTCACGCGCACATCCAGCACAAACAGCACCGCCACGACCAGCATGAAGATCGTGAGCGCGAGCGGGGAAACCGACTTTGAGATCAAACGGTTGACGCCCAGGAAGATCGGCAGCAGCCACGAGGCCGTTGTGACCGGCAGACCGTGGAACATATCCTTTTCCTCGCTGGATACCTGCTGGCGCTTCTGCTCGATGACGTTGAAGTAGCCAAGGCGGATCACCGCCCCCAGCACATATGCCGCCAGCACCGCGCAGCCGAACACGCCCTTCACGCCCAGCGCGTGGGCAATGACGGCCGGAAGCACACCGAAGCACACCAGGTCGCACAGCGAGTCGATCTGGATGCCGAAGGTCTTGGCGTCGTCCGAGCGCTTGGTGGCACGGGCGATCTTGCCGTCGAACATATCGCACACGCCGGCGATCATCAAAAGCGCCAGCGCCGCACCGATATGGCCGTTCATGGCCAGTGTGATGCCGCAAACGGCGCCCGCGAGGCCGACATAGGTCAGAATGACCGATACATTATAAAATCCTAACATTTTTCTCAACTCCGCAGGGATTATACCATCTTTTTTCCCCCGTGACAATAGAAAAAGGCTATGCTATAATCGATATTGTGAAAAGAAAAACTGTTTTTTCGGAGGGCGTATGAAAAAGAGGAATCTCAACCCCCTGCTGCTGCTTCTGGCGGCGTTTGTGTGGGGCGTGGCATTTGTGGCGCAGAAGGAGGGCATGGAATACATCGGCCCGTTCACCTACAGCGGTCTGCGCTTTTCCATCGCGTCGCTGGTGCTGGCGGCGGTTCTGCCGCTGCTCGACCGCGTGCGCAGCCGGGGCGATGGGTTTCAAAAGGGCTCCAAGCGCAGCATATGGCTGGGCGGACTTTTCTGCGGGCTGGCGCTGTTTGTCGGGTCAAACCTTCAGCAGTTCGGCATCGCCCTGCAGGACGCGGGCACAAACGTGGGCAAAGCCGGATTCATCACGGCCTGCTACTGCGCTGTGGTGCCGGTTCTGGGCCTGTTTTTCAAAAAGCGCTCGCCCGCGCTGGTGTGGTGCGGCGCCGGTGTGGCCGTGGTGGGCTTTTTCTTCCTGTGTTTGATGGACGGCGTGGTGGCCGGGCAGGGGTTGGGACTCGGTCTTTCCGATCTGCTGCTGCTTTTGTGTGCGCTGGCCTTTGCCGGCCACATTCTCGTGGTCGACCACTTCGTCACGCTGGCGGACGGCGTGCGCCTCAGCTGCATCCAGTTCGGCGTGTGCGGCGTGCTGTCGCTGATTTGTATGTTCCTGTTTGAAACGCCCAGCTGGGAGAACATCCTTGCCTGCGCGGTGCCCATTCTCTATGGCGGCGTGCTGTCCGGGGGCTTGGGCTACACACTTCAGATCGTGGGCCAGAAGGGCGTCAATCCCGCCGTGGCCTCGCTGATCTTGTCGCTGGAGAGCGTGTTTTCCGTTTTGGCCGGGTGGCTGCTCATGCCGGGCAGCTCGCTGAGCGCGTGGGAGCTTCTCGGCTGTGTCATCGTGTTCGCCGCTGTGGTGATGGTAAATCTGGCGCCGCAGGGCCCATCGGAGGGCTGACATGGACGAGTGGATGGGCAAGCACTACGCCTATTATCAAAACCGCGAATGCGAGTTTTTCCCCTGCCACGAGGGCGCGGACGCGGCGGATTTCAGCTGCCTGTTCTGCTGGTGCCCGCTGTATGCGCTGGGCGAGGGCTGCGGCGGCAATTTCCGCTACCTTGCGGACGGCACCAAGGACTGCTCCGCCTGCCTTCTGCCGCACCGGCGGAAAAGCTATGGCTATGTGAACGAAAAATTCGGCGAGATACAAAAGCTGGCACGGAAAAAAGACTGAACCAAAGGACGCGGGAATCGGCCCGCGTCCTTTTCCTTTTGGCAAAGCCTCTTTGCCGCTATACAGCAAAGGACAGGCCGGAGCTCCAGCCTGTCCTTTTGTTGTTTGGTTTTGGTATTCAGCGGATGTCGTGGATGATGCCGCGCGGGCACACGTCCGAGCAGTGGCCGCAGTGGACGCACTTGGACTGGTCGATGACCGCGAGGTTGTTCTCGATCACGATCGCGTCCGCCGGGCATTCGCGCTTGCAAAGCTGGCAGCCGATGCAGCCGAAGTCGCATTTCTTGCGCACCTCCGCGCCCTTTTCCACGGACGCGCAGGCCACCAGATCGGTGGAATCCGCCGGGACCTTCACGATCATGCCGCGCGGGCAGGCCTCGGCGCACTTCATGCAGCCAACGCACTTTTTGCGGTTGACCGTGGCCACGCCGTCGACCACATGCATCGCGTCAAACGGGCACGCCGCCGCGCAGTCGCCCAGACCCAGGCAGCCATAGGCGCAGGTCTTGGCGCCGCCGCCGGGCAGACGGGTCGCCGCAAGGCAGGAGGGAATGCCCTCGTATTCATATTTTTCGGCGGCATGGCCGTGCGTTCCGGCGCAGCGGACAAAGGCCACATAGCGCTCGCCCTCACCGGCGGAAACGCCCATGATCTCGCCGATGGCGGCCGCAGCCGCCGCACCGCCGGGCACGCAGGCATTCACCGGCGCTTCGCCCTTGACCACGGCGGCGGCATAGCCGTCGCAGCCGGGATAGCCGCACGCGCCGCAGTTGGCGCCCGCCACACAGCCGCGCACCTGCTCCACACGGGGATCGGTGTCCACGGCGAATATCTTGCCGGCCACGGCCAGCAGCACGCCGAACACAAGGCCCAGCGCCGCCAGCACGGCCACGGCATAAACAACTGTCATCATATTCTCATGCCCTCCTTAAAAGATCTTCAGGCCCGAAAAGCCCATGAAGGCCAGCGCGAACAGCGCCGCGGACACAAGACAGATGGAAAAGCCCTCGAACACCTTGGGGTAATCGGCAAACTCCAGCCGCTCGCGCACGCTGGCGAACAGGATGATCGCCACGGCGAAGCCGATGCCGCCGGTGAAGCCGTAAACCACGCTTTCAAGGAAGTTATAGCCGTTTTGCGTGTTGAGCAGCACCACGCCCAGCACGGCGCAGTTGGTCGTGATCAGCGGCAGGAAGATGCCCATCGCGGTATACAGCGAGGGGATGCTCTTTTTCAGGAACATTTCCACCAGCTGCACCAGCACCGCGATGATGAGGATGTAGGCCACGGTTTGCATGAACGCCAGGCCCAGCGGGATCAGCAGGTATTCGTTCACGACCCAGCAGATCGCGGACGCGAGCGTCATGACGAAGGTGACCGCCACGGACATACCCGTTGCCGTGGACATCTTGTTCGACACGCCCAAAAACGGGCAGCAGCCGAGGAACTGGGAGAAGATGAAGTTGTTGATCAAAATTGCTCCCAGCGAGATGGAAACAAGAGAAGCAAACATTATTTATCCTCCTCTTCCTTTTTCTTCGCGCTTTTGGCCAGCGCGGCGTTCATCACGGCCAGCAGCAGACCAAGGGTCAAAAATCCGCCGAACGGCAGCAGCAGCGCGCCCGCGCCAAAGGTTTCGGGGAAGATGCGCAGACCTGCGCCCGTGCCGTCAAGCGTGAGACGGAAGCCGTTGGCCACGTCGATCAGACCGCCGCCAAAGGTGCCCGCGCCCAGCAGCTCGCGCACAACGCACATGGCGATGAGCACCAGCGTGTAGCCAAGGCCCATGAACACGCCGTCGAAGAAGCTGCGCTTGATGTTCTCCTTCTGGCAGAAGGCCTCGGCGCGGCCAATGATGATGCAGTTGACCACGATCAGCGGGATGAACACGCCCAGCGATTCGCTCAGCGCCGGAACAAACGCCTGCAAAAGCAGGTCCACGATGGTAACGAAGCCCGCAATGACCACCACGAAGATGGCCAGACGGATCTGCTCGGGGATGATTTTGCGGATGGCCGAAACGACCACGTTGCAGCAGGTGAGGATGATGAGCACGGAAAGGCCCATGCCGATGCCGTTGAACAGGGAGGTCGTGATGGCCATCGTGGCGCAAAGGCCGATCTGCTGCACCAGAACAGGGTTATTGGTGATAAGCCCTTCTTTAAGTTGGGATTTGATATTCATGTCTATACCTCCTTAGCCTGCGGCCTGTGCGTCCGGGGCGGTCTGGCCGGAAGCCTCGCCGCTGGCGGCAGCCGCCGGAGCCGTCTGTGTCTGGACCTGAGTGGCCGGAGCGGCCTGCGCCGGAGCGGTCGTCATCTCCTGGGTGGCGGGAGCGGTCTGCGCGGCGGGAGCTGCCTCCTGGGTGGCAGGGGCTGCGGGCTCCGCCACGGCGACCGGCGCGGAATCGGCCGCGTAGCTCGGCAGTGTCATGGGGGTGTTCAGTGCCACGCACGCATCCAGCGCCGCGGTAACGCCCTTGCAGATGGCGGCGGATGTGATGGTCGCGCCGGAGATGGCGTCGATGCTGCCGCCGGATTTCGTAACGGCAACGGGACTCGACTGGCCGACGAACTGGGCGCGGAAGGCCTCGCCCTTTTCGCTGTTCTGCGCGGCGATGGCGCCAAGACCCGCCGTTTCGCTCGACGAGGTGATGGAGATGCCGGTGCAGGTGTAGTTGTAGGAAACGCCGACGATCATGCTGATCTCGCCCTGCGAGCCGGTTTCCGTGACCTCCACGACCCAGCCGGCGCCCTCGGCGTCATACATGGCGTTGATCTCGCCGTTGGAATAGCCAAGATCGACATAGCTGTCTGCATACAGCACCGCCTGCATGGCGTTTTGCAGCTTTTCCGCCTGTCGGCGCTCAATGCGTCCGGCGGTGAGCAGATTCACCAGCGCCAGAACCAGCGCCACGACCGCAGCCACAGCCAGCAGCACAAGACCGAGACGGCCAATGGTGGCAAGCAGACCCGGAGCTTTTTTCTCCTGCATTATTCCGCGGCCCCCTCTCCATCGGGTGCGGGCTCTTCGGGTGTGGCCGTTTCCTCCGCCGGGGTTTCTGCCGGGGCTTCCTCAACGGGAGCTTCCTCGGCGGGCTCCTCCGCCGGGGCCGCTTCGGCCTTTGCGGCTTCCCTGGCCGCCTTTTCGGCCGCTTTGGCTTGCTCGGCGGCGGCCTTGGCCTGCTTCTTGGCCTCGATGCGCGCCGGGATGGTCTCCAGCCAGGAAAGCACCTTGGAGGTCTTCACAACGCCGAAACGGCGCGGGGCCGTGGCCTTGTCAAGCATCCAGACGGTCAGGTTCATGATGAGGATGGCGTAGCTGACACCCTCGGGATACGAGCCGAAATAGCGGATCAAAACGGTGATCAGACCGCAGCCGCTGCCATAGATGATCTGGCCCTTCGGTGTGACGGG
>CAYROZ010000123.1:0-5435 GCA_964426125.1 uncultured Oscillospiraceae bacterium
GGATCAAAACGGTGATCAGACCGCAGCCGATGCCATAGATGATCTGGCCCTTCGGCGTGACGGGGCTGGTGCAGTAGTCGGTGGCCATGAAGATGGCGCCGAGCAGCAGACCGCCGCTGAGCACGTTTTGCAGCATCCACACGATGGCGTTGTTGCCGCGCGGGAACAGCAGCGCGAGCACGGCGACCGTGGCCACGAAGCTGACTGGGATGCGCAGGGAGATGACCTTGCGGTAAACCAGCCATGCGCCGCCGAGCAGCAGCGCCAGAGCGCTGACCTCGCCGATGCAGCCGCCCACATTGCCCAGGAACATCGCGCCGACCGAAACGGACGACAGCGTGCCGGCATGAAGGCTTGCCAGCGGCGTGGCATAGGTGGCCGCGTCCACATTGGCGGCGAAGGAGGGCGCTTTCCACGCAGTCATCAAAACCGCGTAGGAGGCCAGCAGGAAGGCGCGGCCCGCCAGCGCCGGGTTTAAGAAGTTTTTGCCGATTCCGCCGAACAGCTGCTTGACCAGCACGATGGCGAACAGCGCGCCGATCACGACCATCCACCACGGCGCCGTGGGCGGCAGGGTGAACGCGAGCAGCATACCGGTGACCACGGCGGACAGATCGCCGATAGCGTCATGCTTTTTCAGAAGTTTGCGGTAGCCCCACTCAAACAGCACGCAGCTTGCCACGCTCACGGCTGTCACAAGCAGCGCGCCGAAGCCAAAGAAGATCACGCCCGCGATGAGCGCCGGAATGAGCGCCAGGATCACGTCCAGCATGATCGCGCGGGTGTCGCGCGGTGTGCGGATATGGGGCGAGGAGGAAACAACGAGCTTCATGTCTTCGTTCATGTTATTTGTCCTCCTTTGCTTCGGCTTTTTCGGCTTCCTCCGCCGCGCGGGCGGCGGCCTCGGCCTCGGCTTTGGCCTTCAGCTCGGCATCGTAGGCCTGGATCATGGCCTTGCCGGTTTTGAACGCGTGCGTCAGGTCAAGTCGGCCCGGACAGATGTAGGTGCACGCGCCGCATTCCACGCAGTCGGTCAGGTTGAGCTTTTTCATCATCTCAACGTCGCCCTTCTGCTGGTAAAGGTACATATAGATCGGCTGCAGCTTCATCGGGCAGGCGCCCACGCACTGGCCGCAGCGGATGCAGGTGGGATCGGCCACGCGGCGGTTTTCCTTGCCCGCGAAGCACAAAAGCGAGGCCGTGCCCTTGCCGCAGGGAACATCCAGATCGAACTGGGCGATGCCCATCATCGGGCCGCCCATGATGATCTTCCACGGCGTTTTGGCAAAGCCGCCCGTCTGCTCGAACACCCAGCGCATCGGCGTGCCCACGCGCACGCGCACGTTCTGCGGCTCGGCGATGGCGGAGCCGGAAACCGTGACCACGCGCTGGATAGCGGGCCAGCACTCATACGCCGCGCGGTACACGGAATAGGCCGTGAAGGTGTTGAACACGGCGCAGCCGACCGCAGCGGGCAGCCCATTCGGCGGCACCTCGCGGCCCGTGATGGTCTGCACGAGCGTTTTTTCCGCGCCCTGCGGATAGCGGCATTCGAGAGGGACGATCTCAATGCCCATGTTCGCCGCGCCCTTGAAGCGCAGCAGGTCGATGGCAAACTGCTTGTTCTTCTCGATGGCGAAGTAAGCGTGGTCGACCTTGCAGGCGCGCATGATCAGCTGCACGCCCTTGAGAAGCTCATCCGGGTGCTCAAGCATGGTGCGGTGGTCGCTGGTTATGTACGGCTCGCATTCCGCGCCGTTGATGATGACCGTGTCCACCTTGCCCCAGCCGCTGGTGATCTTGAACGCTGTGGGGAAGGTAGCGCCGCCCATGCCCACGATGCCGGCTTCGCGGATGATGGCCGCGAGCTGCTCGGGGTCCTCCAGTGCTTCGGCCGGAGCGGGGATCATTGTGTCCGCCGGCGCGTCCTTGCCGTCGTTTTCGATCACAACGCTCGTGACCATGTTCCCCAGCGAATTCAGCCGCGGCTCGATGGCCACGACCCGCCCGGAAACGGATGCGTGAATGGGCGCAGAAACAGGGCGATCGCTGTCGCCGATCTTCTGGCCGAGACGGACTTCATCGCCCACGGAGACGATCGGCGTGCAGGGCGCGCCGATATGCTGAGACATGGGGATGACGACCTGCGGCGGCAGCGCGATGGAGCGTATCGCCGCTTCGTTTTGGGGGGCCTTGCAATCGTTCGGATGAACGCCGCCATAGGACGCAAACGGCGGTTTTCCCTCCTTGCGGGCCCGCTTGGTGTTGAATACCATGAGCATCACCTCTGCACAATTATTTGCATGCTATCATTTTAACATAACTAAATTATAGTGTCCATCCCAAAATTGTAGGTTTTGTTGTTTGTTTGACGGCTTTTTTCCCGCTTGAACTATCTCTGTGCGGCTGATATAATAATAAACCACAGCCATCCCACAAAAAGCGGCTTTTCCATAGGCCAGTTTATGCGCGCCCGGGCCGGGCGCATGAGGCAAGCGCGAAAGGAGAGGGAGAAATGTTCGACGAATATCCAAGACCGCAGATGCAGCGCGCCGAGTGGATCAATCTTTGCGGCGAATGGGACTACGCCATCACGCGCACTGCCGCCATGCCCACCGAGTGGGATGGCCGGATCCTCGTGCCCTTTTCTCCGGAGGCGCCGGCCTCCGGCGTTTCGCGGCTGGTAAAGCCGGGCGATTTTCTGTGGTATCGGCTCAAAACGCGCTTTCCCGTAACGGACGGGCGGCTGCTGCTGCATTTCGGCGCCGTGGACCAGCGCGCCGTGGTTTGGTGCAACGGGCTGGAGGTCGGCCGTCATGTGGGCGGCTATACGCCCTTCACCATTGATCTGACGGGCTTTCCCACGCCGGAGGGCGATGCGGAGCTGATCGTGGCCGTGCGCGACGATACGGACAGTTCGTTCCTTGGCCGCGGCAAGCAGCGGCTCAAGCGCGGCGGTATGTGGTACACGCCGCAAAGCGGCATCTGGCAGCCGGTCTGGGCCGAATGCGTTCCCCGGGACTACATCCGCTCGCTGCGCATCACCCCGTGGTACGACGAGGGCGTGGTGGAGATCGAGGCGGAGCCGGCCGGAACGATCCGCTTTGCCGGACGGGATTATCCCTCACCCGCGCGCATCGCCATCCCCAACTTCATCCCCTGGTCGCCGGACGATCCGCACCTTTACGAATTTTCCGTCCGCTACAAAACGGACGAGGTGAAAAGCTATTTCGCCATGCGCAAGATCGCCGTGGAAAACGGCCGCATCTGCTTAAACGACCGCGTGATCTTCCTAAACGGCGTGCTGGACCAGGGCTACAATCCCGACGGGCTCATGACCTACCGCTCCGACGCCGCCATGGTGAACGACATCAAAATGGCGCGCGACATGGGCTTTAACACCCTGCGCAAGCATGTGAAGCTGGAAAGCGCGCGCTGGTATTACCACTGCGACCGGCTGGGTATGCTCGTGTGGCAGGACATTCCGAACGGCGGCGGCCGCTATGCCCCGGCGGTCGTGAACGTGCCGGTGCTCGTGGGTGCGCTGGGCCGCATGGACGACGGAAACTACAAGCGCTTCGACCGCGCCGACCCGCTTGGCCGCAAGGCGTATTACGACGAGCTGCGCGAGATCGTGGACACGCTTTACAACAGCCCGTGCGTGATCCTGTGGAGCCTGTTCAACGAAGGCTGGGGCCAGTTCGACGCCGTGAAGGCGCGCGAGCTCGTGCTTTCGATGGACGGCACGCGTCTGGTCGATCACGCCTCCGGCTGGCACGATCAGGGCGTGGGCAACCTGCGCGACGAGCACGTTTATTTCAAAAAATACCGCTACCGCCCCGATGAGCAGGGCCGCGCCGTGGTTTTGTCGGAATACGGCGGCTACAATCTGCGCGTGTGGGGCCACACCTGGAACGAGCGCGACTTCGGCTACAACTCCTGCGCCGATGCCCAGCAGCTGGAGCAAAAGCTGCGCCAGCTTTTCTGGAAGGAGATCTATCCCGCGAAAAAGGCCGGGCTCGCCGCCGCGATATACACCCAGCTGACGGACGTGGAGGAGGAGCTGAACGGTCTTGTGACCTACGACCGGCAGGTCGTGAAGATCCCCATCGAGCGCGTGCGCAAGATCACAAATATTTAAAACACAGCAAAACGGCTGTCCGAATTCTCGGACAGCCGTTTTTTGTTGCGTTTTGCGCGGGGGATATGTCAGCCGAAGTAGGCCTTGTTCACGGCGTCGGTTTTGCGGATGTCCTCCACCGTGCCCTCCGCGGCTACCTCGCCCACGGCCAGCGCATAGCAGTAGTTTGCCGCGCCGAACGCCAGATGGACGTTCTGCTCGACAAGCAGGATGCTCGTGCCCTTGGTTTTGTTGATCTCCTTGATCTTCTCGCCGATATCGTCGATGACGACCGGCGCGAGGCCGAGGCTCGGCTCATCGAGGCACAGAAGCTTCGGGTCGGCCATGATGCCGCGCGCGATGGCGAGCATCTGCTGCTGGCCGCCGGAGAGCGTGCCGGCCTTCTGCTTGGCGCGGTCTTTCAGAATGGGGAACAGCTCGTACACGAATTCCAGATCGCGGGCGATGCCGTCCTTGTCCTTGCGCTGCGTGGCGCCGAGCTGAAGATTTTTATAAACCGACAGATACGGGAACAGATGCCGTCCCTCCGGCACGAGCGCGAGGCCCTTCTGCACGATGTTCTGCGTGGGCTCGTTGGTGATGTCCTCGCCGTTGAAGGTGATGGTGCCCTGCGCTTTTTTCACGATGCTCATCATGGCGTTGAGCGTGGTGGACTTTCCCGCGCCGTTGGAGCCGATCACGGTCACGATGCCGCCCTGCGGCACGTGCAGACTGATGTTGCGCACGGCCACGGATTTGCCGAACATGACCTTGAGGTTTTTGATCTCGAGAATGTTGCTCATACCGCACCTCCGAAATAGGTACTGATGACCGTGGGGTCGCTGCGCATCCCCTCCGGAGTGCCCTCGAAGATCTTCTCGCCGAAGCTGATGACCGTGACGGAATCGAGGATCTCAAGGATCTGCATATTGTGTTCCACGACCAGCACCGTGATGCCCTTGTCGCGCATTTTGGCGATGGCCTGAATGGAAAAGGCGATCTCCTCCGGGTTCATGCCGCCGAGCGGCTCGTCCAAGAGCAGGAGCTTGGGTTTCGTGGCCAAAGCGCGCGCCACGCCCAAAATCTTCTGGTAGCCGTGGGGCAGGTTTTTCGCAAGCTCGTTGCGCACGTGGCCAAGGCCGAGGAACTCGATGATCTCGTCGGTGGATTCGGCGATGTATTTTTCGTTTTCGTGGTAGGTCTTGGTGCCGAAAAACGCCTGCGCCACGGTGGAATGCGGGCGCAGATGATAGGCCGTGGCGATGTTTTCGGCAACGGTGAAATCGCCGAACAGCGGATTGAGCTGGAAGGTGCG
>CAYROZ010000124.1:0-5346 GCA_964426125.1 uncultured Oscillospiraceae bacterium
ATGGTTCGCATCGACATGACGGAGTACATGGAGAAATTCTCCGTCAGCCGTCTCATCGGCGCGCCTCCGGGCTACGTTGGCTACGACGAGGGCGGCCAGCTCACGGAGGCTGTGCGGCGCAAGCCCTATTCCGTGGTGCTGTTTGACGAGGTGGAAAAGGCCCATCCCGATGTGTTCAACATCCTGCTGCAAATCCTTGACGATGGCCGCATTACCGACTCGCAGGGCCGCACGGTGGACTTTAAAAACACCGTCATCATCCTCACGTCGAACCTCGGCAGCCAGTACCTGCTGGACGGCATCGGACCCGACGGAACGATCTCGGGTGAGGCCCGCGCGGCGGTGAATGCCGAGCTGAAGGCGCATTTCCGCCCCGAGTTTCTCAATCGTCTGGACGAGACCATTTTCTTCCGTCCGCTCACGAAGGAAAATCTGGGCCGCATCGTGGATATCCTCATGCGCAGTCTGAAAACGCGTCTGGCGGACAAGGAGCTTTCGCTCGAGGTCACGGACGAGGCCAAGCGCATCCTCATAAACGGCGGTTACGACCCCGTTTACGGCGCGCGCCCGCTCAAACGCTATCTGCAATCGCACGCGGAAACGCTCATCGCCCGCAAGATATTGCAGGGCGACATGCCCGCCGGCTCCACGCTTGTGCTCGACGGGGAAAACAACGCGCTCGTCTGCCGCGTGAAAGAATAAAAAAACAGCGCCCACCGTGCTTTGTCACGGTGGGCGGCTTTGTTTATTCCTTGTTTTTTGGCTCCGGGGCGGTATAGGTTTGCGAGGGATAGGCGGTCTTCGCGGCGCGGCGCTTGCGGCTGCGGCGGATGAGCAAAATCACGACCAGCGCCACGATGCCCAGCAGCACAAGCACCGGCAGGGAGATGAGGATGAATTCCAGGAGATTCGAGAAAAAGCGTCCGATGCCGCGCAGCGTGCGCGAAAAGCCGCGCGCGATGTTCGCCCAGTAGCCGATCTCCTCGGTCTCCACGATCTCCTCGACCTCCTCGATCGTCAGATGCAGCGTGGAGTAGCTGATAAGACTGTCCCAGCCGCGCAGATCGGTGGTCAGACTTTCGATGCTGTAGCGTACCTCGGCCAGCCGGTCTTCGATGTCCAGCATATCCTCGACCGTTTCGGCCTTTTCCAGCATGGCCAGCAGCCGCTCCTCCTCCGTGCGGTAAACGGCGAGACGGCTTTCCGTGTCGTAGTAAGCGCTGGCCACGTTTTCGGCCGTGATGGAGCAGTGGGACACATGGCCAAGCTCGGAAAGGCCCTCGGTCACGCTGTCAAAGCTTTCGCGCGGGATGCGGATGGTGTATTCCGCCGAACGCAGGCTGTTTGCGTGGTAATAGCCGCCGCGCAGGCTGCTCGCTTCCAGAAAACCGCCGGTCTGCTCGATGAGCGACTGCACGGCCTCGCAGCACGCGTCAAATTCCAGCGTTTCGATCTCGGCGTAGCCGGTGTAGATGATCTTGGAGGTGTCGATGTTCGCGGCGGAAGGGGCGGCGGCGCCCTCCGCGCCAACGGAGAAATCCGCGTCGATATCCGCGGCGGACTCCGCAGCCGCGTTTTCAAATGGTTCAAGCGGCGCGGCCTCTGCGACCTCGTAGGCTTCTTCCGTCATGGCGTAGGTCCCGGCGGCCGTGGCCTGGTCGGCGCTTTTGCCGCAGGCGCAAAGACCAGCCAGTGCGAGAATGACCAGAAGCAGGGCAAGAGCTTTCTTCATGTTCGTATCCTCCGTTTTGAAAAAATCCGCTTCGTTTCATGGGGTTTGGCCATAAGACGAAGCGGAATGGATTTTTGTTCCCGCGGTTTCGGGAGCGTTATCAGTAGGCGACGCCCCAGAAGATGTCCGTGGTGCACTCCTTGCCGCAAACCGGGCAGCGGCCCGTGGTGCCGGACTGGTCCAGCGGCATGCAGCGGCTGGAAACGCCGGCCTTTTCCTTCATGGCCAGCTCGCAGTCAAGACTGCCGCACCACTTTGTGCGGGCGAAGCCGCCGCCGTTTTGCACCATCTGCTGCACGTCCTGCCAGGTTTCCAGCGCGTAGGTGTGCTCGGCAAGGTTCTTCTCCGCCATGGCGTAGAGATTGTCGTGCACGTCCTGCAAAAGCTTCGGGATGGCGGTTTCCAGCTCCGCGAGCGGCACGAAAACCTTTTCGCCGGTGTCGCGGCGGGCCACGCAGCACTGGTCCTTTTCCATGTCCTTCGGGCCGATCTCCACGCGCAGGGGCACGCCCTTCATCTCATACTCGGCGAACTTCCAGCCGGGGGAGTTGTCGGAATCGTCAAGCTTGACGCGCAGACCAAGCGCCTCGATGCGGCCCTTGATCGCCTCGGCCGCCTCGGTCACGCCGGGCTTGTGCTGCGCGATGGGCAGCACGACCACCTGCGTGGGGGCAATGGCGGGGGGCAGGACCAGACCGCTGTTGTCGCTGTGGGTCATGATGACCGCGCCGATCAGACGCGTGGAGGAGCCCCACGAGGTCTGGAAGGGGTGTTGCAGCGTGTTGTCGCGGCCGGTGAAGGTGACTTCGTACGCGCGGGAGAACTTGTCGCCGAAGAAGTGGCTGGTGCCGGACTGCAGGGCCTTGTGGTCCTTCATCATGCACTCGATGGTGTAGGTGGCCTCCGCACCGGCGAATTTTTCCTTGTCGGTCTTGCGGCCCTTGACCACCGGCATGGCCAGCGCGTCGCGGCAGAAATCGGCGTAGCAGTTGAGCTGCTGCTCGGTTTCGGCAATGGCCTCCTCGGCCGTTTCGTGGATGGTGTGGCCCTCCTGCCACCAGAACTCGCGCGAGCGCAGGAACGGACGCGTGGTCTTTTCCCAGCGCACAACGGAGCACCACTGGTTATAAAGCATCGGCAGCTGCCGCCAGCTTTGCAGCACATTGTGCCAATGGTCGCAGAACATGGTCTCGGACGTGGGGCGGAAGGCCAAACGCTCCTCCAGCTCCTCGCTGCCGCCGTGGGTGACCCAGGCCGCCTCCGGCGCAAAGCCCGCCACCAGCTCGCCCTCCTTTTTCAGAAGGCTTTCCGGGATCAGGGCCGGCATGGCCACGTTCACATGGCCGGTTTTCTTGAACATGCCGTCCATGATGCGCTGGATGTTTTCCCAGATGGCGTAGCCGTACGGACGCAGGACCAGGAAGCCCTTGACGGACGAGTAGTCCACCAGCTCCGCCTTGCGGCAGATGTCGGTGTACCACTGGGCAAAATCGTCCTCCATGTTGGTGATCTGCTCAACTTTTTTATCCTTTGCCATATCTTTGTCCTCTCAAATCTGCGGGCGCGGAGCCCGAACGTTTTCATAAAATAATATTTTATATGTGTGTGCCGCGCTTGTCAAGCCGGATTGACGCGGCGGCGGATTTATGGTATATAATATTATTCGTAGTATTTTACATTTTCTTCGATCCAAGTGGGAGGTTCCACCTTGAACAAACAACGATTTCTGGCGGAACTGCGGCGGCTGCTCGTTTTCATGACGGAGTCGGACCGCAGCATAGCCATTGAACGATACACGGCCAAATTCGATGCCGCCGGTGAGGCCGGTGAGGCGGCGCTGCTGGAAAAGCTCGGCTCGCCCACAAAGGTCGCCATCTCGCTCTCGCGCGGCTACATCCCCGGCCAGATCACGGCCGAGGCCAAACAGCGCGATGCGCTGAAAAAGGCCGAAAAAAAGGCACGCGAGGTGAAAAACGTCCCGCTGCCCGACTACGATCCTCTCGGCGAGGCGGCGGAGGATGACCCGGTCGCCATCATCATGCGCTCGCTGGAGGAATCGGCGGCCGAGCCGGACGAGGAGCCGGAGCAGATCGACGAGCCGGACGACGAATACGACGATGAGGACGATGACGACGAATACGAGCGTCCGCACCGTCCGGAGTATCGCCGCGTGGGCGCGCCCCTGCCGGCGGCGGCCGGCGGAACGCTGCTGGGCGTCATTTTGCTGATCGTTGGCGTGCCGCTGGCGGCACTAACGCTGGGCGTGGCGCTGGTTTGGCTGATCCCCGGTGCAGCGGCCGTGATCGCGGCGGGGCTGGCCGCCATCGGTGCGCTGTGGTGTTTAAGCTACATTGCCGATGCGCTGCTGCTTTTGGCGCTGGGCTTTTTGCTCATGGCGCTGGCGCTGCTGCTGGTGTTTTGCGGCGTGTGGCTGGATGTGCGGCTGATCGGGCTGTATGTCCGCGGCGTGCGGGCGTTGTGTGACGCGCTGCTTGGAAGAAAGGTGGCCGTGGAATGAATGCGATGAAACGAGTGTGGAAGATCTTTGCGCTGCTGGCGCTTGTGTGTCTGCTGCTGGCGGTGGCGCTGACCGCTGCGGGCTTTTTTGCCGGCAGCTCGCCGGTCACCGTGATCAATCATGGCTATCTGGACGAATACTTTGTGCGCCTGAATACGAACTGGAACATTTTCCTGGGCGATCTGAGCGCGATCTTTGGCTGACAATACAGAAATTTCACGGGGTACGCCGCAAAATGCGGCGTGCCTCTTTTTGTGTGCCGGAGAAAACAAATTTTCAAAAGAAAAGACTTGCATTCTGCGCGCGGTGGTGGTATTATGTTCGCACATTACGGACATTTAACCGCCATAGGAGGACAAAACGCTATGCCGGATACCGGGAAAAAATACTATCTTGTCGAGGGCAGCGCGCTGCCGGAGGTGTTCATCCGCGTCACACAGGCGCGCGAGCTTTTGGACACGGGGCGCGCCCAGACGGTCGCGGAGGCGGCGGCAATGGCCGGCATCTCCCGCAGCGCCTACTATAAGTACCGCGACACGGTTTTGCCGTTTCGCGATCTGGGCCGCGGCCGCATCGTCACGTTCCAGCTTTTGCTGGAGGATGTGGCGGGAATGCTCTCGGCGGTGCTGGCGCTGTTTTCAAGCCACGGCGCGAACATTCTGACCATCAACCAGTCCATCCCCTCCAACGGCACTGCGCCCGTTACCATCACGGCGGACACAGCCTCGCTGAATGTGACCACGGAGGCGCTGCTTTCGAGTATAACGGCGCTGGAGGGCATCATCAAGGCGACCGTTTTGGCGGGGTGAGTGCAATGGAGAAAAAGAGATTTGCTGTTTTGGGCTATGGCACGGTGGGCAAGGCCGTGTGCCGCGTTTGGAGCGAGCTTTCGGATGCTCCCCTGGCGCAGGGGCCGATTTTGGTGCGCCGGGCGCATGAGCCGGATGAATTTTCGCCGTATATGACGGAGGATTTCGCCGCCATTGAGGCTGACCCGAGCGTGACGGTCGTGGCGGAGGTCATGGGCGGCACGGACGCGGCGTGGGAGTATTCCCGCCGGTCGCTGCTGGCGGGCAAAAGCGTGGTCTCGTCGAAC
>CAYROZ010000125.1:0-5333 GCA_964426125.1 uncultured Oscillospiraceae bacterium
TTGATTCGTAGAGCGTGTAGATCTGCATGAAATACTCCGCGAAGGAGTTGATGTTCCAGATGGGCAGCAGCGCGCGCAGCTCGTCCATGAGCGCGGTGTCCGCGCTTGCGAGCACACCCAGACGCAGACCCGGCACGCCGTAGGACTTGCTGATGGATTTCATCACAACAAGCGTGGGATAGCGCTCAAGAATGCTGTCGTCCAGCAGTGTGTAGCGCAGTTCGGGCTCGGCAAAGTCTACGAACGATTCGTCCACCACCACGCGCGTGCCGGCCTCGCGGCAAACGTCCAGAAGTTCAAACAGCTCGTCCTTTTTCAAAAATGCGCCGCTGGGGTTATCCGGGTTTACGAGCACCAGATTTTCGTTTTCGCGGGCGGCCTGTTTCAGCGCGGCCAGATCGAAGCCGAAGCCATAGTCCGCCGAGCGCAGCGGATGAATGTCGCAGTCGCGGAAGCAGCGGACGTATTCGTTAAAGGCGGGCACGGGCAGCGCCATGGTGCCATGCATCGCGCGGCCAAGGGTGTTTATCAGCTCCGCCGCGCCGTTTCCGACCAGCAGATAATCCTCGCTCACGCCGAAGCAGCGCCCGGCCAGCAGCTTTTGGATGCGCATTCCGGAGGGGTACTGCATCAGCAGCGGGTCGAAGAAATATTTCATCTGGTCGCGCATTTTCTCCGGCGGGTAGTAGGGGTTTACCAGATAGCAGAAATCCTTCAGCCCCGAAAAACGCCAGAAACCGCCGAAATGCAGCTCGTAAGCGCTCAGACGCTTGTCGTCCGGGGCAAAAAGCGTGTCCGCAATGTCGAGATCCTGCACGTCGTCGATCTCGTACCATTTCAGATCGCCCACCTCGTAGCCGAACATCTCCGCGCCGGGGGTGCGGGCGAGCGTTTTGAGCACCAGCTCGTAATAGCGGTTCGTGCCGTAGGCCTGAATGTAGGCGTGCAGGAAGGGGATATACAGCCGCTGGGCAAAGTCGCGGCTGAATTTGTAGATGTTCACGGTTTTGTAGTAGTCGCCGGCGGCGGCAAAGCGGAAGTCCTTCTTTTCGATGAACTCGCGCACATAGCCCTGCTCGTCGAGCAGCGTCACGGTGCCGTCCATCCAGCTTTCGTACTTTGCGACCGTAACGATGTTCTCCTGCGGCGCTTCCACCAGCGCGCGGATGAGCTGCGGCTCGTAGATCAGATCGGACTCGAGCAAAATGGTGTCGTCGCTCGCCATGGCGTCGCGCGCCAGATAGAGGGAATAGATGTTGTTGGTGGAGGCGTAGTCCGGGTTGTGGATGAACTCCAGCTCAAAATCCGAAAGCTGCTCGCGCGCGTATGCCTCCAGCTTGTCCCCGGCGTAGCCCGTAACGATGACGAACTTGTGGATGCCCGCCGCGCGCAGGGCGTCCGCCGCATGATCCAGCAGCGTTTTTCCGCCCACCTTCACCATGCATTTGGTGTGTCCTTTGGTGTATTTTCCAAGCCGCTTTCCCATTCCGGCGGCCAGCATCAATGCCTGCATGATAAACACTCCTGCATTTTAATATAGTATTTCTATTGTATACGCGCCGCGGTGAAATTGTCAAGATAAAACAAATCACCGCGAACGGAGGGAGGCCCGTTCGCGGCTTTTTTGGGGGGAGAAATGATTTTTGGGTTTGCCTGACTTCCTATATTGAATCACAGGATGGCGCACAGCTCGCCGTAAATGTAGTCGGCGAACATGGCGTAGCCCGTGGAATCGTAGTGGCCGCCGTCAACGCAGTATTGCTCCATGTCGCCGGAAATGGCGGACAGATCGATCACGTCCAGCCCGTATTCCGCGGCGATGCGGCGCTCCGTTTCACGGATGGTCTCGATGGAGTCGTTCGACATACTCAGCGGGAAGCTTTTGAAATACATATCCGGCGGCAGGACGACCACCACGGTGGGGCTTTGCGGAAGGTTCATATAGGTGGTCAGCAGATAGCGATACGCCTCGTCAAAGGTCCAGTCCGGGGCGGGGGAGTTGCAGTCGTTCGAGCCGAGCAGGATGAGGAACACATCCGCGTCGCTGTTCAGACTGTTCACGAACGACCAGGTGTCGTTGTAGCTCCAGGGCGTGAACATCTCCACCGTGCTGCCGTAAACGCCGAAGTTGAGCGTGTCCAGATCAAGCTTGCCGGTTTTCCGGGCCAAAACGGCGGGCCAGCTTTCCGTGCCGGGCTCGTTGCTGCCGGTGCCGAAGGTGAGGCTGTCGCCGATGCAGGCCACGGTGTGCTGCTCCGGCTCAAATACCGGCCGGGCCAGCGCGGCAGTCGCGCACAGCATGGCAGCCGAAACAAAAATAATCAGGATCCTTCTCCACTTAGACATAACAAAACACCCGCTTCAGTCGATTTGACTATATTATCGGGTGTTTTTATGTCCATTATGTGAATAGACTGTGGCGCGAATGTGGCCTTTCGGTAAAGAATTTTTGGATTTCGTTCAAAAAATCGGCTCGTAATGCTGTTCGGCCCCGTTGCGCGGGTCATCGCAGGCAAAGCCCGTCTCGTAGCAGCGGTCGCCGATCACGGCGGCGGGGGAGGGGCCGTTTTCGTAGACGTACGCGCGGCACGCGCCGATCATGCCAAGGCAGTCGCCTCTGGCCTTTTCAAACAGCGTCCAGAAGCCGTCCGTCGATTCGATGCTCGTGTCGCAGAAGTGGCGCCAGGGCTTACGGCCTTCGTTCAGATAATCCACCACAGCGCCGTCGATGTCCTTGCCGTGGTAGGTCAGACCCGGCAGATCATGGGTGCTTTTGCCGTTGTCGGCCAGACGCAGAAGGGGCGTGAGCAGACCGAGCGGGTCCTTCATCAGCGCGTAAAAGCGCCGCTGGTCGCGCACGCAGCGCTGCAATTGGTCAAAGCAGCCCTCCCAGCCGTACACGCGCTCGTGGGCCCGGTTTAGTCCGGCACGCAGCGATTCGGGCAGCGCGCGAAGGCGCAAAACGCGCTTTCGGAAGGGGAAGTGCCATGGCACAAAGCCGTATTTTTCGCGCAGGATGTGGCTGTCAATGGCGCGCTCTAAGCGCGTGTGCGCCCCGCGATAGCAGCGGGTGCGCTCCGTGCCGTCGTAGTTTCCGGTCATGGTTTCAATGTACGGATGGCACCGGCTGTCCAGACAGTAGTGGCACAGAAAACCGGCCAGATACGAAAACAGCGCGTCGCGGGCGTCACCGCCGTTTTTGGCCTCGTCCGCCAGCGCCAGAAGATACGCGCCGCATTTTTCGTGCTGCATGATCGTGCCGCGCACGGCGTATGGCTTGTCCCGTCCGCCCAGAAAGCCGAGGGAAAACCACACATCCGGCCCCGCGCAGGTGAAGCCGTAGATTTTGGGGTCGATGCGCGCGCGCAGCGGCTCGTCCAGCGCGGAAAGAACGCTCTCGCCAAAATAATAATGCGCGATGAGATCGGGCATAATATCACCTCAAAATGTAATTATTCGTAGTTTTCTTTTTCACACAGCTTGTGGTATAATCAAGTTGTATTCTTGTACCCTTGGCCAAAGGAGGGACGCAGATGAAAAAGAAAACCGCCGCCATTGTTGGCTTGAGTGCCGTGGCGCTGGGGCTCGGCGCGGGCGTGAATGCAAACTTCACCTCCGAGGAGCTTCTGCACACCACCGAATACCTGCGCGAGCAGGGCGAGGCGGACTACTCCATACACTACACCGAAACGGTCGAATTGTCCAGAGCCGATCAGCTTCGCGCGGCGATCATCCGCCTGCCGGTCGCCGTAAAGGCGCTGATCCTTCTGCCGCTGTGGGCCATCGGGGCCATCCCCGTGGCGGTGTTCACAGCGCTGGCGGGGCTGCCCATCTGGGGCACGATCCTTGGCTTCGTGCTTCAGGGCGCGGTGCTGCTGGGCGTGTTCTGCGTGGTGTATAAGCTTCTCTTCCCGCACAAAAAGCTGCGCGACCTGTTTAAGAAAAAGAATCTCAAATGGCTGCTGGCCGGCGCCGGCGGCGTTGTGGCGGCCGATTGGGTGCTGGCCCAGGTTTGGACGGGCTGGAACGCGCTGCGCATCATTTTGATGGTGGCCGTTGGCTTCGGCATCCTGTGCCTGCTGTGGCACCGCATCTGCGGCAAATTCAAGGCCCCGGAACCGGAAACCGTGGAAACCAAGCTCGTGCTCGAATATTAATAACCAAGGCTGCGGATGCGCTCCGCAGCCTTTTTCGTTGCACAGGAAAACAGCCCCTCCGAATGGTCGGAGGGGCTGTTCGCTATGCGCTTTTTATACGGAAGCTTTTTCTTCCTTCTGGGCCTTGAACTGCTCGATCATCATCGGCACGACCTTGAACAGGTCGCCCACGATGCCGTAGTCCGCGATCTCAAAGATGGGGGCGGACTCGTTTTTGTTCACGGCGATGATGCACTCGGAGTCCTGCATACCGGCCTTGTGCTGGATGGCGCCGGAGATGCCGAGCGCAATGTAGATCTTCGGGTGGACGGTCTTGCCGGTCTGGCCGACCTGATGGTCAGCGGACAGCCAACCGGAGTCGATGGTGGCACGGCTGCCGCCGAGCACGCCGCCAAGCACATCCGCCAGCTGCTGGCCAAGCTCGATGCCCTTTTCCACGTCCGCGCCGATGCCGCGGCCCACGGAAACGACCACGTCCGCGCCCAGCAGATCAACCAGCTCCTTCGCGGCCTTGACGACCTCAAGGACCTCGGTTTTCAAATCGGCGTCGCTCAGCTCATAGGCCGGGTGCTCGATCACAAGAGCGGCGGCCTTGTCCGCGTCGTAGGGGCGGCGCTTCATAACGCCGGGACGCACCGTAGCCATGGCGGGACGGAAGCGCGGGCACACGATGGAGGCCATCAGATGGCCGCCGAATGCCGGGCGGGTCATCTTCAGATCGCGGGCCAGATCGTGGTCGTTGTTCTGGACCTTGCCGTCCTGCACGCTCATGACCTTGATGGTGCCGAGCTTTTCGATCTTGTCCTCCGCCAGCGTGGAAGCGCCGCGCAGGAAGTCCTTGTAGATGCCCATGTCCACGTCCAGATGCGTGCAGTCGGCGCAAAGGCCGGTGTGCAGGCGGGCGGCGCAGCGGGGGGCAAGGTCGCGGCCGATGTTGGTCGCGCCGAACAGCAGTACCTCGGGCTTATAAGCCTTCACGGTGTCGCAGATGATCTTGGTGTAAGCGTCAGTGGTGTAGTTTTTCAGGCGCGGGTCGTTGATCACATAAACCTTGTCCGCACCGTGGCCGCCGAGCTCGTGGGCAATGCCGTCCACATTGTCGCCCAGCAGCAGACCGCAAAGCTCTGTGCCCAGCTCGTCGGCCAGACGGCGGCCTTCGCTGATGAGCTCAAGGTC
>CAYROZ010000126.1:0-5304 GCA_964426125.1 uncultured Oscillospiraceae bacterium
TTCCGGTGCTAAGCTGCTTGAATTTCATAGGGTTGCCCTCCATTACTCAGACTTGAAGCAGAAAGGGTAGCTATTATCTGAACGGGCGAACGGGATGTTTGTATAAAATTAGGAAAGGGAGATCGCGCCTATGAAAAGGAGAGCGTCCAGCATATCTATTGCGGTTTCATTTCTAGCCATACTAGCGCTGTGCGCCTGCGGCCGGGGGCACGAGATGGAGGAAGGGAAGAGCTATCGTGCCGAGGCGCTCTCGCTGGCCGTTGGGGCGGACTATGAATCCGGCGCGCAGTGGCTTGATGGCACGCTTTATCTGTACGATGAAACGGACGGCGCGGCAATCGCGGCGCTGGATGCGGACGGCGCTCTCCTGCGTCGCTATGCCGTGGACGCGGACGAGATCGCCGCCTTTTGTCCGGCGGCGGACGGGCTTTGGCTTGCGACGGAAACGCGGCTTCTGCGCCTCGATGCGAATGGGCAGACAACGCTTGATCTCGCCCTGCCGAGCGGGCTTGGCGATGTTGCTCTGCTTTCCGATGGCGAGCGGCTGTATCTCGTCTCCGGCGGCGCGGATGCGTGCGGGCAGGTCGTGTGCCTCGACCGGGAGGGCGTGGAGCGTTTCCGCCTTTCCGGCGGCGACGGCATGGGTACGCTTTGCCTTTTGGACGATGGCCGCGCGGCGGTGTGCCAAACGTGGGGCGGCGAAAGTCGGTTGGTGTATCTCGACCCCGCGCGCGGCGTGTGGGAGGACGGCGCGGCGCTTTCCTCCGCTTTGACGGCGCTGTTTGACGGCGGAAGATACGGGACGGACGGCGTGTGCTTTTATGCCGTCGAGCCGGAGACCGGCGAATGCACGCGCCTTGCGGCGTGGCTCGAACTCGGCATCGATGATATGGTCAGTGGCGTGTGGAGCCTTGGCGCGGATGCGTGGCTGGTGGCGGCGGAAAACGGGCTGTTTTCCGTCTCGGCCTCGGCGGCGCAGGACGGTGTTACCGTGCTCACGCTCGCGACCTTTGACGCGGAAGCGGTCGCCTCGGCGGCGCTGGAATTTAACGAATCCCAGAGCGAATACCGCGTGGAGCTGGTGGATTACTCGGTTTATAACACCGCGTCCGACCCCAGCGGCGGCCTTGAAAAGCTTGGCCTCGACATTGCGGCGGGCGACGCGCCGGATGTGTACGATCTGACGGCGCTGCCGGTTTCGCTTTACATACAAAAGGGACTGCTGGCTGACCTCTATCCCTTCCTCGACGCGGACGAAACGCTCGCGCGCGAGGACCTTTTCTCCCCGCTGCTCGCCGCGATGGAGACGGACGGCGCACTTTACGGCGTGATGCCGCATTGCGGCCTTGTGACCATGCTGGCTTCACCCGAAACGGCGGATGCGCCGGATGCGTGGGACGCGGCGGCGCTGCTGGAACTCGCGGCGGGCAAAGACCCCTTCGCGGGCGAGATCACGCGCGCGGAATTTCTGGCGTATATGCTGGCAGGGAATGAGCGTTATGTAAACTATGCGGATGGCACCTGCGCCTTTGACAGCGCGGAATTTGCCGCCTTGCTCACGTTGGCGGCGGCCTTGCCGGAGGAAACGACGGAGGATTGGCCGGGTGACGCGCACTTGGTGTGCACGACGCTTTCGTATGATGGCGATTGGCTCGTGGCGGACTGGCTGCTCGGGTGTCTTGAAAGCGGCACGGGCGATGCCGTGTCTCTCGGGCTTCCGGGCGCTCGCGGCGGACGTGTGCTGGTTGCCCCGGCGCCGTATTATTGGGGTCTTTCATCGAGCGGCAATCAAACTGGCGGCTGGGCCTTCATCCGCTATTCCCTCTCGGCTGAGCGGCAGGCGAAAATCAATTCCATCCCGCTGCGCTTCGATGTGTGGCAGAGCCGCCGCGCGGAGGCGGCGGCGACAAAAGGCCAGATGTTTGCTGCCACGCGCAAGGGCGACCTGTCCTTGTCCCTCGGCAGCACGGTCGCTATGGACGCGCTGGAAGCGCTGATGAGCGAGGCGGACGGCTTTTTCGAGCGTGACACGGCGCTCGAGCAGATCATTATGGACGAGGCTGCGGCCTTTTTCGCCGGGGATAAGACTGCCGAGCAGACGGCGGCGAACATCCAAAGCCGCGCGAGCATTTATCTGGCGGAACAGGGATAGTTGACAAATGTAGTCTACCGTGCTATAGTAGGCGCAGGTGACAGGTGTAGTCTATGGCGGAGGTGTGATTTTGCCGCCGGGACGAAAAAATTTGTCACAACGTGGTTCGTTTTTGCGTTTACCTAAGCAAAGGAGGCGGAGAGCATGACCAAAAAGATCGTTTCGATGATGCTGGCGATCGTGTGCCTGTGCGCGCTGTGCGCCTGCGGCCGGATGGAGACCGCGCCGGACCCGACCGTGCCGGTGACGACCTATTACACGGTGGAGGAAAGCGCGGAGAGGGCGGACACGCAAAGTGCGCCCGAACGCGCGCCGGAGGAAGGTTACCCCGCCGGAAAGCAAAGCGCCGCGCTGCCGGAGGGCGCGCGCATCGCCGGCATGGGCTGCTTCAACGGAAAGATTTATGTAAACCTTGCCGAAGCGCAGGAGATCAGCGGCGAACTGTATGAGACGGCGGGCGGCAGCATCGCCCGGCTTGAGCCGGACGGCACGCTTGTTCACTTGGCGGCGGTGAACGCGCATGCCGCCTATTTTGCCGTGCTGCCGGACGAGTCGATCTGGTATTACGACACGGCCATGGACGAGATGGGAAATTTCAGCCAGACTCTCTGCCATGTGGGCGCGGACGGCGCGGAGCTTGCCCGCGTGGATATGGGCGAGCCGTTGGATGCGGTCATGCGGCTGCTGCCGGGCGCGCAGGGCGGCGTGGTGCTTTTGAGCAGCCACCGCTTCGCCTCCTGCGATGCTGCCGGGGTCTTGACCGGCGAGGCGAAATACGATGGTGCGTTTCTCTATGCCGGGGCGGCGGCTCTGCCCGATGGGCGCATTGCCGCGGCGGGATGGCCGGACATGGAACACGAGGAGCGGGAGCTGCTCGTGCTCGACCCGAAAACGATGACGCTTCAGTCGCTCGGCACGCTGGATGTGGGAATATGGTTCAACGGCGTGCTTGGCGGAACGCTTGACTGCCTGTGGGTGGACAACCGCCAGCCGTATGTCTATGACCTCCAAGCGCAAACCATGAACTCCGGCGTGGACTGGGCGTCGCTCGGCCTCGACTCGGGATATGTGGGCTCTGTGGCGTTTTTGGATGCGGCCACCATGGTGGCCTATGTCCGCCAAAGCGACGGAGGTCTTGGCGGTGATGTGTATGTGTTCCCGGCAGGCTACACACTGCGCAGCGCGGACAAAACCACGCTCACGCTCGCGGGCGTGAATTTTCAAAGCGAGCTGCGCCAGCTCGTGATCGCTTTCAATGCGTCGAACCCGGATTACTATGTGGAGCTGGTCGATTACAGCGACGGCGTGGATGGCCGCGACCCGGAGCGGCTTTTGTATGAGCTGAACACCGGCGCTCTTCCCGATCTGCTGCTGTGCAGCAGCAGCTTTGGGGATGGGGCCTCGATCGATACGCTCTCGCGCAAGGGCTATCTGGCCGACATTGGCGCGCTCATCGACGCCGACGCGGATATGAGCCGCGCGGATTTTCTGGAAAATGTTCTCGAGGCCCTGTCCGTGGACGGCGTGCTGCGCTCCGTGCCGCTGATCTATAACCTGGAAACGGCCGCGGCGAGCACGGCGATCGTGGGCGGGGAAATGGGCTGCACGTTTGACGATGTGCGCGCGTGGCTTGAGGAAAACGAAGGCCTGGGGCTTGTGTCGGACGCGGTGTGCTATGACGACCAGTGGCTCGGCTATATTCTCGAGGCAAATGCGCCCGCGTTCATCGACCGCAGCGGCGGCACGGCCGTGCTTTGCCCGGAGGCCATCGAGCAGACGCTGTCGTTTGCCCGCTTTGTGATCGAACACGGCGTCTCCGGCGGCGACGAGATGGGCGGGGATTACCTGTTGGCGTATATCTGGAAAAATGAGATCACCCTGACAGCGTATTGCGCGGGACGCATTGACCTGCCGGTCACCTGCATCGGCTGGCCGTGCATCGACGGCGTGGGTGCTGTGATCGAGCCGCTGCGGGAGCTCGCCATTGCGTCGGACACGGAGCACATGGACGGCTGCTGGGCGTTTATCAAATACACGCTCACGGACTACCAGAGCTATCTGCATTCGGAGGAAAGCCGGGAAAGCTCGCTGCCCATCCGCGTCGACTCACTGGAAGCGGACATCGAGCACGCCGTTTCGGTCCTTGGCGAGACGCGGGAGGATGCGGAACAATTTGCCGCGCTGCTTGCTGCGGTGGACCGGACCTATCGTGCCAACTCGCCGGAGGCGCATGTGGTGAAGATCGTTAAAGAGCAGGCGGCGGACTATCTCAGCGGCGAGATATCGCTGGATAAGACCGTGGCTGCCATCGAAAGTCGGGCAAGCCTATATCTTGCCGAACAGGGGTGAACATGAAAAACACCGCACGCAAACAAAGAAGCAATAACGAGCGGAGACGGGCAAAGCTTGCCTCCGCCTGTTTCCTTGCGCCGAGCTTTCTGGGCGTGGCGGTGTTTTTTGTTGTTCCGTTCGGCGTGGTCATCTACTATTCGCTGGTAGCAAACCCGGTCAGCCGCGAGTTTGTGGGGCTGGCGAATTACGCAAAACTTATGCAAAACGCGGCTTTTCAGCGTGCGGCGGGCAACACGCTGATCTTCTCCGCCCTCGCCGTGCCGCTCGCGGTGGCGCTGCCGCTCGGATTAGCGGTGGCGCTTGAGAAAAAGCTGCCCATGAAAAGCGCCCTGCGCAGCGCGCTTTTGAGTCCGCTGGTGGTGCCGGCGGCCTCCGTGGTTCTCATATGGCAGGTGATCTTCCACGATAACGGCGCGCTGAACGGACTATTAAACGCGCTGGGGGTCGAGTCCGTCGCGTGGCTCAGCTCGGGGTGGAGCTATCTCGTGATCGTGGTTCTCTATCTATGGAAAAACCTCGGCTACAACATGGTGCTGTTCATGGCGGCGCTTTCGAACATCCCGCGCGAGCCGCTGGAGGCCGCCGCCATCGACGGCGCGTCAAACGCGGGCATCTTCTGGCGGCTGAAGCTGCGGTATCTTGCGCCGTCGATCTTTTTCGTTTTGATCCTGTCGCTCATCAATTCCTTTAAAATTTTTCGCGAGATCTATCTGCTCACGGGCGATTACCCCTACGAAACGCTGTATAGTCGGCCTTGTAGTCGGGGGTACTTCCATGTGCTGAAGCAGTCCTGCATCAGT
>CAYROZ010000127.1:0-5299 GCA_964426125.1 uncultured Oscillospiraceae bacterium
GTGTTACCCGTTATCCTTGCCCTGCGGAGCCCGGACTTTCCTCACGCACAGCCTTTCGGCTCGTGCCCGCGACCGTTCAGAAAACTCGCGCGGATATTATAGCACAGTGCACGAAATTTGCAAAGGCGTTTTTGCGCCGAATAAAGGGAAAGCCGTATGCGGATTTTCTTCTGCATACGGCTTTTGGAATATTTAGTCGTTGTTTTCCCAGTTGTGCCAGATGTTCTGCACGTCTTCGTTGTCCTCGAACACGTCGAGCATCTTCTGCATGTTCTTCAGCTCGCCCTCGCCGGTGAGGGTGATGTAGGACTGGGGAACCATTTCCTCCTGTGCGGACAAAAGCTTGTAGCCATGCTCCGTGAGGTAGTCGGCCACGGCGGTCACATCCTCCGGCGCGGTGTAGATGGTGAAGCAGCCTTCCTCGGTTTCCATGTCGGCAGCACCGGCCTCCATGGCGTCCATGAGGACGTTGTCCTCCTCCAGCTCGGCTTCCTCGTTATCGACCACGATCACGCCCTTGCGGTCGAACGACCAGCTGACGCAGTTGGTGGCGCCGAGGTTTCCGCCGTATTTATCGAAGCAGTGACGCACTTCGCTGGCGGTGCGGTTGCGGTTGTCGGTCATCGCCTCCACGATCACGGCCACGCCGCCGGGGCCATAGCCCTCGTAGGTGACGGATTCGTAGTTCGAGGTATCGCCGCTGCCGAGCGCTTTATCGATGGTGCGCTTGATGTTGTCGTTGGGCATATTGGCAGCCTTGGCCTTGGTAATGACCGCGGCCAGACGCATATTGTTTTTCGGGTCGCCGCTGCCGCCTTCTTTGACCGCAACGATCATCTCGCGGGCGATCTTGGTAAAGGCCTGTGCGCGCTTGGCGTCCGCCGCGCCCTTGGTTTTCTGGATGTTATGCCATTTGGAATGTCCGGACATTCTTACTCCCCCTGTGTTTACTATGTATTGGGAGTATTTTAGCACAACTTTCGCGCAATATCAACCATTACCTGCACTTTGGAATGAGAAGAAGTCCCTCGGTGCGCCCTGCGTTTGCATCCAGTATGGCCGCGCGGGTCGAACGGTGCGTTTTGGCAAGCTGCCAGAGCTGATCGTCCCCGCGGCACTGAAGAAGTGTGAGCGATGGCGCGTCCGGCAGCGGCGTTTCCGCCACGGAGATCGCGCTTAAATGGCGAAGCGTGGACAGCCGCTGCGCCTGCATTTGAATGGATAGTCCCGCTCGCAGCTCAACGCTGCCGGCGCTAAGAGAACTTCCTGTGCCGGAAACCGAGGCATGGAGCGGCTGCATGATCTCCCCTTCTCCGGGCTCCAAAGCGATCGTTTCCTGCACGCGGCGGCTTACACTGCCATAGCTTCCGTCTCCGCAGCGATATACAGCCCTGAGATTTACAGAGATCTCCACGCCTTCCGCTGCCATGCTCACGCTGCTGATGTTCCCCTTCACATACAGAATATCGGAAGTGCCATGCGGTATTTCCGCTGTGCATACACTGCCGTGGGTCAGAGAAAAAAGGCGCTGCGAGACGCAAAGCGAGCTTTCGGAAAACTCGCAGCTGAGCTGCCGCTGATTGGAATAGGCGTCGGCCAGATAGCTAAATTCCGTTCGGCTGCGGCATACGATCTGCGCGAGCAGATGAAGCTCCATGCCGACCTTTCCCCCGCTGTGGTCCGGCAGATCAAAATAAGCGCCCGTCAGCATCAGGGAGACCTCCGGCGAGCTCTCCGCCTCGCCGCTGACCTCCATGATTTGAGAAAAGGCAGTTTCATAATTGCATGGATACACGCTCTCCCCCTGCTGCAAAAGCAGAAAAACGCAGGCACGGCCGCGAAACACGAGCTTATCCCCGGCAATATCGGTCTCGTCCGTTTGCAGTGTGACGCGCTGTGTCAAAATGGCATCCACATCGGAAAGCCCTGCGGGCAGGGCAAGATCGTCGGTCATAACAAAGGTTTTCTCGCGCACATCGGATATTAAATACCCTGTCTGATGGCCGCTGAGTGTCTCCGTTGAGCAATCACACGCGGTGATGCCGCTGATCAGCTCCATTTTTTGCTTTTGATAGCAATAGCCCATGCCGGCCAGCTCCACCCGCACAGCGGCCTTGCGGGAGTTGATCACCTTTCCGTCCACGGAGCGCACCCGCAGTAAAACGCGTGCGATGCATTCGCTCTCCCCACAGGCCGGAACAGTCAGTGCGGAACTTATGCCCACGGAAAGAGAACGCAGCGTGTTCTCCCCCTCCGGCTGATACAGAATTTTTACGGCGATGTCCGCCTGCACATTCAGCCGTCCGTTCACCAGCTCCTTGCTTCGCAGGGAAACGACCGCATCCGCATCCACGATCACGCCGAGATCCGGCATACTGTCCGGCACAACACACTCGGCGTTTTCCTCGCCGCCGATACCGCCGGACCATATCAGCTTGTGATCCATATACGATTGTTTTTCAAACGCCGTGTCCATAATCTCATTCTCCTTGCATTGGTTTGGTATCAGATTATGAAGCGCGGCGCAGCGATATGACTAGGACCGCATGACGGTGATGCCGCCGCAGATGAGCGCGGCAGCACAGATGACCCACCAGAATCCGGCGGGCAGGATGAGTCCCAGCAAAATGAGCACGCCGATCGCAATGGCGATCCAGCCGCCAGGACGGCCGCAGGGGCGGCGGCAGTTGCCTTGACGCATAAACGATCCCTCCCGCATTATTTTATGCAGGAGGGATGAAAAGCGTTTATTTCATTTGCCAGTCCGGGATCTTTGCCGCCTGGTCATAAAGCCGCCTGTAGGAGCGGTGACGGCTTTCTGCGATAGACCCCGCTGCCACGGCTTCTGTTACAGCGCAGCCCGGCTCCGCCAGATGAGCGCAGTCGAGAAAGCGGCAGGAGTCCATGTGATCGGAAAACTCCGGAAACAAAGCGGCCAGATCGTTTTTGCGGATGCCAAGTGCTGCACCGTCGTCAAAGGCGGCAAAGCCCGGTGTGTCCGCGATGTAGGTGTTTTCGCCAAGATCGAAGAACTCCACGTGGCGCGTTGTGTGGCGGCCGCGGCCGAGCTTTTGACTCACCTCGCCGGTGGCAATGGCAAAGCGCGCATCCAGCGCGTTGAGAATGCTGGATTTGCCCACGCCGGAGTTGCCGGTGAAGCAGCACACGCGAGAGCGTATGGCATCGCGCAGTGCGTCGATTCCCTCGCCGGTCGCGGCGCTGACGCGAAGGATGGGATAGGGCGTCTTGGCATAAATGGCGCAAAGCGCGTCGCCGGGGTCGAGATCGCATTTGTTCACGACGATCAGACAGCCGCAGTGCTTTTTCTCGCACTGCACAGTGACCATGTCGATCAGATAGGGATCTGTGACCGGGATGGCCGCCGATACGATCATGACCAGCAGGTCCACGTTGGCCACGGCCGGACGATCGAAATAATTCTTTCGCGGCAAAAGCTGTGTCACGGTGCCGCTTCCGTCCGCGGCGGGTTCGATGCAAACGCGGTCGCCGACCAGCGGCGTTTGTCCGTCAAGACGGAATTTTCCGCGCGCGCGGCAGCTGTAGGTCTCCCCCTGCGCGCGAACATAATAAAACCCGCTCAGTGCTTTGACGATGATCCCTTCCACGCTCACTCGCCTTCGCTGCTGCTCTCGGTCTCTACAGGGCCGCTGCCGACCTGCAGATAGATCTTGGTGTTTGCCACGATCTGCTCACCGGCTTCATAGTTTTGCCAGAGAACAAGATCGGTGTCTTCCTCGCTGGAGGAAACGTAGTTGATCTCGTTTTCGGTGCATATCAGCTCAAGAGCTGCCAGCTGCGTGAGAGCCTCTGCCTTGCTGGCACCGACCAGATTCGGCATATCCACATAATTGACATCCGGTCCGGCACTGACCGTGATGGTCACATAGGTACCGGCGGCAACGGCGGAGCCGACGTTGGGCTTGCAGCTGATGACAAAGTCTTCCGTCACGGTGTCGGACGGGGCCAGCTCGGTCATGATGTTCAGGCCGAGATCCTTCAGCTTGGTCTGCACATCGGGATAGTAGTCGTTGATTATATCGGGGATCGTGACCAGCTCAATGCCGGAGGAGACCGTGAGCGTGACGGGGATGCCCTCGTCGGTGATCATGCGGCTGGAACCCGGCTCCGGATCCTGGTCAACGACCATGCCGACCGGCGAATTTTCATCTGCCTGGTAGACGATCGTGAAGTCAAACAGCTCGGTGAAGGAGGCGTCCTGTACCACGGAATCGGCATACAGACCGCCAAAATCGGGCACAGCCGTGCGCTCTGCATCGCGGAAAATGCCCCGCAGCCAGTAATTCCACACAAAGCTGCCCAGGAAAAGAGCAAAGCAAAGAACCAGTCCAATGCCGAGCAGCAGGCTTATCTTGGCCGAGCGTGTACGGCGGCGCACATAGGCCTGCTTGGACAGCTCACCGGCGCGGCTGATGCGCGGAACGTCCCGCCGGATCAGATGCAGCATTTCCCCGCGCTGCGCAGGTGTGGCCGCTTCCGGTGTGATCGGGCGGCGTTCCACCAGCGGCGAGGTCATTCCCTTGCGAAAATCCTCCAGAGCGGCCAGCATTTCCTCCGCGGACTGATAGCGCTCCGCGGCGTCCGGCTGCATGGCTTTGAGCGTGATCTCCTCCAGCTCCTCGGGGATCTCCGGATTGAGCTGTGTGGGGGCGTCCGGCATGACGGACATCTGCTGCACGGCGACCTCCGCAGCGGTCGCGCCGTCGTAAGGCAGTTTTCCCGTGAGCATTTCGTACAGGACAACGCCCAGAGAGTAGATATCGGTGCGCGCGTCAATGCTTTCGCCGCGCGCCTGCTCGGGCGAGATGTAGTGGATGCTGCCGACAGCCTCGTCGGAATCCGGCTGATCCGGCGCATTTTCCACCATGGCGATGCCGAAATCGGCCACCTTTACCGTGCCGTCCTTGGGCAGCATGATGTTCTGAGGCTTGATGTCCATATGGATGATGCCCTTGGAGTGCGCGTGTGAAAGCGCGCGGGCGATCTGTGTGGCGAAGTGCAGCGCTTCTTTCCAGCTGAGCACCTGCTTCTTTTTCAGATACTGCTTGAGATTGATGCCGTCAACGTATTCCATCACGATGTATTCCGTGTCGCCGGAGGAGACAACGTCATACACGGCGCGGATGTTCGGATGCGAAAGCATGGCGACCGCCTGATACTCCGTGCGGAAGCGGCGGCGGGATTCCGTGTCCATGGCCACGTCGTCCTGCAGGACCTTGATGGCGACATTGCGCTTGAGTTTATCGTCGAATGCGTTGTA
>CAYROZ010000128.1:0-5159 GCA_964426125.1 uncultured Oscillospiraceae bacterium
TGAAGCGCAGCGCCAGACGATAGTTGGCGAGGCCCTTCTTCTTTCCCAGCGTGATCATCTTCTCGGCCAGGGGACGGATCTCCTTGGCGCGAGTGACGGTGGTCTCCATGCGGCCGGTGTCCAGAAGGTCCGTGACCTGCTGGCGCAGCATGGCCATACGGGCTGCCGTCGGCTTGCCGAGCTTGCGTGTTCCGGGCATTTTCGTTTACCTCCAAAAGTGAGTGTTACTTGGATTCTTCTTCGCTGGCCAGGCTCAGGCCCATCATCGCCAGCTTCTGCATAACTTCCTCAAGGGACTTGCGACCCAGATTGCGCACCTTGATCATCTCTTCCTGCGTCTTGGACACGAGATCCTCGACCGTGTTGATGTTGGCGCGCTTGAGGCAGTTGAAGCTGCGCACCGACAGATCCAGTTCCTCAATGGTCATCTCCAGGATCTTGTCGCGCTGCGTGACCTTCTTTTCCACCACGGTGGAATCCGGCCCAATGCTCTGGGACAGATCCGTGAACAGAGTGAAGTGGTCGCACAGGATCTTCGCGCCGAGGGACACAGCGTCACGCGGCGTGATGGTGCGGTCAGTCCAGACCTCGATGGTCAGCTTGTCATAGTCCGTGCGGTTGCCCACGCGGGTGTTTTCCACCGTGTAGTTGACCTTGAGCACGGGCGTGTAAATGGAATCGACGGGGATGACACCAGCCACCGTCTGTGCGGGCTTGTTTTTCTCCGCAACCACATAGCCACGGCCATGGGAGAACGTCAGCTCCATGGAGAGCGTGGCGTCCGGACCAAGCGTGGCGATGTGCAGATCGGGGTTGAGGACCTCCACCTCAGAATCCGCCTTGATGTCACCGGCCGTCACTTCGCACTCGCCGGCCGCCTCGATGTAAACGGTCTTGGCGGTCTCGCTGTGCAGACGGGCGATGATGCTCTTGACGTTGAGCACGATCTCCGTAACGTCTTCCTTAACGCCGGGGATCGTGGAGAACTCATGCTGGATGCCGGCGATCTTGATGGTCGTGACCGCGGTGCCGGGAAGCGAGCTGAGCAGCACGCGGCGCAGGGAGTTTCCGAGGGTGGTGCCATAGCCTCTTTCCAGGGGCTCAACAACGAACTTGCCGTAGCTTTCATCGTTGGGATTCTCAATGCACTCGATGCGCGGCTTCTCGATCTCTATCATGAATTCATACCCTCCTTTTCAGTTTGCGCCCACAGGCGCTTTTGCGGTTTTGCAGCTTTCCAATTGAGGGCTATATTACTTGGAATACAACTCGACGATCAGATGCTCCTCGATGGGCAGATCAATGTCTTCCTTCGCGGGCGTACCGGTCACCTTGGCAAGCATATTGGCCGCGTCATACTCCAGCCACTTCGGCGGCTGGCGGGAGGAGTTGGCATCCACATTGGCCTTGAGCTTTTCCAGATCACGGCTGGTGTTCTTCACCGAGATGACCATGCCGGGCTTGACCAGGAAGCTCGGGATGTTGACCTTGCGGCCGTTAACGGTGAAGTGGCCGTGGTTGATGAGCTGACGCGCCTCGGCGCGGCTCATCGCAAAGCCCAGACGGTAAACAACGTTGTCCAGACGGGACTCCAGGATGGCGAGAAGGTTCTCACCGGCCTGGCCGGGACGGCGGGAGGCCAGCTCGAAGTAGCTGCGGAACTGGCTTTCCAGAACGCCATAGTAGCGCTTGGCTTTCTGCTTTTCACGCAGCTGCAGACCATATTCAGAGGTCTTGCTGCGGCCCTGGCCGTGCATTCCGGGGGGATACGCACGGTTGACCATGGCGCACTTTTCGGTATAGCATCTGTCGCCCTTGAGGAAGAGCTTCTGGTTCTCCCGACGGCACAGGCGGCAAACAGCTTCAGTATATCTAGCCATTTATCTTTCCTCCTTAATCAGACGCGACGACGCTTGGGCGGACGGCATCCGTTGTGGGGGATGGGCGTGACGTCCTTGATCATCGTGACTTCCAGACCCACGGTCTGCAGGGCGCGGATGGCGGCTTCACGGCCGCTGCCGGGTCCCTTGACGAAAACCTCAACGGTCTTCAGGCCATGCTCCATCGCGGCGCGCGCAGCGGTCTCAGCCGCAGTCTGCGCAGCAAACGGAGTGGACTTACGGCTGCCGCGGAAACCCATGCCGCCGGCAGAAGCCCAGGACAGGGCGTTGCCGTTGGTGTCGGTGACGGTGACCATGGTGTTGTTGAAGGAAGAGCTGATATGAACCTGACCCTTCTCAATGTTCTTCCGCTCTCTGCGGCGGGTTCTGACCTTTTTCTTAGGCGCTGCCATTTATCTCTTCCCTCCCTTACTTCTTCTTGTTGGCGATCGTGCGCTTCGGGCCCTTGCGGGTGCGCGCGTTCGTCTTGGTTCTCTGGCCGCGGACGGGCAGGCCACGGCGGTGACGCTGGCCGCGGTAGGAGCCGATCTCGGTCAGGCGCTTGATGTCAAGCGCGAAAGCGCGGCGAAGGTCGCCCTCCACCATGTAGTTTTTGTCAATGCACTCGCGGATCAGCGCCTCTTCGGCGTCGGTGAGATCCTTGACGCGGGTATCGGGGTTGATACCGGTCTGCTCGAGTATCTTTTTTGCGGATGTCCTGCCGATGCCGTAGATGTAGGTAAGACCTATCTCGATACGCTTATCCTTGGGCAGGTCAACGCCGGCGATACGTGCCATCTTTCGCAATCAATCCTTTCGTTTCAAGATAGACAAATTAGCCTTGTCTCTGCTTATGCTTCGGGTTGGGGCAAATGACCATGACCCGGCCATGGCGCTTGATGACCTTGCACTTTTCGCACATGGGCTTAACGCTGGGTCTGACTTTCATTTTAAAGCCTCCTTAACTATTGCTTCGGTATTAACGGTTTGTTACTTCGTCCGCCAGGTGATGCGGCCGCGGGTAAGATCGTATGGCGACATCTGCACCGTGACCTTATCCCCCGGAAGGATACGGATGAAATTCATCCGCAGCTTGCCGGAAATGTGGGCCAGGATCGTGTGTCCGCCGCCGATGTCCACTTGGAACATCGTGTTGGGCAGGGATTCGATCACCGTACCCTCCAGCTCGATAACGTCATCTTTAGCCAAGTTGGTCTCCCTTCTTTCGGGCGGCCTCGGCCGCCTGTGCCAATGTCGTTTTGATTTGTTTGTCCGTGGCCGGCGCTTCGCTCACATGAGCGACAACGCGCACGTGCCTGGGGCCTTTTTGCTTGGGGGCCTCGAGCTTTTTCAGCCTGCCGTCGGCAAGCCAAAGCCGCCCGTTTTCCTCCCCGACGACCTGATACAGCCGTCCCCTGTCATGCCCTGCAAGGGACACGACCACGTCGAATGGCGCGGGTGCGGTCATATCCGATCCTCCGTGAAGGTAAGGATCTCGGGGTCACCGTTCGTAATGGCGATGGTGTTTTCGTAATGAGCGGCAAGCGAGCCGTCCACGGTGGTCACTGTCCAGCCGTTTTTCAGCGTTCTTACCTCCCACGAACCCGCCGCCACCATCGGCTCGACCGCAATGGTCATGCCGGGAACGAGTCTGGGGCCCCTTCCGGCCGGTCCGAAATTCGGAACCTCCGGCGCTTCGTGCATCACAGCGCCAACGCCATGCCCCACGTATTCGCGCACCACGGAGAAGCCATTCGCTTCAACGTATTCCTGCACGGCGTGGGATATGTCGCCGATGCGATAGCCTGCACGGGCGAATTTCATCCCCTCATAAAAGCTCTGCCGCGTAACTTCGACGAGACGCTTGGCCTCTTCGCTGCACTCGCCGACCAGGAAGGTCGCCGCGCAGTCGCCGACAAAGCCGTCGTAAGTCGCTCCCACATCCACGCTGACGATGTCGCCCTCATGAATGACCCGGGAGCCGGGGATGCCGTGAATCACTTCTTCGTTAATGGAAATGCAGGCGCTTGCGGGAAAGCCCCCATACCCCTTGAAGGTGGGAACAGCGCCGCATTTCCGAATGAAGCGTTCGATCTCCTTGTCTATCTGAGCCGTGGTCACGCCTGGCGCTACCATATCCCGAGCCAGAGCCCGGGCAGCCGCGGTAATTCTTCCCGCCTTGCGCATCCGCTCAATTTCCCGCGGGGATTTGATGACGATTGAACTCATATCCCCAGTGCCTTGCATATCTCCGCCGTGGTGGCCTCAATGGTGGGCTGATTCATCACGGTTTTGAGCTTGCTGCGTTCACGATAGAACGCGATGAGGGGTTCGGTCTGGGTGTGGTAGGTTTCCAGGCGCGCGCGCACGGTTTCGGGAGCGGCGGCCTTGCGGATCGTGAGCTCGCCGCCGCAGGCGTCGCAAACGCCTTCGACCTTGGACGGTGCGTTGACAACGTGATAGCTCGCGCCGCAGGCCACGCAAGTGCGACGGCCGGACATACGCTCGATGATCACTTCGTCCTCGACTTCCAGGTCCACAGCCCAGTCGATCTCGACACCCTGCTGCTCCATGGCTTCGGCCTGCGGGATCGTGCGGGGCACGCCGTCGAGGATGTAGCCGTTTTCGCATTCGGGCGCCTTCAGCGCGTCGGCCAGGATGCCGATGATGACATCGTCCGGCACGAGCGCGCCCGCGTCCATGAAGGACTTGGCCTTCATGCCGGTGGGCGTGCCGGCCTTGACGGCCGCGCGCAGAATGTTGCCGGTGGAGATGGTGGGGATCCCGAGCTTTTTGGCCAGGATCTCCGCCTGTGTGCCTTTTCCGGCGCCGGGGGCGCCAAGCATGATAAGCTTCATGGCACGATACCTCTCTTATTCAAGGAAGCCCTTGTAGTGGCGCATGAGCATCTGGCTTTCCAGCGCCTGGACCGTCTCAAGCGCAACGCCCACCACGATGATGATGGAGGTGCCGCCGAGGGACAGACCCACCTGCTGAGCCACATTGGAGTAGATGCTCACGATGTAGGGCGCAGCGGCAATGATGCACAGATAGATGCTGCCGAAGAGGGTAACTTTGTTGAGAACCTTCGTGATATACTCGCTGGTCGGCTTGCCGGGACGATAGCCGGGGATGAAGCCGCCGTTTTTGCGAAGGTTGTTGGAAATCTCGATGGGGTTGAACTGGATCGTGGAGTAGAAGTAGCCGAAGAACACGATCAGCAGTGCGTAGAAGATCACGTAGGTCCAGGTGTTCGTGCGCTGAGCGTAGGCCCAGAAC
>CAYROZ010000129.1:0-5138 GCA_964426125.1 uncultured Oscillospiraceae bacterium
AGGCGGTCATGCGCTCGCGCAGCGCTTCCGCACCATGAACGGCGGGGCCGAGCTTCAGGCCTGCGGCAAACTGCGGCATGGAGACTTCCATGGCCTCCTCGATGCATCCGGCGAGCGGCTCGGGCTCTTCCGGCGCGCCGTAGTCCGGCTGCGGACGCGGCTGCTTTTCCGCCGGCAGCAGCGTCTTGGCCATGTCGGCCACAAAGGCGGGGTCCACGTCGCCCACCACGGCCAGCGCCATGTTGGACGGGCTGTAGAAAGCGCGGTGGCAGTCGTACAGCAGCTCCGGTGTGATCTCAGCGATGGACTCGACCGTTCCGGCCACGCCGTCGCGCAGGGGATTGTGGTCGTACAGCGAGCGCATGAGATTGATGTAAAGGCGGTAATCCGGACTGTCCTCATACATCCGGATCTCCTGGGCGATGATGCCCTGCTCCTTGGCCACGCTCTCGGCCGTGAAATACGGCGTGGACACCATGCGCAAAAGCTCGCGCAGATCGTCGCCGAAGCGGTCGGTGCAGTCGAAGTGGTACATGGTCATGGCGTCGCTGGTGAAGGCATTGGAGCTGGCGCCGTTTGCGTCCAGCCGGGCCATGGCGCTGCCATCCGGCATGTCGAACATTTTGTGTTCAAGATAGTGCGCGATGCCGGCGGGCGTATCGTGCCAGCCGTCTGCCAGCCGGAAGCGGCGGTCGGCGCCGCCATAGCGCGCGGCCACGGCGGCAAAGGTTTTGCGGAAGCCTTTCTTTTGCAGCACGAACACGGGCAGCCCGTTCGGCAGCGTGTGGGTATAAAGGGTCTCGCCGATCGCGGCGTAGTCAATTCGTTCCATCGTCATCCTCGTCCTCTCCGGTCAGGAAGTAGATCGTGTCGCACTCGACGCCCTGCGCGATGTGCATGACCTGCTCGACGGTGACCTCCTCGGCCAGCGCGGCCATCTCCTCCGGGCCGTATTCAAGGCCCATCAGCTCCTGCCGCAGCCAGAAGCCCTCCAGCGCAGCCGGGGAATCGGCCGTCGTGAGAAGATCGGACACAACGCTGGCCTTGGCCGCAGCAAATTCCTCCGGCGCAATGTCGCCGTCTCGTATGGCGTCAAGCTGGGCCAGTATCTCCGCCAGCGCGGTTTCGAAGTTCGCGCTCTCCACGCCGGAGATGACGCACAAAAGGCCCTTGGCCACGTTGCATATGGAGCCTGCGAAGTAGCACAGCGAAAGCTTTTCGCGCACGTTGGAAAACAGCTTCGACACGCTGCCGCCGCCATACACGGCGTTGAACACGCGCAGCGCGGCGGGATCGGGGTCCTCCATGCATTCGCCCAGCCGGAAGCCCACGGCCAGCTTGCCCTGGGAAACGTCCAGCGTGTCGGTGTAGCGGCGGGGCTCGGCCTCCAGTGCATTCATGCGGATGTCGGTGCCAAGTTCCCAGTCGATCTCGCCGCGCGGCAGAGCGATGAGCGCGTCATGCATCGCGCGCTCCACGCGCGCAGGCTCTGCGCTGCCGCAGTAAAACAGCTCCACGGGGCATTTGGGCAAAAGCTCGTTGTAATGGCGTGTCAGCGCCACATAGCCGATGTTTTCGGCCTCCTCCTCGCCGCCGAGCACATCCACGGCGTAGGTCTCCGTCTGGCACATAAGCTCCGTCAGCCGGAACAGGCTGTAGCCCGTGCGGTCGTTCACACGGCCGCGGATCTGCTGCAGCAGGTTTTCCTTTTCGCCCGCCACATAGTCCGGCAGGAAAAGCCCGCCGCGCGTGTTCGGGTCGAGCAGCAGCTCGCCCAGAAAGGCGGCCACCTGCTCAAGCAGATCGCCCGCGTCCGCGGGCAGATAGCGGTCGTCGGCAAAGTCGGCCCAGAAGCCAAGCAGCTGTATCTCGCCGATCTTGCGCACGCTGGGTTCGATGCGCGCGCCGTACAGCGCGTCCAGCCGCGCCGCGATGGCGTCCATATCCGGACACGAGGCGCAGCCGCGCCGAAGCACGCTGGGGATCAGCGCGTTTTTGGCGGCGGTCTGGCGGTCGAGCGGCGTGAGCAGATTCAGACTCATCAGCCCGGTTTTGAACTTGTCGGTTTTCAAACAGGTCAGAAATACGCCGGGCAGTATCTCCTTGCGGCTTTGTTCCATGGTCGCCTCCTGAATTTTTTTCTCATTATAAACTATTTTACCACAGGCGTACCGCTTTTGGTAGGGGCAAAAACGCTCAAGTGACTGTTGCCCGGCCGTTTTTCACAACGATTTTCAGCCGTCCGAGCTGCGCTTCGTAGTCGAAGGCGGGCTGCTCGATGCGGATGCGGCCGTTTTCCATGCGCACGCCGAGCAGCGACTCGGTCACGGCGCGGAAAAACCAGCCCGCGCTGCCGGTGTACCAGCTCCAGTTGGCCTCGCCGTAGTGATCTTCGTTGGCGGACACATCCGCCGCCAGCACATAGGGCTCCGCCTGCCAAATGGCGCCGTTGTGGCGCGCCGGAAGCAGCGAAAGCAGAAGCTTCGCCGCGTCGTCGGGTCGTCCGGCGGCAGCCAGCGCCATGCCCAGCCATATCGCGCCGTGGGTGTATTGACCGCCGTTTTCGCGAAAGCCGGGGCCGCAGGCGCGGATATAGCCGGGGTCGGGGCCCTCGCCCGTAAAGGGCGGAGCGAACAGCTTCGTGATGCCGTGGGCCTCGTCGTAAAGGCGGTCATAGGCCGCCGCGACCGCCGTTTGCACGCGCTCCGGCGGCAAACCGGGGCAGAAGGCGGCCCAGCTTTGGGCGATGGAGTCGATCTCGCATTCGTGTGCGCCGGCCGCGCCGAGCGGCGCGCCGCTGTGCCACCAGCCGCGCAGATACCATCCGCCGTCCCAGGCGCGGTTTGCAGCGGCGGAGCATTCCCCGGCAAAGATCCGCCAGCGTTCCGCGTCCGTCTCGTGCAGCGCATCCAATAAAGCGGCAAAGCGCGCGGCGGTGTGGGCGCAGAACATGGTCAGCCAAACGCTCTCGCCGCCGATTTTATCCATGCCGTCGTTCCAGTCGCCGCTGCCCATTTTCAGCAGCCCATGCGGCCCGGTGCCGCGCGTCTGCACGCAGACAAGCGCCCGGCGCGCGTGGTCGAGAACGCTGGCGCGCTCCTCGGAAACGGCGGGGGAGAAGTAGCGGTCGCCCTCGTCTGTGCGCAGCGGCTCGCCCGCCAAAAACGGCTCGCTTTCGGCACACAGCGCGCGCTCGCCGGTTTTTTCCGTGTATTCGCACAGTGCCCAGCACAGCCACAAAAGATCGTCCGAGCAGCGCGTGCGAACGCCGCGCGGGCCATCCGCGCCCTCGTGCCACCAGTGCAGCACATCGCCCTCGGCAAACTGGCGGCGGCAGCACAGGCGTATCTGCCGCTGGGCCGTCTCGCTTTCCAGCACCAGCAGATTCACGGCGTCCTGCAGCTGGTCGCGGAAGCCGTAGGCCCCGCCGGACTGATAAATGCTGCTGCGGCCAAGGATGCGCCCGACCAGCGTTTGATAGGCGGCCCAGCCGTTCATCATGGCGTCCAGCTCCGGATACGGCGTGCGGATGCGAAGCCGCCCAAGGCGCCGCCGCCAGCTGTCGCGCGTTTTTTGCAGCAGCCGCGCCGCCTGCTCCGGCTCAGCCAGCGCGCGCAGGGTCTCCTCCGATTCAAAGCCGCACGCGATGGTCTGCACGCTGCCGCCGGGGATGCGCAGGGAAAAGGCGGGACGCGAGCCGGGGCCGCCGCCGGTCTCGCCGCGAAGAAAGGCGGTCTCGTCGCAGCCAAGCTCCAGCGGCCGGACCGAGGAAAGCGCGCGGAAGGCGCCCATGGCGCGGCTGCGGGGATTTTCCGCCGTGAGCACATCGTTTTGTGCGCGGCAGATGGTAAAGGGCGCGTCCGCGCTTTCCGCCGCCATGCGCAAACGCAGATGCCACAGGATGTCCGCGCCCTCGCCGCATTCGATGATGAGGAGCCTTGCGGCGTATTGCTCCGGCACAAAGGCCGTCACGCTCATCCCGGCCTTTTCCCAGCGGGCCCAGCCGAAGCCATAGCTGACGCGGCAGGAATTGAGGCCATCGGCAAAAAAACTGCGCCGTCCGTTTGCTGTGAGCAGCTCCAGTGTTTCCGGGCCGCAAACGGCGCGCGGGTCGTTCTCCCACGCAGTCACGGGGCATTCGCGCGCGTTTTCCAGCCACATATGGCCGCTGCCCGTGTCCGTGGCGATGAAGCCGAAGCGGCCGTTCGATATCACATTCTGCCAGGCACGCGGCGGCAGCGGCGGCGTTTGGAAGCAAACCGAGCCGCCGGTGAGAAAATGCACCTCGGGCACGGCGCGGCCGCGCTCGGAATGCTGGGCAGCGGCGAAGCCGCTTCCGCGCGGCAGCGGCGGCAGCACAGCGCTCATGCGAACGGCGGCGCCGGCGGTGAAGTGGGTTCCGCCGGGGGCGTTTTCAAACGGGGCCAGACCGCAGCGATCCAGATACCGGCGCAGGCTCTGCGCCTTCGGGTGCAGATAGTCTCCGCCTTCGCCGGTGTCGAGCGCCAGATCGAAGCTCATGCCGCAGGCGGTCAGCAGCGCATGGCGGGCAATCATGGCGCGCGCTTTGTCCGGGTGGGTGCGCGCGTCGCAGTATACCAGCGGCCAATCGCCGCTGATGCCCTCGCGCCAGAGCGCCTCGCGCGTGCACAGCTCGTTTGCGGCCACGCGCGGTCTTGCCAGCGCTGTGCACAGCTGAAAGCTTTCTTCCAGCGCACGCTCGTCCAGACCGAGAAGCAACGCCATGGCTGAGGCCATGTCCGCGCCGCCTCCGGCCAGAATGCGCCGCGCGGCGGAAACGGCCTGCGTCCGGTCCTGGGCCGCCGCAATGGCGAGCGTGACACAGCCGCCCTCCGGCAAAACGGCCTGCACGCAGACCGGGCCGCTCATGTGCCAGCCGAGCCCGTCCGTTACACGCAGGGGCACGCTTGCGCAAAGGCAAAGCCACAGCTCCGGCAGCTCGCCGCGCGCCAGCCGCCGGATCAGCACGCATCCGCCGCGCTCGCGGCACTCAAGCCCCAAGCCCCAGAAGGCCGGGTGGGCCTGCCAGTCCGACAGCCGGGCCAGCACCGGCTCAAAGCGCAGCGAAAGCACGGCGCCCTGCCACGCCGTGATGCGCCGCAGCTCCCCACATTCCG
>CAYROZ010000130.1:0-5129 GCA_964426125.1 uncultured Oscillospiraceae bacterium
GCTTTCAATATACATCCCAAGCATATTTTAAGCTAACACAATCTTACGGCATAACACCGTCAATGTCAAGGAAAGGGAATCCTTATGACAACGCAATGGCAGAAAATTTCTTCTCAATACTGAAAACGGAGTGTATCTACCGGCACAAGCCGAAGACATTCAAGGAAGCGAATGATCTGATCGACAGGTACATTCATTTCTACAACCATGAGCGTATCCAAAGCAAAACGGGAGTGGCGCCGCTAACGTTGCGCCACTCCGCTTAAAACTAAATATTACCTACATAGGGGCTTTTTTGTGCTGTCCGTACAATCTGGGGCAGTTCAGTCGTGAGCGATGGCTTTTGCGTTATTCCTTTGGTTCGGCCAGAAGGGTTTTCTGGCCCGTATAGATGACCATGCCGGCGCGGGCGCCGCGCGGTTTTTTCACCAGACGAACGGCGGTATAGTCCACCGGCACGCGCCCCGACTGCGCCGCCTCGGAATGAAACGCCGCAAGCTGAGCCGCCCGCAGAATGTCCTCCGGCGAAGGCTCCGTCCCCTCGCAGCGCAGGATGACGTGCGCGCCGTGGATCTTCTGCGCGTGCAGCCAGATATCCGTGCGGCGGGCGAGTTTGAACGTAAGTTCGTCGTTTTGGAGGTTGTTGCGCCCAACGAGGATCTCAAGTCCGCTTTCCGTGCGGTAGCTCAGGGGCGCGGCGGGACGGGATTTTTTCTTGCCCTTTGCCGCGCGGATATAGCCCGCGGCTTCCAGCTCCGCGCGGATATCGGCCAGATCCTGCTGCTCGCGCGCGCGCTCGAGCTCATCGGCCACGCTGCCGAGATATTCAAGCTCGGCGGCATTTTCCTCGATCAGCGCCGTGAGATGCTCCTCGGCAGCCTTCTTTTTCGTGTACTGCCGGTAACAGGCGGCGGCGTTTTGCTGCGGCGTTTTCATGGGGTCGAGCGCGATGGAAACAGCCGGGCAGTCGTCCGCGTAGAAGTCCTCGCAAACGAGCGTGTCCATGCCCTTTTTCATGCGCCAGATATTCGCCGTGATCAGATCGCCGCGGCGCTTGAATTCCTCCCGGTCGGCACAGGCGGCCAGCTCCTGCCGCCGCAGACCGAGCTTTTTTTCCGTTCGGCTGCGCGCCCCGCGCACCAGCTTTGCAAGACTTTTGCCCCGGCTGCGCAGATGGTCGCGCCGGTCCTTTTCGCCCCAGAACGCTTCCAACAGCGCCGACCACCCCGGATATTCCACGCACTCGACCGCAGGGCCATATTGCAGGATCTCCATGAAGGAAAAATCCTTCGGCGCGCCGTTTTCCATGAGCATCACGGGCTTTCGCTCCATCTCCGCCGCGCCCGCCGGGCTTTTTTCAAGGCCGCGGAACTCCATCTCCCGCGCAATGAGCGGCGAAAGACCGGAAAAGCGCCCCGGCTCGGGCTTTGGCGGCAGACGATAGATAAGCCCCGGCATGACCTGCCGCAGGGGGCTCATCTCCGCATCCACGCGCCGCGCGGCATCGATGATGCGTCCGTCGGGCCCGACCAGGATGAGATTGGCGTTGCGGCCAAGCAGCTCGATGGCAAGCGTTTTCTCCTCCGGTTCGCCGAAGTCGTTATAAGCCAAAAGGCGCATGAGCAGCATACGCTCCGCGTCCGGCTGCGTAATGTCCAGCACGCGCGCGCCGATCAGATGCTTGCGCAGCAGCATACAGAACATGGGCGGCTGGGGCGGGTTTTCATACTCCCGCTCCGTCAGGCAAACGCGGGCGCTGCCGCCGGAAAAGCACACCAGCAGCCGCCGGTTGCCGTTCGGCCCGCGCAGGGCGAAAATGACGGAATCCTTTTCCGGCTGGCGCACGCGGTCGATCTTGGCGCCCACGAGCGTTTCGCGCAGCTCGCGGCATAATTCGGTTGTAAACAGTGCGTCAAGCGGCATCGATACCCTCCATGCAGGCGGAAAAAAGCTCCTGCAGCCGTTCGGTCTGCCCCGTCAGCCACAGGCGGCCAAACAGCGCCTCAAGGCCGGTGGCCGCGTGGTACTGCGCCGGTGTGCAGCCGGAGGGGCTGGAGTGGCTGTGGGCATTGCGCGCGCGGGTGTACACGCTGCGCTCCGCCGCTGACAGCAGCGGCAGGATGTACGCGGCGGCCTTCGCCTGCGCCACGGCGGACACATAGCGCACGGCGGCGCGGTGGAGCGTATCCTGCCGCAGACCGCCCTCGCGCGCAAGCTTTGTGCGCACCATCAGCTCATACACGCCGTCGCCCACATGGGCCAGCGCCAGCGAGCTCATGGCGTTCACAGCGGCCTCGTCCATTGGCTCGTGAAAGCTCATTCATCCGCCTCGCTTTCAAAGGTTTCCTCGTCAAAGCCATCCGGTGCGTCCTCCGGCGCGCTCTCGCCGCCCTCCGGCAGGGGGGCAAACTCCGCATCCGCCGCCAGATCGGCAAATTCAGCGGCGATCGAATCCGCGGGCGCAACGCCCGTGGAATACTGCATCTGCTGCCACTGCTGCCGTGTGATGAGCACCTTGCGCGGTTTCGAGCCCTCGTAAGGCCCGACCACGCCCAGCTCCTCCATCTGGTCCACGATGCGCGCGGCGCGCGAGTAGCCCAGCTTCAGCTTGCGCTGAAGCGACGAAACGGACGCCTGCTTCAGCTCCAAAACCACATCCACCGCGTCGGGCAAAAGCTCGTCGTAATCGCTGCCGGAGTCGGCGGCGGCATCGTCGGGCTCGGACTTTGCGCCCTTGTCGCCCTTGGTCACGGCGGCCTTTTCGATCTCCGCCAGAATCTCGTCGGAATAGGTCGCCTCCGCGTCCTTTTTCACAAATTCCACGACCCGCTCGCGCTCCTCGTCGGACACGAATGCGCCCTGCACGCGGATGGGCTTGCCGATGCCCAGCGGGCAATAGAGCATATCGCCCTGGCCGATCAGCTTGTCCGCACCGGCCTGGTCGATGATGATGCGCGACTCAAGCGCCGAGGACACCGCAAACGCGATGCGGCTGGGGATGTTGGCCTTCATCAGACCCGTGATCACATCCGCCGAGGGCCGCTGCGTGGCGATGACCAGATGCATACCGGAGGCGCGGCCCATCTGGGCCACGCGGCAGATCGATTCCTCGACCTCCTTGGAGGCCACGAGCATCAGATCGGCCAGCTCGTCGATGATGATGACCACCTGCGGCAGCGTGGGCAGATCGTGGCGGCGCTGGTAGGCGTTGTAGCCCGCCAGATCGCGCACGCCGATCTCCGAAAACAGGCGGTAGCGCTTGAGCATTTCCACCACCGACCACTGCAGCGCACCGGCAGCCTTTTTCGGGTCCGTGACCACGGGCACATACAGATGCGGCATGCCGTTATAGATGCCAAGCTCGACCATTTTGGGGTCGATCATGATCATGCGCACCTCGTCGGGCGTGGATTTATACAAAAGCGAGAGAATGAGCGAGTTGATGCAAACGGACTTGCCCGAGCCGGTGGTACCGGCGATGAGCAGATGCGGCAGCTTTGCGATGTTGCCAACGATGGCGTTGCCGCCGATGTCCTTGCCGATGGCGAAGCTGAGCTTCGACGGCGCTTTTTCAAAGTTTTCCGAGTCGATGATGTCGCGCAGCCACACCGTGGCCACATGGCGGTTCGGCACCTCCACGCCAACGGTGGATATTTTGTCCGGGATGGGCGCGATGCGCACCGAGGTAACACCGAGACTGAGCGCGATGTCCCCGGCAAGATTGGTCACCTTGTTGAGCTTGACGCCCTGGCTGAGCTCCAGATCGTAGCGTGTGACGGTGGGGCCGTGGGTCACATCCGTGATGTGCGCCGCCACGCCGAAGGAATGCAGCGTGCTTTCAAGCCGCTCGCGGTTTTTCTCGATCTCGTCTTTCGAGTCGCTCTTTTTCCCGCCCTTGGCCGTGTCCAGCAGCTCGATGGGCGGCGCGGCGTATTCCGGCTTTTCCTCCTGCTCGCTCTGCTCGATCTCCTCGGCCACCCGGGCCGCCTCGGCCTCGCGGTCGATCTTCAGCTTCTCCGTTTTCGGCTTTTCCGCCGCGGGCCCCGCCACCTGGGTCGATTCGATCTGCACCCCGGCGATGGCCGCCGCTTCCTCCACGCTGACCGGCTCCACATCCGCCGTGACCGCCGAGGCCACGGGCGCGAACGACACAGGCTCGTCCGCCATTTGGCCGTCCTTTTCAAACGAACGGCTGTGCGCCGGGGCCGCCTTTTCCGGCTCGATGGCCGTCATGGTCGCCTTGGGGCTTTTGCGGCCGGCCTTTTTCTTCGGCTCGCGCGTTTGCTTTTTCATCGACGCAAACGACGGCGGCGTGCCCTGCGGCTGCTCGTCCTCCGGCCGGGATTTTTCCGGCCTGAGCGTTTCCGGGCCCGGACCGTCGTCGTCCATGAACAGCCCGGTGCCGCCAAAGCGGCTGCGCGTCCTTTCGCTCCCCTCGCCGTCCAGATCGAAAAAGTTCGGCAGGGCAAAATCGTCGTCCTCGTCGTCGTAATCGTCGTAGTTTTCCGGCATATAGCGGGGTCTCTCCGCCGCGCGGGCACGCAGCGACCGCAGCGTGACGCTCAGAGCCGCATACAAAAGTGCAAAGAAAGCGACCAGCAGCACCGCCGCCGCACCGTACGCGCTGATGGCCTTTTCCAGCCACTCGGCGATCAGGCCCGAGATCACGCCGCCGCAGCGGGCATAGACCAGAAGCCCCGTTTTCCACAGGCCGTTGACAACGACCTTCGCGCCGCCGGCGAGATAATCGCCGTCCGTGCAAAGCAGCAGATGGACGATCGAGCCGAAGAGCATCGGCAGCAGCATCGTGCAGATCACACGCGCGCGCACCGGACGGCCGTGGTGGAAGCCCAGCACACCGGCGGCAAACAGCAGCGCCGGGCACATGAGATAAAAGCCCCAGCCAAACAGACCCAGACACAGGTTCCGGAAGGCCGTGAGCAGCCACGCGTCCACGTTAAAATAGCATATGAAGGCCACCAGCGCGAAAAACAGCAGCACCGCCGCGCCGACCTCGCGGCGCACGGGACGGCGCAGTTCCTCCTCCGCCACAGCGGGCGCCGTGGTTTTGCGCGCCGTGGAGGACGAAGAGGTCTTCGCCGTGGTTTTCGGGGCCGATTTGGCCGTTG
>CAYROZ010000131.1:0-5119 GCA_964426125.1 uncultured Oscillospiraceae bacterium
GCAGCCCAGCAGCAGCCAGCGAAGCTTTGCGCCCGTGAGGATGCGCAGCATACAAACCGCCATGAACAGACCCACGCCCACGCCCACTGTGACGAGCAGCACGGTGCTGCTGATGTGGGGCACGGTTTTGGCCAGAACCTGCAGGTCCGGCTCTGCGATGGTGATGGCAAATCCCAGCACAAAGCTCACGCCCAGAATGAGCGGCAGATTTTTGTTTCGTGTCAGCGCCGCGCCGACCTGGTTGCCGATGGGGGTCATGGAGCGGTCCACGCCCAGCGTGAAAAGGCCCATGCCGGCAATGAGCATCAGCGCGCCGATCAAAAAGCACAGCAGCAGATCCGGCTGCAGCGGCGCGCAGAACAGGCACAGCACCGCCACGATGGCCACGATGGGCATCACGGAAACCGCGGCTTCTTTCAGTTTATCCATGGCCGCAGCGCGTGCGGCATTTTTTGCTTCCCTGTTTATGGTTATGCCTCCTTTATGTCCGTGTCCGCCGATACGGCGGCGGTCAGCAGCTTGCGCCGCAGACGGATGTATTCCTGCGCGTCCTCCGGCCCCAGCGCCTCCAGCAGCGCCGCCACGCGCGCGATGGCCAGTGTGCGCCGACGGGCGATCATATGGCGCCCCGCCTCCGTCAGCTCCACGGGGTGCTTGCGCTCGTCGTCCGGTGCGTGCAGGCGGCGGATCCACTGCTTTTGCTCCAGATGCCGCAGCAGCGCCGCCACGCGCGCGCTGGTCACATGCATGGCACGACCCAGCTCGCTTGGCAGCACGGTGCCGCGGTCCAGCAGCAGACTCAGCGCCGAAAATTCGCCGCCGGACATATCCGACAGCGCCGCGCCGATGGGGAGATGGTCAAAATCGCTTCGCAGCGCAAGCAGCTCCTGCGCCAGCGCGGGATAATCCATGCGGTATCCTCCAAAAAGTAACACTGTTAGCTAAATGATAGCACACATCAAAACAATATGCAAGAGGGAAACGGGAAAATGCGTTTTTCCTGCGATTGACACCCCGCGCGCAAGCGGATAAAATGAAAACACGCCTCCGAAAGCGGAGGAGGCGAGAAACACAAAGGAGTATGGATATGAAGCAAGTGGACATCAAAACGCTGACGCTCGACCCGATCAAGCTCATAGGCGGCGACTGGATGCTGCTCACGGCGGGCACACAGGATCGCGGCTGGAACACCATGACGTGCTCCTGGGGCCATCTCGGCGCCATCTGGGGCAGCAATACGCCCACGAGCGTTTGCTATGTGCGTCCGCAGCGCTACACCAAGCAGTTCATCGACCGCGAGGAATTTTACACGCTGTCGTTTTTCGATGGCTATAAAAAGCAGCTTGCGTATCTTGGCAGCCATTCCGGGCGCGATGGCGATAAGGTCGCGGCGGCGGGACTTACGCCGGTGTTCGACGGCGAATGCACCTATTTTGCCGAGGCCAAGCTGGTGCTGGTGTGCCGCAAGCTCTATCAGGCCCCGCTGACAGAGGCGGGCTTTGTGTATCCGGAAACGGTGGAGGAGAACTATCCCGAGCGCGATTTCCACGATATGTACATCGGCCAGATCGTGCGTGCGCTCGTGGCGGACTGAGAACAAAGCGCACAAAACGGGCACAAACAGCCCGGTCACTGCGCTTTACAGCGCGGGTGTGAGCCGATATACTGATAGCATACCGAACGGGAGGGATGGCCATGGCGCAATTATATTGGACTACGTTTCTGGCCCGCGCGGGGCAGCAGATCGCGTGGCTTTCCAGCACCTATTACCATTCCTATCTGCTGCCGCTGCTGCTGGCGTGCCTTGTGCTGGCGGGACCGGCGCACGGCAGGCATGGCCCATGGCGCGAGGGGCTTCGCGTTGCGCTGGTGTGCGCGGCGGGAAGTGTTTTGTATTTTCTCAAGGACCCGTTTTTCGGCTCGATGTTTTCCGCGGGACTTGCCAACCATGTGCTGCTGCTGATGTCCATCGCGGCCTACGCGGCGTTTTGCAGCCGGCTGAAAACCGGCACACGGGTGGTGGTGGCCTCGGCCATGTTCACGGAGATCAACTGGGTGTTTGCCATCACGCGGCTGGTGCTGTTCACGCGGATGCCGCTCGATGCGGCGAATGTGGTGCAGCTATTGCTGCTGATCGCGGCGGCGGCCGTCATCCGCGCGCTGCGTCCCGGCGAGTCGGAAACGATGCCGCCGGTCTATTGGCTGACGATGCTCATCATCGGTGTGATCAGCGTGGGCTGTTTGTTCTCGCTGTTGATTCTGGACAGCGCGCATTTTAACGGCGGCGTGCCGAATCGGAGCCTTGCGGTGATATTGCCGTGCTTTTTCGCCGTGAGCCTGCTGATCTATTTTCTCTATTACGTTCTGGCGGCGGAGCACCGGAAAACGGAGCTTTTGACGGCCCAGCAGATCCGCCAGGAGCGGGAGCTGGATTTCTACGACCGCACGCAGGCCCTGTGCGAGGAGCTGCGCCGCACGCGCCACGAGCTGAAAAATCACATCGCGGCGATGGATGCGCTGCTGGCGGACGGGGAATATGAAAAGCTGCGCGCTTATTTCGAAAGCTTTTTGGGCGAAAGCCGCGCGGCGCTGGAGGATTTCCACTGCGAAAACCGCCTTGTCAGCGCGGTGGCCGGAAGCTTCATCCGTTCCGCGCGGGCCGAGGGGATACGCGTGGAGGTCAGCGCGGCGGTGCCGCCAACGCTTCCCGTGGCGGACAGCGACCTGTGTTCGCTTTTGTCAAATCTCCTGGAAAACGCCGTGGAGGGCTGCCAGAAGGCCGGCGGTGATGTGGTGCGCGCCGCGCTGCACACGGACAAGGGCTATCTGTTCATCTCTGTGGCCAATCCCGCGGCGGGGGATGTGCTGGCGGAGAATCCGCTTTTGCACACCACAAAGGCGGAGCCCGGCGGCCACGGCTGCGGCGTTCCGCTCATTCGGCGCATCGCGGCCAAATACGGCGGATGTGCTGCGTTCGGCATGGAAAACGGCTGGTTTACGGCAGATGTGATGCTGTGCATGGAGGAGGACGGATGAAAACGCTCAGCGTGGCCTTTTGCGACGATGACGCGGCGGCTCGCGCCCATATGCGTGCGCGGACGGAGCGCGCCTTTGCCGACTGCGGCGTGACGCTGCGCGCGGCGGAATTTGACCGCCCGGCGGCTCTTTTGCAGGCGCTTGGATGCGAGCGCTTCGAGCTTGCGCTGCTGGACATCGATATGCCGGAGATGGACGGCATCGAGCTGGGCGAACGGCTGCGCGCGCTCGGCAGCGAAATGGATATCATATATGTCTCCAATCTTGACGAGCGGGTGTACGAGGTGTTTGCGGTGCATCCGTGGAGCTTTGTGCGCAAAAGCCGCTTTGACGACCAGATCGTCGCGGTGGCGGCGGATTATGCCCGCAAGCTGGAGCGCGGTGCGGAGCGCATCGTGCTGCATGACGCGCAGGGCGCGGCCCGGGCCATCGTGCCGGAGGAGCTTATGTATGTGGAATCGGCGGGAAAGCTGCAAAAGCTGTTTTTCCCGGCTCGGCCGGAGCCGGTGCAGGTGCGCTGCTCGCTGATGGAGCTGGAGGGACAGCTTGCGCCCTCGGGCTTTATCCGCATCCATAAGGGCTTTCTGGTCAACTACCGCTGTGTGCGGCGCATCCGCTCGCGCGCCGTGGAGCTGGATGACGGGCGGGAGCTGCCGGTGGGGCGCGACCGGCTGGAAAACGTGCGCGAGCGGTATCTTGCGCTGATGAAATGGAAGGGGCTGGCCCCGCGCGGATGAGGAAAATTTGCGAAAAACGAAAAATAGTTGTTGACAATCGGGACTGAATGCGGTAATATAACAAAGCTGACTTCAAGGACGATTGGCGCAGCTGGTAGCGCATCCGCTTGACGTGCGGGAGGTCACAAGTTCGAGTCTTGTATCGTCCACCAAACAAAACCGCCGGAAACATTCGTTTCCGGCGGTTTCTTTTTGCGCTTCCGCTGCGCCTTTACGCAGCGGAAGTTTTCTTTTTCATAAGCAGATCGAGCACGATACCGACAGCCAGCATCGCGGCGGCCACGAGCAGCCAGCCAAAGCCCTGATCGTACAGCGGCAGACGGCTTGCCCAGCGGGTGACAAAGCCCAGCGGCACACCGGCCTGCTCCAGTGCGTAGATCACGCTCACAACGCCGACTCCGGCTATGACCGCCGGATACACGAAGCGGCTTTTCTGCCACAGCCGGTGGCTCAGCCCCAGCAGGATGAGCACGATGGAAACGGGGTAGATGGCGTTCAAAATGGGCACGGAGATGCTCAGGATCGCGTTGAGGCCCAGATTGCAGATGAGGAAGGAGAAGCCCGTGATCACGAATACCCACGCGCGGTAGGTCGTGCGGGGAAAGAGCACGGAAAAATACTGTGAGATGGAGTTTATCAGTCCCACGCAGGTGGTCAGGCACGCCAGCGTGAAGATGGCCGCAAGCAGAAATGCGCCGGGTCCGCCGAAAATCTGGTAGACGATCAGCCGCAGCGTCTGCGCGCCGTTTTCACCCAGTGCGTAAACACCGGAGCTGGCCGCGCCCATGTAGGCCAGCATGATATACACCAGCGCCAGAATGGTCCCGGCGAAAACGCCGGCAAGCACGGTGTGCTTCACGCGGTCGGATTTGTCCGCAAGGCCGAACGAGCCGAGCGTGGTGGCGATGACCAGCCCGAAATTCAGCGCGGCGATGGTGTCCATGGTGTTGTAGCCCTCGGTGAAGCCCTTGAGGAAGGCGGCGGAGGCATAGTCGCCCTGCGCGGCGGCGATGGCGCTGTCCCCGCGAAGCAGAAACGCGGCGAACAGGACCACGATGAGGATCAGAAGCGCGGGCGTCAGAATGCTGCCTACGCGGTCGACCAGCTTGCTGGGATTGAGACACAGCCACAGTGCCGCCAGGAAGAATACCAGCGAGTACACGACCATCCACAGCGTGGTGTTCGCGCCCGCGGGCAGATAGGGGGCCACGGCCATCTCAAACGGCACGGAGGCGGCGCGGGGAATGCCAAGTCCGGGGCCGATGGAAAGATAAATGAGCACGGTGAACACAAGCGCAAAGCGCTTGCCCACATGGCGGCCGAGCTTGTCCAGTCCGTCAAAGCGC
>CAYROZ010000132.1:0-5092 GCA_964426125.1 uncultured Oscillospiraceae bacterium
CATCCGCGCTTGTGCTCTGCACAGCCTCCGTGAACGATGGAAGAATCTCCGTTCGGCGCATGAACGCCTCCGCTTGCTGCGCCATTTGATACTCCGTGACAAATCCGTTTCCCACGGGAAACAGCGCCACAGCCAGCCCTGCGATGAGCAGTAGAAAAAAGATGATTTTAGCGCCTTTCATGTTTCCCTCGCTTTCGATGGCGGGCAAGAAAAAGCGCCACCGCGAATAGTGCGGCGGCGCATAGCCCAATGAGGATTCCTCGGATATACTCTTGTTGCCATGTGGATTTTACGGCGGTCGTGGCCTCGTGTTGGACGGTCGCTATTTCCGGCTCATACTCGATGCGCGTGCCGCGCACCAGCAGCCGATGGCTGTTCACTCCGAACGGTGTGCAGGTGATGAGCGTGCAATAGTCCTGTTCCGGCTCGATGCCGAGCAACGAGGTGTCCTCCGGCAGCACGGTGTTGATTTCGTCCACTTCGTAGGCCAGCGTTTGGCCGAGAATGTGAAGATAGAACACATCGCTGATGGCGAGCCGGTCAAGGTCAGAAAACATCTTCTCGCGGGCAAGGCCGGAGTGGGCAGACAGCGCCGTGTGCGTTCCGGCCCCGCCGATGGGTAGCGAGCTTCCGATGAGATGCCCCGCGCCCGCATCCAGCGCGTCCGCGTCCGTGCCGTGGTAAATGGGCAGGTACACGCCGATTTTGGGGATTTCGACATATCCTATGACGCCGCTGTCACTCACGGCAAGCTGGTCGTAATAGCCCTCCGTGCCACGTTCCGGGTCAAACGCGCCCGTCAGCGCGGCGTTGTATTCCTGCGCGGCGGCGAGGATGTCTGCCAACTCCGCATCGTCTGCCTGCTCGATCTGCTCGGTATACTCTGTGCGCACGATGCTGCGATTCTGCTCCGCCAGCGCGTTGCTGACAAGCGGATAAAAAGCCAACGCCGCCGCGAGGATGAATAGCAACGCAACGGCGATGGGGATGAGTTTGTGTTTCATGTCGATCCCCTTTTTTGATAGAACAAACGCGAAGCTACGGAATTTCCACAGCTTCGCGTTTTGTTTGTTTTTTGCAGAAAGATGAATTAAAAACGGCAATACGCGGGTTTCTCCCTCGTCAGTCCGGCACCTTATACGCCCAAGTGCGCCCGAGGCGAAGCTTTTGCAGCTTACCATCGGATACGAGCTTGGCCAAAATGCGGTTGGCTGTTGCGGCGGATACCTGCAACAGCTCGCGAACATCGGCGTTTGATATTGTATCGTTTTCGCGCAGAAAGACTTCGATCTCGCGCCAGCGCTGCGCCTCCGTGCCTGTGCGCTTATGCGGCGCTTCGGTCGAAACGGCTTCCTCCAGTGCTTCCTGTATGGCGGATAGCATGAACTCGATGAAGGCCGTGGATTCGCCCTCGGCGTTGGAGCGGTTGATGGCGTTGTAATACTCCTGCTGGCGGTCGTGAATGATGGATTCCACCGGCAGCCACGCGAAAAACGGCTTCCACTTCGACAGCAAAAGCGTGTGCCATAGCCGTCCGATGCGTCCGTTGCCATCGGCAAAGGGGTGGATAAGCTCCAGCTCATAGTGGAAAACGCAGCTTTTCAGCAGCATTGGATAGTCGCTGTCGCGCACCCAGTCCACCAGCTCGCCAACAAGCTGCGGTACATAGGTCGGCAATGTGCCGAAATGCAAAACACGGCCATCGCTGTCCACCACGCCCACCGAGCCGGAGCGGAAGCAGCCGGATTCCGCTACCAGATCGCGCGTCATAACGCCGTGGGCGTTCAGCAGATCTTCCACGGAATATGGGTTCAGGGAATCCAGCCGGTCGTATATCTCGTAGGCGTTTTTCACCTCGGCAATATCCTTCGGCGGCGCGATGACGCGCTTGCCGTTCACAACGGCTGTGACCTGTTCCAGACTCAGCGTATTCTGTTCGATGGCCAGCGAGGAATATATGGTGCGAATGCGGTTGCTGCGGCGCAGGGTGGGGTTTGCGGAAAGCGTGCCTACGGCATCCGTGTGACCGACCAGCTCTGCGATGGCCGTTATTTTATCTAGTATGGATTTTGTGATCTCAAACGGGGGCTTCTTGTTGCGCATGGGTATCACCTCATGCCTATTATAAACATTCATCGCTCACTTTTCAATAAAAAACGAGCGATGAATGAGGGATGAATCATTTCTTCCGTCTCAGCAAGGCCCCGGCGATGGGGATGAGTTTGTGTTTCATTGTCGATCCCCTCGTTTTGGTATAGTTATGCCCGCAGTTGTTGCAACTGCGGGCGGTTGTGTATGCAATTGCTTAACAGAGCCATGACTTGTCATTAACAGCCAAGTCAGCTATATGTAATAATAGCAGTCGTCAAAGAGTATGACGGTTTGTTTTTGCCGCTTTTATGGACAGCGATATGCGCTTGCGCGCAGAGTCCACATCCAGAACGACCACATCCACTACATCGCCGACGCGCACGACCTCTGACGGGTGTTTGACGAAATGGTCGCTGACCTGGGAGATATGCACCAAACCGTCCTGATGGACACCGATGTCCACAAACACGCCGAAATCCACGACGTTCCGCACCGTCCCCTGCAGTGTCATGCCGGACTTCAGGTCGTCCATGCTCATGATGTCGGTGCGCAGCAGGGCGGGCGGGAGCTCGCCGCGCGGGTCGCGTCCGGGCTTTATCAGCTCCGCCGCGATGTCCCGGATGGTTGGGACACCGACCCCGGCGTATTCCGCGCAGCGCTCATAGGTCAGCTTTTTCATGCGCGTCGGCAGTTCGACGACCGCTCCGGCAGCCACTTCCGCGAGCGTATATCCGCACAGCGCCAGCAACTTTTCCGCCGCCGCGTAGGACTCCGGATGCACGCCGGTGTTGTCCAGCACGTTCCTACTTTCCGGCACACGCAGGAATCCGGCGCATTGTTCATAGGCGCGTGGACCGATCTTCGGCACCTTCAGAAGCTGCTTCCGGGACGTGAACGCGCCGTTTGCTTCCCGATAGGCCACGATGTTCCGCGCGGTCGCGGGCGTGAGCCCGGCAATATGCGCCAGCAACGATGCAGAGGCGGTGTTCAGATCTGCGCCGACTGTATTCACACAGTCCTCCACAACACCGCCTAGCGCCTCATCCAGTCGTGCCGGCGGCATATCATGCTGATATTGCCCGACGCCGATGCTCTTTGGGTCGATCTTAACAAGCTCAGCCAGCGGATCCTGCAGCCGCCGGGCGATAGACACCGCCGAGCGCAGAGAAACATCAAAATTCGGAAATTCCTCCGCGCCGAGTTTTGATGCGGAGTAAACCGAGGCTCCGGCCTCGTTCACGACCATGTAGGCGACGCCGGGAAGGTCTTTTAGAAGTTCCGCAATAAAGATCTCCGACTCTTTGGAGGCCGTGCCGTTTCCAATGGCAATCGCCGTGATGTTATGATGCCTCACCATGCGTTTGATGGTGGCCGCGGCTTCGGCCTTTTTGTTGTGCGGCGGCGTGGGATAGACGACGCCAGTCTCCAGCACTTTGCCCGTCGCGTCCACAACGGCCAATTTGCAGCCCGTGCGGTAGGCCGGATCAAAGCCAAGTGTGACCTTGCCGCGGACAGGCGGCTGCATGAGCATCGGCCGCAAATTCAGGGCAAAGGCCCGGATCGCCTGCTCGTCCGCTGCCTCGGTCAGCGCGGTGCGCATCTCGCGCTCCATCGACGGTTCGATGAGGCGTTTCCATGCGTCTTCTGCCGCCGCTCCTACGAAGGACATGGAGAAGCTGCCCGGCCGCACGGTTATGCGCCGAACGGTCTGCGCGGCAGTGTCCCCATCGATCTGAACGGACACTTTCAGAAACCCCTCGCGCTCGCCGCGATTTATGGCCAGCACACGATGGCTCTGTGTGCGGGCAAGAGATTCGGCATAGTCATAATACTGCCGGTATACGCCATCCTCGTCTTTTGCCGCGCGGGAGACCAACTGTCCCTGCCGCTCATACAGCCCGCGCAGCCGTGCACGGATGGCCGCATCGTCCGCGATTTTTTCCGCTATGATGTCCGAGGCTCCGGCCAGCGCTTCCTCGGCGGTCACGACGCCCTTTTCGGGGGCAATGTATGCGGCGGCCATTGCCTGCACGTCGCCGAATTGGCCTTCCTGTGCGAACAGCGCGTCCGCCAGTGGCTCCAACCCCTTTTCCTTCGCCATCGTGGCTCTGGTGCGCCGTTTTTGCTTATAGGGACGGTAGATATCCTCCAGTGCAGCCAGTGTTTGAGCCGCATCCAGCGCGGAGATCAGCTCCGGCGTGAGTTTCCCCTGTCCATCGATGCCGGCTCGGATCTCCTCTCGCCGTTTGTTAAGATTCCGCAGATATGTAAGCCGCTCGGCAATCTGCCGGATGAGCTGGTCGTCCATCGTGCCGTGAATTTCCTTGCGATAGCGTGCGATGAAGGGAACGGTGTTCCCCTCATCCAGCAGGCGTATCACATTTTCTACATGGGTCAGATTTTGGTTGAATTCCTCCGCTAAAGCTGCGGCGAGTGTTGGTGTGTCCTGCATATTCGCTCCCTGTACAGTGAAATGTGTCAATTTTCCCTTTCCCATTATAGCTTATACCTGCAAGATGGCAAGCATCTGTCTATAACTCGGGATTTACATGACAACAGTCTCTTATTTCTTCCTCCGCAGCATCAGCAGCACGGCCCCGGCGATGACCATCAGCGTGATACCAATCGCGGGGTAGATCCAGTTGCCGTGGCCGCCGGTTTGGGGGGGTCGAAGCCGCGGGTGTTGACCACGGCGAGCGGCGCGAGGGCGTTGGGGGATTCGGTATCGGGCAGCATGGTCACGGCGTTCTCGTCCACCGTGGCGCTTGCGGTGAGGAGTTTGTGTTCCAGATGCTTCTGGATGTGCGCGTAGCGGCTGTCGTTCTGCGTTACACCGAGCGTGTCGGCGTAGCAGTTGCAGGTGTCGGCTTCGGCGGTCGAGATGGTGACGTGGATATCGCCTTTCAGCAGCGTGTAGCGGTTATCCGTGCGCACTTCGGTGAGGATGTACGCATCGTCCTCTGCGCCCTTGATGACAAGGCTTCCATCATCCATCGGAATG
>CAYROZ010000133.1:0-5081 GCA_964426125.1 uncultured Oscillospiraceae bacterium
TCAAAGCGCAGGGCCAGATCGCTGTCGCCCTTGGTGAAGCGGTAGATCTGCTTTTCCGTTTCGCCGCCGCCCTTGGCCAAAAGCACGTCCGCCGCCTCGATGACCGGCGTGTCGATGGGCGTGAAGCCATAGAGCGAGTAGGTTTCGCGCAGCACCTTCATGATGGCGCGCATCTGCGTTTGCGGCGCGGGCAAAAGCTCCATAAAGCCCGACAGCGTGTGGGGTTTGATTCGGTTCATAGGCTGCAAGTCCTCCGGCTTATTTCTTGGGATTTACGATGTCGCGCCAATCCAGATCGCCCCGGCGCAGACCCTGGATGAGCACCTCGGCCGTGGCCACATTCGACGCGAACGGGATGTTGTACATATCGCAAAGCCGCGCGATCTCGTTGACCGGGCCGGCCAGCTCCGGGCGGTTCGTGTCGCAGAAGAACATGACCAGATCGATCTCGTTGTAGGCGATGCGCGCGCCGATCTGCTGCGTGCCGCCCTGCGCGGCGGACATATACAGGTCGATGTCGAGGCCCGTGGCCTCGGAGACAAGCTTGCCGGTGGTGTTTGTGGCAATGAGCTTGTGCTTGGCCAGAATGCCGCAGTACGCGATGCAGAACTGCACCATCAGCTCTTTTTTGCCGTCGTGTGCCATCAGTGCGATATTCATAGTAACACCTCATTTATTTTGGGATCGGCCCCGCGAAGGGCCAAGTGTTTTTTCTCCGATTGACAAACAAATATTATACCGCGTTTTTTCAGTGAAGTAAAGTCATCTCCGCTTCCAGCTGCGCGGTGGATTCGCCAAAATTGAAATAGTATTCCAGCAGCTGCCGGGCCATCAGCGCCACGTCCGCGCCCGCGCCGCCGTTTTCCAGCACGACCGCCACGGCGATCTCCGGATCGTCATACGGCGCGTAGCAGACGAACAGACCGTCGTTCGTGCCGACGTTCTGGGTCGTGCCGGTCTTGCCGGCCACTTCCACGGAATAGCCGTTGAAGGCGTTGTAGCCGGAGCCGTTCGGATCGTGCGTAACGCCGTACATACCCGCGTGGATGGTGTCCCACACCTCGGGATCGGCCTCCACTTCGCCGTAAACATCGGGCTCGCGCTCGTAGATGGTGCGGGTGTAGTCGTAGCTGACAACGGACTTGAGGATGGAGCAGTTATACACGGTGCCGGAGTTTGCGATCGCGGCCACATAGCGGGCGATCTGCAGGGGCGTGATCTGCGTGACGGACTGGCCGATGGCCATCTGCAGCGGGTCGCCGGCGTACCAGCCCTCGTCCTCGGTGCCCTTGTATATCTCGGCCTTTTTCTCCGGCGAGGCCACATAGCCTTTGTATTCCGGCAGCTCGATGCCCGTTTTCTGGCCCATGCCAAGCTGCGTGGCGTAATCGTAGATCGCGTCGTTGCCCACGCGGTCGGCCACGTTCCAGAAATACACGTTGCAGCTGTTCAAAATGCCGTTTTCCAGATCGAGCGGCCCGTGGCCATACAGGTTCCAGCAATACGGCGCATAGCCCGCTGCTTCGTATTTGGTAAAGCGGCCGGTGCAGTCGATCTCCTCCGTCAGCGAGATCACGCCGTTGCACACGCCGGCCAGCGCCGTGCACAGCTTGAAGGTGGAGCCGGGGGAATAGGTGCCGAGCAGGCAGCGGTTAAACAGCGGGCGGTTTTCGTCGGCGTTGAGCGCGTCGTATTCCTGCAGCATGGTCTCCAGCGTGAAGGTCGGATAGCTCGCCATGCACAGCGGCTCGCCCGAGCGGCAGTCCACCGCCACGATGGCGCCGCCGGAGATCAGATCCTTCTTTTCCTTGCCATAAACCGCGTAGAGCAGATTGTCCTCCTCACGAATCTTGTTTTCCTCCGTGATGTAGCTGGCCAGGATCTGCTCGGCCATGGCCTGCAGCTCGATGTCGATGGTCAGATAGGCGTGGTTGCCCGGCTTCGGCTCGCTTTCGTTGCCGTCGCGGTCAACATACACCGTGTTGGTCACAACGCCCTCGCTCGTGCGTGTCACGGCGGCGGTGCCGTCCGTGCCGTGGAGGTATTCCTCAAAGGCGAGCTCCGCGCCGTCCTTGCCCACGCGGGCGTTGAAGCTGTAGCCGAGATCCTTGTATTTTTCGTAGTCCGCATCCGTCATAAGACCCGTGTAGCCGAGAATGTGGGCGGCGTACTGGGTGTTGTATTCGCGGATGTAGCTCACGGTCACATCCACGCCGCCGATGCCCGATTCCATCAGCGCCGTGATGGTTTCGATGGACACGTCCTCGGCGAAGGTGTAGTCCGAGGTGTTGATGACGTAGCGCACGTTGATGGAGTAGCGCACGCCCGCGATGATGCGCATATCCTCGGCGGAGTAGTTGTTGTCGATGCCGTAGCGCGAGCGCATTTTTGCCATGACCTCCGTGGCCGTGGCGTCGGTGCTCAGGCCGTTGGCCTCCATCCACGCCTGCATCAGCGCCGTGTCGATGTCGCCCATGTTGTCGCTGAATTCAAACGGCGCGTCCATGGAGATGGGCAGCTCGTCGTTGTAGCCGTCGCCGTGCTCCACGATCAGACGGCACAGCTCGAGAATGTCGGCGTTTATGCGCGCGTTGTCCGAGTCGATGAACAGCTCGTCCTCGTCGATGACAAGGTTGTTGCAGTTGCGGTTGGACACGAGCAGACGACCATAGCGGTCCATCATATTGCCGCGCGCGGCCGCCACCGTTTCATAGGAAACGATGGAGTTGGTGGATTCCTCATAGGCTCTTTCGCCTTCGATGACCTGCAATTTATACAGCCGCGCGATATACAGCGTTAAAAGCGCCAGCACAAACAGCGCCATCGCGGCCACGCGGCCATTGGAAATGAGCTTTCTCATAGATTCTCCCGGGTCAGGCCCCGCCCATCATGTCGTGGCCGGCAATGTATCGGCAGGGATAGTAGATCAAAAACGTAAACGGCAGGCTCCACAAAACCTGCAAAAGCCCCGTGCGCACCACCGCCCAGGGACTGGTGTCCGTGAACATCAGAAACGGCAGCATCTGGCACAGCGCGCAGAGGATCAGCACGCCAAGGGCCAAAACCAGCGCCGTGACCAGCCCGCGCCGCAGCTCATACCGGCACAAAAGTCCCGTGAAATAGCCGCAGACGCCCAGAACCAGCATGAACAAAATCGTGGTCTCGCTCTGGCCCATGTCCATGAAATACCCGGCGGCCAGCCCGTACATCGCGCCCCACACGCCGCCTTCAAACAGGCCCACGCACACCACGGACACCGGCACGAACACCGCGCGCACGCCCAGCGGCGCAAGATTCGCCAGCAGCACGTTCTGCAGCAGCAGCAGGATCACCAGCATCAGCGCATACACGCACGCGCGCCGCAGCTTTTCCAGATTGATAAGATCGTAAAGCATCGCCTTTTACTCCACAATGGTAAAGTCCGTCACGATATACACGCTGGAAAGCGTGCCCAGATCGCACGCCGGATCCACCACGCCGTAGGTCGTCTGGCCCCCGGCCTCCGACGCCACATCGCCGATGTAGCCGACCACGAGGCCCTGGGGGATGTTCTCGCCCTTGCCGGAGGTCAAAACCGCGTCGCCCTCGACCATCTGCGCGCCGTCGGCCAGATACGTCAGCTTCAGCTGGTTTTGCTTCATCAGCGCAAAATCGCCGATGCACATGCCTGCCGCCTGCGCCTGTCCCACCAGCGCGCCCACGTTTGTGGCCGAATCGACCACCGTGCGCACCGTGGCCCAGGTGTCGCCCAGCTCGATGACCGTGCCGACCAGCGCGCCGTATTCCGTGATGACGCAGTCGCCCACGGCGATCTCCTGCGCGGCGTTCGTGGAGCCCTTGGAGATGGTGAAGCTGCTCGACCAGTTCGAGGCCGACCACGAGATGAGCTTGGCCGGCTCCAGAACATAGTCCGTGTGGCTTTGGCGGAAGTTGAGAAGCTCCTTCAAATGGGCGTTCTCCTCCTCCAGCTCCGCCGCGTTCACGGCGGCCAGCTGCGCCTCGGCCAGCTGTGCGCGCAGGGAATTGTTCTCCGCGACGAGCTGGTCGTATTGGTAGATGTAGCCGTAGATGCCCTCCAGCCACTCCACGGCGGCGGAGGCCGCCTTTTTCACCGGCACGGACACATCGCCCGCGATGTTGCGCAAAAGCCCTGCGCGGCCGCCCAGCAGCGCCGAGGCCACCGCCACGATAAGCACCGCCGCCGCCGCAACCAGCGCCACGCGCGGACCGCTGCGCTTGAGGTCGTTTTTTATATCCTTCAAATCAAATCAACTCCAAATTGCTCCAGCATCCGGCCCAGTGTACACAGCGGCAGACCGACCACGTTGAAGTAGTCGCCGTCGATGCCCTCAACAAACAGCGCCGCCGTTCCCTGCGCGGCATAGGCCCCGGCCTTGTCCATCGGCTCGCCGGTGGCCACGTAGGCCGCGATCTCCCGTTCGGAAAGCGTGCGGAAGCGCACGGCGGTCACGGCGCACTCGGTCCGCTCCTCGCCGCCCGCGATCACCGCCACGCCGGTATATACCCGGTGCGTCCGGCCGGACAGCGCGCCCAGCATGGCGCGGGCCTCGGCCTCGTCGGCCGGTTTGCCCAGGATGTGTCCGTCGAGCTCCACCACGGTGTCTGCCCCGATCACGAGATCGTCCGGCCGCAGCGCCGCCACGGCGCGCGCCTTTCCCAGCGCGATGGCCCGCACGGCCTCGGCCGCGTCACCGGTCTCCGGCGTGTTTTCCGGCCCCTGTGCCGGTTGAATGTCAAACTCCAGCCCCAGCGAGCCGAGCAGCTCGCGCCGCCGGGGCGAGGCAGATGCCAAAACGATCATAGCATTCCTTTCCCGTAAAGACCCCGTCCGATGCCGTTGGGCTCATAGCCGCCGCGGCCCTTGTAGCGCTGCAGCACCTGCACGCACTCGCGCGCGCTTTCGGCGCTGAACAGCAGCCGCACGGCCCACAGCCCCGCCGAACCATAGCGTTCGGGCCGGTCGGCCAGAAAGATCTTGGTTTTGTCAAATATCACATTGCGGCAGCCGAATTCCTTCAAAACCGGATAGGGCTCGCCGTTGCGGTCGTACATCATGACCG
>CAYROZ010000134.1:0-5079 GCA_964426125.1 uncultured Oscillospiraceae bacterium
AAACGCTATTTATCCCTGCTTCTCGCTTTTGTTCTCTGTCTGTCGCTCGCGCCCATGGCGGCGTTCGCGGCGAGCGGGGAGGTCGAAGCCGCCGCGCCCGTGGAAGCGGTGGACGTGGTGGAAGAAGCCGCGCCTGCCGAGATCGCGGAAGCCGGCGAAACGCCGCAAACGCAGGCGCTTGACGGCGAGGGCGCGAACGTCCCCGTCCCGATGGACGGCGCGCCCCTGACCCCCAATGCCGGAGTGGTCATCGAAGGCTTCGGCGGCACGGTGGTATATTTCTCCCTGCGGTCTTTGAAGGACGACTTTGCTTGGGGGAGCGGCAGCCCCTCTGGCGTATCTAATACTTTCATAAACGGTAATCTTAACCACCGGATCATCATTACATGCGACGAAAGTACAACTGCTGGAGACTATTATTTTCATCAAAAGTATAAGGACATAGCTGATCGCTTCCTAGGCACGTTTAGAGTCCTTTCGCTGGCGGCTGCCAGAGCGCAGACAGACCCGACGATCGTGACCTACGAAGGTTTCCAGCTTTACAAATACACCGGCACGGAAGCTTCGCCCACGCCGCTGGCGGGCGCGGTGTTCGGTCTTTACACGAGCAACCCCAATGATCCGGCTGCGGATGCAGCGCCTTCGCCGGTGGCCACGTTTACGACGGATAGCACCGGCTATGCGACGATCACGCTGGAGAACCTCCAAGATGCTGATCTGCCGCAGGGTCTGGAGACGAAGGATGAAAAGCCCTATTTCCTAAAGGAGATCACGGCGCCGGATGGCTATGCGCGGTCGAACACCGTATGGGAAGTGAAGGGCCATGCCGAATGGGTGAGGGGTACGAACGACGCGACCACCAGCCTGAAATTCGTTTTGGAGCATCCGGAGAATTCGGGTGACGGCATGACGGAAGCCGAGTGGAAGGACGGCACGCTCTGGGTCTATAACGAGCGCTATGTTTCCCTGAGCTTTGACATCGAAAAAACGGTGGAGAGCAAGGGCGCGCAGCCCGGGACGAATGAGTTCACCTTCCTCGTGGCGGTCGAGTCGGGGAATGGCTCGCCGACGGTGAGCTTCACGCCGAAGGGCGGCGATCCGATCGAGCCGGAATTCGTGCCCAATCCGGCGGGTGAGGAGGAAGCTCCCTCCGCGCGCTATGCCGGTTCTGTGGACTGCTACACCGTGCCCCTCACGGTCAGCGGCACGGGCACGGCCAGCGGCACATTCACGATCTCCGGCCGGGAAAGCGAGCTGCGCGGCTGCACCGCGGAGGTGTACGAACTGGGCGAGGCCCCGGCGGACTGGGACTATGCGGACTATATGTATAAGTTCGAGCTGCCGGGCGAGGACGTGATCGACGGCGCAAAGCCGGATGGCTATCGCGTGATGCGTCTGGAGGAGGGCGTTGCGATGACGCCGATCGGCGGCACCCAGGGCCCGAACATCCCGCAGGACTCCTACATGGGCCACGATGGCAATCAGTATGCCGGCGATGGAACCAAGGCGGACACGGCGCACTTTGTGAACACCTACACGAAGGCACCTGCGCCCACGCCCACGGCGACTCCCGCGCCCACGGCGAAGCCCCAGTCGCCCAAAACCGGCGACGAGGCGAATCTGGCGCTGTGGCTGGCTTTGCTCGGCTTCGGCTGCCTTGCCGCAGTGGTCATGACCCGAAAGAAATACGAATAAACCCAGACAGCGGACGGCGCAAAAAACAGCGCCGTCCGTTTTTTCCGCCATTGAAAGCGCCGCACAGCCATGCTATAATCGCGGTGGGAAAGGATGGGATCGTATGCTGTTTCAAAACGCTCTTGTATTCACCTCCGGCCGCTTCACCCCCGCCGCTTTTCGCGTGGAAAGCGGCGTGTTCACCGCCGTGGGCGCTCTTTCGCCCAAGACGGGCGAGGCCGTGACCGATCTGGGCGGTGCGAGCGTGATCCCCGGACTGATCGATCTGCACACCCACGGCAACTCCGGCGCGGACTTCTCCGACGGCGACTATGACGGCCTTGTGCGCATGGCCGCGTATTACGCCCGCCACGGCGTCACGTCCTTTGCCCCGGCCTCCATGACACTGCCGTATGAAACGCTGGCCGCCGCCTTTGAAACCGGCGCGCGTCTGGCCGCAGAGCAGCCGGCCGGCTGTGCCCGTCTGGTGGGCATCCATATGGAGGGGCCGTTTTTCTCCGCCGCCAAAAAAGGTGCGCAGAACGAGGCCTATCTGAAAGCGCCGGACTGGGAGGCGTTCGCCGCCCTGCAAACCGGCTGCGGCGGGCTTATCCGCATTGTGGACGTGGCCCCGGAGCTTCCGGGCGCGGTGGAATTTGTGCGCAAAGCCCGCGCGCTATGCACCGTTTCCGTGGCCCATACGGACGCCGATTATGATGCAGCCAGGGCCGTGTTCGACGCCGGCGCGCACCATCTTACGCATTTATACAACGCCATGCCCTCCATCCACCACCGCCGCCCCGGCGTGATCGGCGCGGCCAGCGAAAACGACGGCGTTTGCGCCGAGCTTATCTGCGACGGTCTGCACGTTCACGAGTCCGCCGTGCGCATGGCCTTTAAGCTTTTCCCCAGCCGCATTTGTCTCATCTCCGATTCCCTGCGCTGCTGCGGTATGCCGGATGGCGAATACGAGCTGGGCGGCCAGACCGTGTATCTCAAGGGCGGCGTGGCCCGCCTTTCCGACGGCACCATCGCCGGCTCCGCCGCGAATCTGTTTGACTGCATGAAAAACGCCATCCGCTTCGGCATCCCCGCCGCCGAGGCCATTGAAGCCGCCACCCTGCGCCCGGCCCGGCAGCTCGGCTGCGACGACCGCCTCGGCAGCATCGCGCCCGGCAAAGCCGCCGATTTCCTCGTTTGCAGCCGCGAACTTGAGCTGCAAAGCGTGTATATAAACGGCGAAATTTCTTATAACAAGCAGGGCACCCAAGCCTCCTGACCGTTTTAACAAGCTAAAAAAATCGGCGGACACGATTTGTGTCCGCCGATTTTGATTTTGTGGTTTTTTTACTCCGCCATTTCGCTGCTGGCGCTGCGCGGCAGCACAACGATATCGCCCGCGTAGTCGCCCGCCTCGATCGCAGTCTGAACGCCATCGACATACAAAACGCCGTCGATCTCCGAACGGGAGTCGATGCTCAGCGCCGTCAGATGGCTCTCGCCGGTAACGGTCCATTTTGCGCCGTTATAAAGGGAAAGCGTGGTACCCTGATCGTCGCCATAGGGCGTGTAGGTCACGGTGCCGTCCTCACCCACAGCCAGCGCATGAACAAAGGCGTCCAGCGGCGCTTCGGAGCCGAAGGTGTTGGAGGCATAGCCGATGGTATAATCCTCGGCATAGCCCATGGCGAGCCACTTGCCCGTCCACCCGGCGCAGGTCGTGGAAACGATGCGGCCGGTGAGATTGGCGCTGTCGAGCGTGATGTTCATCACGCGCTCATAGTCCTCGTCCAGAATGTCGCCCTCGGCGGTCATATCCACCAGATACACGCTCGTTCCGGCGGCATTCGACCCGGCGGGCGTCTCCGGCGTGGAGGTGTCATTATTGAGCACGCTGTGGACCAGAACGCCGCTGTAGCTTTCCAGCTCCACGCCGTCGAGCACGATCTGGGCGTTCGAGCTGCGGATGAGGAAATCCGCGCCCTCGGTGTATTCAATATACTTCTGGATGTTCGGGCTCAGCTCCCGGCCATACCAGCTGGCATTGACGGAGTTTTCCGTGTTTTCATCGGAATACAGCGCCCGGTCGGTGATGATGGCGGAGTCCTTGGCATAGAACACGCCCTGCGGCTCGATGGCGGCGCTGCCCGCCGTGTGAATGAGAACGCCCCAGCGTCCACCGGCCACGGCACTGCCGCCAAGCTCGGCATAGCGCTCGGCATCCGTCTCATCGGCAAAGGCATAGGGATCAAGCTGGCCGTTTTTCCCGGCGGCGTAGCCCGTGCCGCCCTCGGCACCCTCATCGCCATCGAACAGGCTCACTTCGCCCGTTCCGGCGATAATCACGCCGATCTCCGCGCCTTCCAGCACGGAGCCATAGAAATAGTCGCGGCAGTTGCCATCGGCATAGGTGCCGTAGCCGCCGAGCAGCGCGGAGGCAAAGGTATTCACGCCGATCAGGTCAACGCCCTCGCCGCTCGCGCCGTCCGTGGACAGACTGGCCCAGCCGTCCGTGACCACGGCGCTGTCGTAGTAATAGGTCACGCTCTCGCCGCCGGAAAGACTGGTGCGGTCCGCGCCCGTGACGAGCAGGGGGTCATTGGGCAGATTTTCGCTGACATCCTGGCTCATGGGAACATAGCCGCGCGTTGTGAACACACTGTCGCGCACGACCATCGTGGAACCCACGCCGGAGGTGCCGTTATTCGAGATAGCAAGGCCCTCAAGGCCCTCGGAATAGATATAGGCGTTTTCCACCAGCAGCGCCGCACCACCGGAAACGGACACCTGCGTGGGGCCGCGGTTCGAGCGCTCATCGTCGCGGCTGCCGCCCTCGATATACACGTTGAAGCCGTCCTCATGCGATCCGAGCAGTTCGCCCAAAAGGGCCTGCCCCGCCGGCGTGATGGCGGAAAGACTGCCGTCCGGGCCGATCTGGCTTATCCAGCCGTAGTCCAGCTCAAAGCCCTCGGCGTTGGGATTGAGGCCGTCGTTAGAGTACACCTCGGAGAAATCCGGCAGCGGATAATAGCTCTCCTCGCCGCCGAGCACCGCCGTGAAGCCGTCCTTGAGCGGGTCGATGTGGGTGGAGTTCGTTACAGACATGAAGCTCTGCGTGGCCGTTCCGGCCACAAAGCGGATGCGGGACACATCCTTTGCGTCCACGCCAAGCTCGCCTTCCAGCTCATAGTCGCCGTTCTCATTTACGCTCATGCTGCCGCCGGAGATCGTGACCAGACGGGACGCGCTCTCTCCGGACGCCTCGCCGCTGGCAGCCATGGCCGCGCAGCCAAGCAGCATACACAGCGCCAGAAACAGGCACAGGGTTTTGGTTTTCTTCATGGGCAATGCTCCTTTCTACTACAATATAAATATGGTTAATATCCCTTACAGCCAGTAAGGAAT
>CAYROZ010000135.1:0-5037 GCA_964426125.1 uncultured Oscillospiraceae bacterium
GGCTATATCGAGCGCATGGCCGCGCTGCGCGCGCATATTCTCGACCGCCTGCAAGTCGAAAATCCCCAGCTCGTCGTCATCGGCGGGGGCGCGCCGCATCTGCTCTGCGTGTCGCTGCCCGGCTGGCGCAGCGAGGTTTTGCTGAACTATCTCGACGCCAAGGGCGTGAGCATATCCAAAGGCTCCGCCTGCAAGCGCGGTGGCCGCAGCCACGTTTTGGAGGCCATGGGCCTCGATGCGCGCGTCATTGACGGCGCAGTGCGCATATCGCTCAGCCGTCTGACCACGCAGGAAGAGGCGGAGTATTTCTGCGACTGCTTCACCGAGGCGCGCCATACGCTTTTGTCCACCTGAAACAGTAGCGCAAAAGCGCGCAAAATACAAGAGAAAATCCCGTCCGGTGGCTGCCGGACGGGACATTTTTATGCGTGCGTCTGGAAATACCGCCGCGTCTGGGCGATGTTTTCCTCGATGGCCTCGCGCAGGGCCTCCGGGCTTTCAAAGCGCTTTTCCTCGCGCAGGAAGGCGAAGAACTCCAGCCGTATCTGCGCACCGTAAAGGTCGCCGGAGAAGTCGAGGATGTTCGATTCCACCGTGAGCGAATGGCCCTCGCCGAAGGTCGGACGCACGCCGATGTTCGTAACGGCGGCCCGCGGCCCATCCGGCAGCCACACGCGCGTGGCATACACGCCATGGCGCGGCACGATCACGCCCTCGGGGATGCGGGTATTGATGGTCGGCGCGCCGATCTGGCGGCCGATCTTATAGCCATAGCCCACGGTGTCGATGAGCACATGGGGATGGCCGAGATAGCGGTCGGCCTTTTCCATTTCGCCCTGCGCCACCAGTGTGCGGATGTAGGTGGAGCTGACGGTCACACCGTCGAGCAGGACCTTGCCGACAGCATCGCAGCCAAGTCCATTTTCCGCGCACCAGCCCGCGATGCGCTCGGCCGTGCCCTCGCCGCGCCAGCCGCAGCTGAAATCATAGCCGATCACCAGATGCACCGCGCCGAGTTCTTCCTTCACCACGCGCAGAAATTCCCGCCATGGCGTGTGCATGAAGCGCTCGTCGAAGTGGATCATGATCACATCGTCGATGCCGCCGACGCGGCCGATCAGCTCCTTGCGTCCCGCCACGCTGTTGATGAGCGGCACGCTCTCGCCCCGGACAAGGGTGTCCGGGTGCTGGTCGAAGGATATGACCGAGGGCGTTGCGCCAAGCTCGGCGGCACGCTGCACGGTTTTATTCATAAGGGCCTGATGGCCCAGATGCACCCCGTCAAAAAAACCGAGGGCGATCACTCTTTTCATACGGTCTCTCCCGTGACGATCTGCGTGGGAAGCAGGTATTTTTCCGGCTCGAGGCGAATTTCCTCGAGCGTGTGCGCATCGGAAACGGAAAAGCGTCCCGCCGCCGTGCGCCGCAGCGCGCTCATGCAGCCGCCGCAGCCCAGCGCCTCGCCAATATCGGCGCAAAGCGTGCGGACATAAGTGCCCTTGGAGCAGCGGATGCGCAGTATCCAATCCGCGCCGTTCTGCCCTTCGATCTCCAGCGCAGGGAGGGTGATCGGGCGCGGCTCACGCTCCACCGTGCCGCCGCGGCGGGCGATCGGGTAAAGCTTCTGGCCGCCAATCTTGATGGCCGAATACATGGGCGGAATTTGCAGTATATCCCCGCGAAAACGCGGCAGGACGGCCTCCAGCGCCTTTCGCGTAATGGTTGTCTCCTCTTCGCGCAAAACGGTGCCCCAGATATCCTGTGTGTCGGTGGTAAGGCCGGGGCGGAACGAGGCAATGTATTCTTTTTCGTCCGGCTCAAGATACTGGGCCAGACGCGTGGCGGGACGGCCCGCCAGCACCACCAGCAGCCCCGTGGCATTGGGGTCGAGCGTGCCGGTATGGCCGACGTGTTTTTCGTGCAGCACGCCGCGCAGATGTGCGCAGACGTCCATGCTTGTCCAGTCCGTGGGCTTATCGACCAGAAGGATGCCGGTCATCCCATGGCCTCCTCGATCTCGCGAACGAGAATTTCCCGCGTCCTCTCCGGCGTTTCAAACACGGTGCAGCCCGCCGCCATGCGGTGGCCGCCGCCGCCGTGTCTGGCGCAGATGGCCGCGGAGTCGAAAAACTCGCCGCTGCGCAGACTGATCTTGCACTCGCGCTCGCCCATCTGGCGGATGGTGCAGCTGACACGGTTGCCCTCCACCCGTCCGGCCAGCGACGCGATATCGTCGCAGTCGTCCTCGGTGGCGCCGGCTTTTTTCATCATATCGAGCGTAACGGTGGCCACATTGATCTCGCCGTTGCGATAGCGGCGCAGACCGCCGTAGATCATGCTCTCGAGCAGCACGCGCGAGTAGCTGTAGGTGCGGAACAGCTTCACGTTCAGCCCCTTCACATCCGCGCCCGCCTCGATCAGCTCTGCCGCTGCGCGGTGGGTATTGGCCGTGGTGTTGGCATACACAAAGCAGCCCGTGTCCGTCGACACAGCGATGTAGAGATAATCCGCCGTTTCCCTGTCCACCTCGCCCACGAGGCCCTTGACGAGCTTGAGCATCAGCTCGCCGCAGGCGGCGTCCTCCGGCTCACAGCAAACGTAGTCGGCATAGCCGGAATTGGTCTCGTGGTGGTCGATGCAAAGATCAACGTGCTCGTTAAAGCCGCGCGGAAACACGCTTTCCGCCGCCATATCCACCGCCACAACGACAGCGGGCTCAAAGCCCTCCGGCTCGTGGAAGGGAACGATCCACTGCTCGTAGCTTTGCAGCAGCTCCGGGTTCGGCAGGATGTACGCCGTTTTGCCCATGCGCCGCAGCGTATGACAAAGCGCGGCGGCACAGCCAAGCGTGTCGCCGTCGGGACGGATGTGGGTCACGATGCGGTATCCGTCGTGCGCTTTGAGGTATTCAATGCATTCGTTGTTATTCATCGTCATCATGCTTTATATCGAGCTTTTCGATCAGCTCGTTGATGTGGGCGCCGTGCTCGATGGAGTCGTCCAGCTCGAACACAAGCTCCGGGGTCGCGCGCAGAGAAAGCGAGTTTCCAAGTTCTCTGCGCAGCCAGCCGGAGGCCGATTTCAGCCCCTTTTTCATTTCCTTGGCGTCGTATTCGCCCAAAACACTCAGATAGATCTTGCAGTAGCGCAGATCGCGCGTGGTGTCCGCGCGCACAACGCTCACAAGCCCCTGCTGCACGCGGGGATCCTTTACCTCGCGCAGCTTTTCGGAGATGACGCGGCGAATGTCGTCGTTGGTACGGTCGATGCGGAAATTACTCATGGATCTGCTCCATGACGTAGCACTCGATCACGTCGCCCTCTTTTTCGTCGTTGTACTTCTCCACCTGCATACCGCACTCATAGCCGGACGCAACTTCCTTCACGTCGTCCTTGAAACGGCGCAGGGAGGCCAGATCGCCCTCGTACATGACCACGTTGTCACGCAGCACGCGCACCTTGCAGTTGCGCTGGATCTTACCGTCGAGCACATAACAGCCAAGCACCGTGCCGACCTTCGACACCTTGTAAAGCTGGCGCACCTCAGCATGGCCGATGACGGCCTCGCGGAACTTCGGCGCGAGCATACCCTTCATGGCGTCGGTGATCTCGTTGATGCAGTCGTAGATCACGCGGTACAGGCGCAGATCGACTTCGTTGCGGGCGATGGAATCGCGCGCAGCGTTTTCCGGGCGGACAGTGAAGCCAACGATGATGGCGTTCGAGGTCGCGGCGAGCATGACGTCCGATTCGTTGATCGCACCAACGGCGGAATGGATCACAGACACGCGGACTTCTTCGTTGGAGATCTTCTCAAGCGAGGCTTTGATGGCCTCGGCGCTGCCCTTGACATCGGCCTTGACGATGATGTTGAGCGTTTTCATCTCGCCCTGCTGGATGCGGGAGAACAGATCGTCCAGGCTGACCTTCTTCGGCGTGCCGGCATTGGCCAGCTTCTTGGCCTGCTCCTTGCGCTCTTCCACCAGCTCGCGCGCCATGCGCTCGTCGGAAACGGCGTTGAACGCGTCGCCCGCGTTCGGCACCTCGCTCATGCCGGCGATCTCCACCGGGACGGAGGGGCCCGCCTCCGTGACACGCTGGCCCTTGTCGTTGACCATGGTGCGCACGCGGCCCACGGCCGTACCGGCGATGATGATGTCGCCCTGATGCAGCGTGCCGTTTTGCACGAGCACGGTCATGATCGGGCCGCGGCCCTTATCCAGCCGCGCTTCGATGACCGAGCCCTTCGCGGCGCGGTTGGGGTTGGCCTTGAGCTCAAGGATTTCGGCCTGGAGCACGAGGTTTTCCAAAAGCTCCTGAATGCCCATGCCGGTCTTGGCGGAGATCGGGCAGATGATGGTCTCGCCGCCCCAATCCTCGCTTACGAGATCGTATTCGGTCAGCTGCTGCTTGATGCGGTCGGGGTTGGCGCCGACCTTATCCATTTTGTTGATGGCCACGACGACCGGGATCCCGGCAGCCTTGGCGTGGTTGATCGATTCGACCGTCTGGGGCATGATGCCGTCGTCCGCGGCCACGACCAGAATGGCGATGTCCGTGACCATGGCGCCGCGGGCGCGCATGGAGGTGAACGCCTCGTGGCCCGGGGTATCGAGGAAGGTGACGGGGCTGCCGTTGATGTCGATGGTGTAGGCGCCGATGGCCTGCGTGATGCCGCCGGCCTCACCGGAGGCGACGGAGGTGTTGCGGATATAGTCGAGCAGAGAGGTCTTGCCGTGGTCGACGTGGCCCATGACCACCACGACCGGCGCGCGGGACTGAAGCTCCTCGGCCGAGTCCTCGTGGTCGTCGATCAGACGCTCCTCGATGGTGACCTGCTCCTCGCGCTCGATGCGGCAGTTGAACTCCATGGCGACCAGAGCGGCGGTGTCGTAGTCGATCACGTCGGAAAGCGACGCCATCACGCCCATCTTGATCAGACGGCGCACGACCTCCGCACCGGTTTTCTTCATGCGGCTGGCAAGCTCGCCCACGGAGATCTCGTCCGGGATCTGCACCTTGGTGGGCGCTTTCTTG
>CAYROZ010000136.1:0-4989 GCA_964426125.1 uncultured Oscillospiraceae bacterium
GCCAGCTCATGATGTTCTGGATCTCCTGCTGATCGCAGGCCTTCTGCGCCATGGCAGCCACTTTCTCAAGATCGATGTCGCTCTTGGCGAAGGCACCGACGCCGAGGCTCAGCACCAGCGCGGCAACGCACGCAAGGCTGAGGACGAGTTTCCATGTTTTTTTCATAGTGTTTCCTCCCTCAAATTTGTAGTGTTTTTTAACACATTCCCATCATATCACACGCCCGCAAAAAGTACAGAGGCAAAAGGGAGCCCCATCCATTTTTCGTGCATTCTATCCAAATTCCACCCCACAAAATCAGGACTTCGCCCAGACCGCTTCTGCTTATTTTCAAGCCGCCGCGCCTGTGGTATAATAAAAGAAAACAAAAAGGATAAGGAACTTTATGAACCCGACCGTTTCTCCCCTGCGCCGCGAGGATTACGAGGAGCCCGCGTGCCTGCTGGCCATGGACGCCGAACGAGCCGCCGTGCAGCCGATCCCGCTGACACGCGCAATGGCGCGGCTGGACGAATACCTCAGCCGCGACGATTACGACAGCGCCGAGCGCCACATCGCCTACTGGCTGGACGAGGCCCAGCGCGGCGGCGACAAGCGCGGCGCGTATACGCTTTACAACGAACAGATGGGCCTTTACCGCAAGACCGGCCGCAAGGAACCGGCCTTTGCCGCCATGGACAAGGCCCTGGCTCTCATGGACGAGCTTGGCTTTGCCGACCATGTCACCGGCGGCACCGGCTTTTTAAACGCCGCGACCGTATGCACTGCCTTCGGCGAAACAGAGCGCGCACTGGCGCTTTTCTCCCGCGCGCAAGCGGTCTATGAGCGCGAGCTTGACCGCGCGGACAGTCGTCTCGGCGGGCTATATAACAACATGGCACTGGCCTATGCCGCGCTGGCGCGGTATGACGAGGCCTTCGCCTTTTACGCCAAGGCTCTCGCCGTGATGGAGCAGGTGGAAAACGGCGAACCGGAGCAGGCCATCACCTGCCTGAATCTGGCCAACGCCGTGGAAGATGCCATCGGCATGGAAGACGGCATCGAGCGCATCGAAGACTACGTAAACCGCGCCATGGCGCTGCTGGACACACCCTCCCTTCCGCGCGACGGCAACTACGCCTTCGTGTGCGAAAAATGCGCGCCCACCTTTGACTACTACGGCCAATTCATGTACGCCGCCGCGCTGCGGCAGAGAGCGAAGGATATCTATGACCGGACTTGAGCTGGCCCGCGGCTTTTATGACCACTGCGGCGCTCCCATGCTGCACGAGCAGTTCCCCGCGCTGGAAGACAAGATCGCCGTGGGGCTCGTCGGCAGCGGGTCGGAATGCTTCGGCTACGACGACGAGATATCCCGCGACCACGATTTCGAGCCCGGCTTCTGCCTGTTTCTGCCGGACGAAAGTCTTGTGAGCCGGGCGGAGGCCTTTGCGCTCGAGCGCGCCTATGCCAGGCTTCCGAAGGAATACGGCGGCTTTCTGCGCTCCACGCTCGCGCCCGTGGGCGGCCAGCGCCACGGTGTACTGCGAACGGCGGCTTTCTTCCGCCGCTATACCGGTCTCGACGCCGCGCCGAGCACATGGCGCGAGTGGCTTTCCATCCCCGATTGGGCGTTGGCCGAGGCCACGAACGGCGCCGTTTTCCGCGACGATATGGGCCAGTTTTCCGCCCTGCGCGCAGCGCTTTCCGAGCCGCCGGAGGACGTGCGGCGCAAAAAACTCGCCGGGCAGCTGCTGCTCATGGCGCAAAGCGGGCAGTATAACTATCCCCGCTGTCTGCGCCGGGGCGACAAGGCCGCCGCACAGCTGGCCGCCATCGAATTTACCGCGGCCGCCATGGCCGCCGCCTTTGCGCTGGAGCGGCGCTATATGCCCTATTACAAATGGCGCTTCCGCGCCCTGCGCGCTTTGCCCGCGATGGCGGCGCTGGCCGAACCCTTGGAGGAGATCGTGATGGGCCGCGCAAGCGAGGCGCTCATCGAGCGTGTATGCGCCGCCATCGGCGCCGCGCTGCAGGACCAGGGGCTCTCCGCCCTGCTGACAAACGATCTGGAACGCCACGCCTATGCCGTGAACGACCGCATCGCAGACATCTCCCTGCGCAACGAAAGCATTCTTGCCGCCGTGTAAGGCGGCGAAACGAGGTCAGTGCTTATGAAGCAATTTCTTTCCGCCCTTGCCGCCCGTCTGCTGGCGGGCGAGCGCGCCGTTTTGTGCACCATCCTTGAATCAAGCGGCTCCACGCCGCGCGGCCCCGGAACAAGCATGGCCGTGTTCCCGGCCGGGGATATCCTCGGCACGGTGGGCGGCGGCAGCGTGGAATACGCCGCCATCGCGCGCGCCCTCCGTCTGTTTGACAGCGGGGCCGACGCCCTTGAGCGCTACACGCTCACGAGCGGCCAGGCCGCCGATCTCGGCATGATATGCGGCGGCAGCCAAAGCCTGTATTTCCGCCTTCTCTCCCCGGACGACGGCGACCTTTTCGCGCGCGCGGCACAGCTGTATGACCGCCGGGCCGACAGCTGGCTGTTCACACGTCTTTGCCCCGACGGCCGTGCCGACTGCGACCTTTACACCCGCGAGGGCTTTCTGCTCGGCCGCTTTGAAGCGCCGGGCGCGGCCGCTCTGCCCCGCCGCAAGCCCTGCCTGGAAAACGGCGTTTTCATCCAGCCGCTCAGCCGCAGCGAGATGGTTTATGTGTTCGGCGGCGGCCATGTTTCCCGCGCGCTCGTGCCGCTGCTGGGCTCAGTGGATTTTCCCATCACGGTTTATGACGACCGCCCGGAATTTGCCGACCCCGAGGCCTTTCCCACCGCGCAGCGCGTTTTGTGCGCGCCGTATGACGAGCTGCTGGACCACATCGACCCGCAGCCGGACGACTATGCCGTTGTGATGACCCGCGGCCACGAGGGCGACTATCTCGTGCAGAAGCAGCTGCTTTCGCGCTCGCTTGGCTACATCGGCGTGATCGGCAGCCGCCGCAAAGCCGCCACACAGCATCAGGCCCTGCTGGCCGATGGCTTTGACGAGACCGCGCTGGCTGTTATCCATTCGCCGGTGGGACTTTCCATCGGCGCGCAAACCCCGGCGGAGATCGCCGTTTCCGTGGCGGCGGAGCTGATAAAACTGCGCAGCGAACGCGTGTAAAAACCGAATAAAATGGAATACCTCCGTGCAAAATAGCATTAGATTCTGCATGGAGGTATTTTACCATGAAAAAATATGTGATCACCGCCGCGGTGCTGGCCCTTGTGCTCGCCATCAGTCCCGCCGCCATGGCGGACGCCTACACCGAAACCGACGGCCCCGTCCGCTTTGACGGCAGCATTGTGGAGGTCATCGCCAGCGAAGCGATGAGTGAGGAGAGCGCCTCGCCGGAGCCGGGCGGCACCGCGCCCGTGGCGGAAAACCGCGAGATGGAGACCTATCGCGGCGTATCCGTGGGCGGGCAGCTCTGCGCCGCCGATCCCGACGGAGGCACGCTGCGCTATGAGCTGACCACCGAGCCCGTCAAGGGCCGCGTTGTGCTCAGCGCGGACGGCTATTTTGTCTACACACCCGATGAGGGCAAGCGCGGCAAGGACTATTTCGCCTACCGCGCCATCGACGAGCAGGGCAACCAAAGCCAGGAGGCCACCGTTATCATCCGCCTTATGCGTCAGCGCAGCGATGTTTTCTATGCCGATCTTAACGGCGACGGCTGCGCCTACAGCGCCACGGTGCTGGCCGAAAACGGCATCTTTCTCGGCGAGCGCGTGGGCTCGGACTGGGTGTTCTCCCCCGATGAGACCGTGACGCGCGGGGAATTTCTGTCCATGTGCATGGTGCTGGGCGGCGGCGACGTGGTCGAGGGCGTTTTGTCCACCGGCTACGCCGACGACGGCGACATCGCCGCCTGGGTCAAGCCCTATGTGTCCACGGCCCTGATGCAGGGCTATATCGCCCCCACCGGGGCCGACGGTGCGGCCAGCTTTCTCGCCGCGCAGACCGTTTCGCTGCTCGATGCCTGCGATATGCTCAACGCCGTGATGGGCACGACGGACGTGGTTTCCGCCTCCGCCATGGACGAGGGCGGCCAGGCTGCGGCCAATCTGCGCGCCTGCGGCATCTTGACCGGCTCCGCACCGCTCGATTCCGCCGTGACCCGCCGCGACGCCGCCGAGCTTCTCGCCGCCGCACTGGATGTCATGAGCCGACGATAAGGCCGCGCGGGAGCGCGGACGGTGATATCCGAGCTTCGCTCGGGTGAAATATTGCTTCGCAATATGAAATCCGACCCACGGTCGGATGAAATCGCGCCGATGGCGCGGTTGTTGAGTCCCGTTGGGACGATCTGAATAATTCAGGGACTGACGCATTCGCGCCAGTCCCCCTTTTTTTCGTTCATAGCGAATTTCCGATTCCCCTCGCTCTACGGACGTGCTGTCGTCATCTGCGGGCGGCAGATTGCCGCCCCTACGGCCTCTAACCGCGCTCGGTTAGAAAATTAAATCTACATTCCTATCGTAGGGGCGGATATTATCCGCCCGTATCACCACAGTCCGCGAGGACGACAATCCCTCAGTCTCGTCGGCACAAGCTGCGCTCAACCGCTTCCGCGTGAACGCGAAAGCTTTATCGCTCCGCTGTGCCTCCTCTTCCAAGCCGAATCGCTGCGCTGGATTCGTCTTGGATGCCTGCCAGCTCCCTTTACACAAGGGAGCCTTGGAAGCACCCACCAAGCTTGCCCCCGCGACGAAACCAACGAAGAGTTTCGAAGTGGAAAGGAGGCGCAGCGGAGCGCGCGAGCCTTCGTGTTCACACGGAGGCGAGACATAGCGTAGCTTGTGCCGACGCAAAGCCCCCCCTTGTGTAAAGGGGGGACAGAAAAGCGCTAGCTTTTCAGGGGGGATTGTTCGTCTACTGCCCGCATACAACACAAGCGCCCCGACCGAAGTCGAGGCGCTTTGCATATATCTTAATTTTCTTTCTTCCTCAGGCTCACATAGC
>CAYROZ010000137.1:0-4988 GCA_964426125.1 uncultured Oscillospiraceae bacterium
GGTAGCGGTAGCCGGGGGCAAAACCGTTGATAGCAAAGCCGAGACTGAAGGCTGGAGCCGCGGCCGTGATTCATGGTGATCTCCATGTTCAGCGTCGCGCCCTGATCCAGCGTAGCAATGTGCATATCCGGATTCAGGATCTCCACGTCCGCGTCTTCCTTGATATCGCCGGCAGTGACCTCACAGGGGCCTACTGCGTCGATGTACACGGTCTTGACACCTTCGTTGTGAAGCTTGGCAATGATGCCCTTGACGTTCAGGACGATCTCCGTCACGTCCTCCTTCACACCGGGAATGGTGGAGAACTCATGCTGGACACCGGCGATCTTGATGCTGGTGGCTGCGGTGCCGGGCAGGCTGCTCAGCAGAATGCGGCGAAGCGCATTGCCCAGCGTCGTGCCATAACCGCGCTCCAGAGGCTCGACGACATACTTGCCATAGGAAGTATCTTCAACGTTTTCGATATACTCGATCTGAGGCTTCTCGATCTCGATCATGCAGTTACCCTCCTTATTGTAAAAGTACACATGGTGGCAGAGCCATGTGTGAAATTGCGCCTTGCGGATGAGGGCACACGCCGATTACTTGGAGTACAGCTCGACGATGAGATGCTCCTCGATGGGAAGATCGATATCCTCGCGGGCGGGGACAGCCACGACCTTGGCCACCACGTTCTTCGCATCGAAATCCAGCCACTTGGGAACCACGCGGGAAGCGTTGGCCTCAAGAGAACCCTTGATCTTATCGAGGCTGCGGCTGTTTTCAGCCAGCTCGATGGTCATACCGGTCTTGACCAGGAAGGAAGGAATGTTGACCTTCTTGCCGTCCACGGTGAAGTGGCCGTGGCGGACCAGCTGACGAGCCTCAGCGCGGCTCATGGCGAAGCCCAGACGATAGACCACGTTGTCCAGACGGGACTCCAGAATGGCCAGCAGGTTCTCGCCGGTCATGCCCTTGCGCTTGGAAGCCATCTCGAAGTAGGACTCGAACTGGCTCTCCAGCACGCCGTAATAACGACGTGCCTTCTGCTTTTCACGCAGCTGCTGACCGTATTCGGACAGCTTCTTGTTTCTTGCATTACCGTGCTGGCCGGGAGCGTAGGAACGGCGCTCCAGCGCGCACTTTTCGGTATAGCAGCGGTCACCCTTCAGGAAGAGCTTCTGGCCCTCTCTGCGACACAGGCGGCAAACTGCTCCGGTGTATCTTGCCATATGCTTTTTACCTCCTTAATCGATTAGACGCGGCGACGCTTGGGGGGACGGCAGCCATTGTGAGGAATGGGGGTGACGTCCTTGATCATGGTGACCTCCAGACCCACAGCCTGCAGAGCGCGGATCGCAGCCTCGCGGCCCTGGCCGGGGCCCTTGACGAAGACCTCAACGGTCTTCAGGCCGTGCTCCATTGCGGCCTTGGCAGCCACTTCCGCAGCGGTCTGAGCCGCAAAGGGAGTGGACTTCTTGCTGCCGCGGAAGCCCTGACCGCCGGAGGAAGCCCAGGACAGAGCGTTGCCCTGCGTATCGGTGACGGTCACCATGGTGTTGTTGAAGGAAGAGCGGATATGGACCTGACCCTTTTCAATGTTCTTCTTTTCGCGGCGACGGCGGATGACCTTCTTCGCGTTGTTGTTAGCAGCCATGTTCTAATCCCCTCCTTACTTCTTCTTGTTGGCAATGGTCTTCTTGGGACCCTTGCGGGTGCGCGCATTGGTCTTGCTGCGCTGGCCGCGCACGGGAAGACCACGGCGATGACGGGTGCCGCGATAGCAGCCGACTTCCGTCAGACGCTTGATATCCAGAGCCACCTGGCGGCGAAGATCGCCCTCCACGATGTAGTCCTGGTCGATGACGTCACGGATGCGAGCTTCCTCGGCGTCCGTGAGGTCCTTCACACGGGTATCGGGGTTGACACCGGCCTTAGCCAGAATGTCGCCCGCGCTCTTCACACCAATACCATAAACATAAGTGAGGCCAATTTCCACTCGCTTATCCTTAGGCAGGTCAATACCGGCAATACGTGCCATAGTTCTTAAAGCACCTCCAATTCAATCTTAGCCCTGTCTCTGCTTATGCTTGGGATTTTCGCAGATCACCATCACGCGACCTTTGCGGCGAATAATCTTGCACTTTTCGCACATGGGCTTTACGGACGGTCTTACTTTCATGCTAATAAACCTCCATTACTTACTACGCCAGGTAATCCGGCCGCGGGTCAGATCGTACGGTGACATTTCCACCGTGACCTTGTCACCGGGCAGAATTCTGATAAAGTTCATTCTGAGTTTACCGGAGATGTGCGCCAGGATCGTGTGGCCCTTGCCGATATCCACCATAAAGGTGGTGTTGGGCAGTGCTTCCACGACGACGCCCTCCACTTCGATCATGTCAGACTTTGCCAAGCGTGATTCCCTCCTGGTTCAGATTACCCTCCCTGCTGGGCAGGGGTATTTGAGTCATGTGCTTCCGATTGGCCCTTCCGGGAGACGCGGCGCAGGCCCCGTTCCCGGTCAGGCAGTGATAACAGGTTTCCATTCGCAGTACCCTCATCCCTCAAGCTTTGCTCGAATGGGATCCGTCAGAAGCTCCGGATCGCCGCTGGTGATGAGAATGGTGTTTTCATAGTGCGCGGAATATTGACCATCCTTTGTCTTGACGGTCCAGCCGTCGGACATGTTCCGGATGGCAGCAGTGCCCGCGTTCACCATGGGTTCCACCGCAAGGGTCATCCCCCGCAGCAGGCGCGGGCCATGGCCGGGTTCCCCGAAGTTGGGCACCTCGGGCGCCTCGTGCATGTTTCTGCCGATGCCGTGACCGACATACTCCCGCACGACGCTGAAGCCGTGGCTCTCCACATATCTCTGTACTGCTGCAGAGATATCGGAGATGCGCTGCCCCTCTCTTGCGAAGCGGAGGGCCTCGAAGAAGCTCTCCTCCGTGACCAGGATCAGGCGCTTGGCCTCATCGCTGATCTTCCCGCAGGGGAAGGTGGCCGCACAATCGCCGTGGTAGCCGCCGATATACGCTCCCACGTCCACGCTCACGATGTCGCCCTCCTTCAGGACCCGCTTGCCGGGGATCCCGTGGATGATCTCATCGTTGACGGAGACGCAGCAACTGGCCGGATAGCCGTTGTAGTTCAGGAACGAAGGGGTGGCTCCATGCTGCTTGATGAAATGCTGTACTGCTTTGTCGATTTCTTGGGTTGTTACGCCCGGCTTTACCAATTCCCCTGCATATGCACGGGCAGCCGCGGTAATTTTTCCCGCCAGGCGCATCGCTTCGATCTCGCGGGGGGATTTGATCGTGATCATACGCTCATTTCCCCAACACGGCGAGAATGGCATCGGAGGTTTCGGTCACAGAACCGGAATTGCCGTCCACTGCCTTCAGGAGGCCTCTCTCGGCGTAGAAATCCTTGAGAGGTTCCGTCTCTTTATGATACACCGCGAGGCGGCTCAGCACCGTCTCGGGAGCATCATCCTTGCGCTGCACCAGCTTGCCGCCGCAGCTATCGCAGATGCCCTCCTGCTTGGGGGGGACAGCCACCAGATGATAGCTGGAGCCGCAGCTTTCGCAGACGCGGCGGCCGCCCATTCTCTTCACGATCGCCTCGTCAGCGATCTCGATGGAGACGACGGCGTCGAAGCGGATCCCGGCCTTCTCCAGAGCCTCGGCCTGGGCGAGGGTGCGGGGCACACCGTCGAGGATGTACCCGTTCGCACAGTCGTCCTTGGCGAGACGCTCGGTGATGATGCCGATGATCACTTCGTCGGGAACCAGGTTGCCGGCATCCATGAACGCCTTTGCCTTCAGGCCGGTGGGAGTACCTTCCTTGATGGCGGCGCGGAGGATGTTTCCGGTAGAGATGGTGGGGATGGAGAGCGTCTTGCTCAGGATCTCAGCCTGCGTGCCCTTGCCGGCACCGGGAGCGCCTAAAAGGATCAGTCTCATGAAACCCCGTCCTTTCTTATTCCAGGAATCCCTTGTACTGGCGCATGAGCATCTGGTTCTCCAGAACCTTCACGGTCTCGAGGGCGACGCCCACCACGATGATGACGGAGGTGCCGCCGATGGCGATGTTATACTCGCCGGCGAACTTCGCCACGATAATGGGAACGATGGCCACGATGGAGAGGTAGATGGCGCCAAAGAGCGTGATCTTGCTGAGGACCTTGTTGATGAAGTCGATGGTAGGCTTACCGGGGCGGAAGCCGGGGATGAAGCCGCCGTTCTTCTTCAGGTTGTTGGCGATCTCAACAGGATTGAACTGAATGGTTGCATAGAAGTAGCTGAAGCCGATGATCATCAGGAAGTAGAAGATGATATACAGCACGGACTGGGTGTCGATGGCCTTGAGGACACCGGCCCAGAAGCTGCCCTCTGCGGGAGCGGGCAGGAATGCCGCGATGGTGGCGGGCATGGAAGCGATGCTCTGCGCGAAGATCACAGGGAGCACGCCGCTCATGTTCACCTTCATGGGAAGGTGAGAGCTCTGACCGCCGTACATTCTGCGGCCCACCTGACGCTTGGCATACTGCACGGGGATGCGGCGCTCGGCGTCGGAGACGAAGACGATCAGGGCGATCATCAGGAGCATACCGATCACCAGCAGCAGCGCCCACAGCCAGCCCTGGCCGCCGCCCTGCACCATGGAGATGAGGGTGGAGATGCCGCTGGGCACGCGGGAGATGATGCCTGCGAACAGGATGATGGAGATACCGTTGCCGATACCAAACTCGTTGATCTGCTCGCCGATCCACATGACGAAGGAAGAACCGGCCACGAAGGACACGATGATGACCAGCGCGTGCCAGATGTTGGGCTCGGACACGGAGAGCAGGTTGTAGTTCTTCATGATCATGTAGTAGCCGAAGCCCTGCAGCAGAGCGATGGCCACGGTAGCATAACGGGTGATGGAAGCGATCTTCTTCTTGCCTTCCTCGCCGCCGTCCTTGGCCAGCCGCTCCAGAGCGGGGATGGCGATGGTCAGCA
>CAYROZ010000138.1:0-4899 GCA_964426125.1 uncultured Oscillospiraceae bacterium
AAGTATGATGAAAAGCAGTTAGATGAGATTTTGCAGAAGCTTTCCCATGACGATGTACACGCTTCGCGCGGCCCCAGCCCCCAGCAGCGCATCCGAGTTGACGCCCGTGACCATCAGCAGCGCCCCACAGATCACGTCCGATGCGATCGATGCAGCCAGATAAAGAAACGCCCCGTAAAGCGAGTGAAGCCACGACTGCTGAAAATATACCTTTACAAACAGATAGGTAATGACCACCGCGAGGACCGTGTGCAGCGCGGAAACCAGCGGCAAAAGATACAGCAGAAAGTCCGCAAGTCCATAAAGCAAAACCAAAGCGCAGGACAGCAGCAAGCTGCGTTTTTCCCGCTCCGAAAAGAAATTCGGGAAGAAATATAGAACCAGCCCGATCTCCGCTGCCACGCTCATGGCTTCGATCCATAGATTCATAGCCGCGCATTTCCTTTCAAGTATTCCTGAAGCTGCGCCTGAAAGGCCTCGCTTCGATTTCGCCCGATGGGGCCGCATTCGCCGTTTGTCATCGTGATCTCCTGTCTGCAAACACGGTCGATGTAGTCCAGGTTCACGCAGTAGCTTTTGTGGGTTTGAACAAAGCAGCCGTGCGAAAGCTGGTTTTTGATCTGCGAAAGCGAGGCGCGAACGCTGATCTCCTCCCCATCCCGCAAGTGGAAGATCACATTGTGGCGGATGACCTCAAAATACAAAATGTCATCCACCGAAAGCAAATATTGCTCCCCGGCAACGGCAACGGATATTTTCTGCGGCAGAAGCTTATCCGTGACCAGCTTCATAACCGCGGCAAAGGTTTCGTATGCAATGGGCTTTGGCAGATAGCGCAGGGCGATGCCGTATCCGCGCACGGCGTAGTTCAGGCTCTGCGTTGTGAAGATAATGATCGGCTTGCGCTCGCGCTCCATCAGCCGCGCGCCGACCGTTAAACCATCGCTGCCGTCCATTTCGATATCCAGAAACACAAGCTCGAAAAACGTCTCGTCAAACGCGGCCAGCAGCGCATCCCCGCTTGAGAACGTGTACAGCGCGTGGCTCTCATCGTACCTTCGGCAATAGGCCGCGATTCGCTCTAAATCCGTTTTTTCATCGTCGCAGATCGCTATGTTCATGGCCGCATCCCTCCGCATACCTATTTAATATTCTCGCCCTTGCGGACATCAGGTGATGATCCTGTACCAGTACCACCCGGAGCCGATGGCTTTCGACTCGGCGTGGTCGAGCGTCACGCCCGCCCAGGAAAGATCAAAGGCCCTCCCGTCGGACGAACAGTAAACGCCCTCATAGCCCGTGCTGGTGACCATGCCCCAGCTGCGGCAGATCAGCTGCACAACATACGCCTCGCTCCCCTCGACGGGATACCAGAGCGCTTCCCATTTCTCCTCTTCGACAAACGTATTCGGCTGCACCTCGTCATGCACACGCACGGCATATTCCGTCATCTCCTCGGGATGCGCCAGAACATAGCGCGTCATGCGCCTTTCCGTTGCATGGCTTTTCAGGCGCGGCATCCCAACGACGCCAAACACGAGCAGACCGAGCCCCATCGCCAGCCAAAGCAGCACGATCAGCGCTGCGCGCAGGATGCTTTTCCATACCGGCCGTTTTGCATTGCTTTCCGTCATAACAGCGTCTCCTCCTCAGGGCTTCATCAGCGTGAAGGCGTCCACGTCCACGGCGCCGTAGGTGGTGAGCTTGACGTGCGGGATGACCGGCAGACTGACGAATGACAGCGACATCACCGGGTCGATGTCCCGCGCCGCGCCGAGACTCCATGCCACGCGCTTGATCTCATCCATGGCGCTTTGCGTCTGGGCCGCACCGAGATCGGTCATCAGTCCCGCCACCGGCAGCGGCAGCGATGCCGCCACTGCGCCGTTATGCACCACGCACATGCCGCCCTGCATTTCGATCACGGCGTTGGCCGCGGCGGCCATGTTCTCATCCGAGGAACCGGCCACGATGAGATTGTGGCTGTCGTGCGCGACCGTGACGGCCACGGCGCCGTTTTGGATGTTGTAGCCTTTCAGCCACGCAAGGCCGATGTGGCCCGTGTGGTGGTGCCGCTCGATCACAGCCGCCTTGCACAGGCCGCTTTCGTAATCCGAGGTCCATCCCTCCATGGTGGTCAAAAGCTCGCCGGGCACCAGCCCGATGACCGGCGCGGGCTCTGCCAGCGCAAAGCTTTGCGGCGTGAGCGCGGCCAGATTCATGCTGCTGCGCGCGCGGGCCATGAGCGACGGCTCCACGCGGCTTTGGCAGCGGGACAAAAGCGCCTCATCCACAAGCTGTCCGGCGCGCCACACCGCCTCGATGGACACACTGTCCACATCGTTCAGCAGCACAAGATCGGCCACATAGCCCGGCGCGATGGCACCCATGCGCCGCAGCCCGAAATACTCCGCCGCCCCATAGGACGCCGCCTTGTAGCACAGCGCCGCCGGCGCGCCGAGGGCGATGGCCTCGCGGATGATGCCGTCGATGTGGCCGTAGGTCATCAGATCGCCGGGGTGCTTGTCGTCCGTGACCAGCATACAGCGCGCGGCGGTCTGCGCGTCGCACAAAAGCGGCAGCAGCGCCTTGAGATTGCGGGAGGCCGTGCCGTTTCGGATCATGATGCGCTGGCCCAGCCGCAGCTTTTCCATGGCCTCGGCGTAGTTCGAGCACTCATGGTCGCTCATCACACCGGCCGCGGCATAGGCGTTGAGCATTTGGCCGTCCAGCCCCGGCGCGTGGCCATCCACCGGCTTCAGACGCTTCCACGCCGCCCCGATGCGGGCCAGGATCTCCTCGTCCCCCGCCGCCGTGCCGACGTAGTTCATCATCTCCGCCAATCCCAGCACGCGCCGGTGATCCATCAAAAGATCGATGTCCGGATGGGAAAGCGAGGCGCCGGATTCATCAAACGGCGTGGCCGGAACGCAGCTCGGCAGCATCACGAACACATCCAGCGGCAGATCCTCCGTGGCCTGAAGCATGAACTTCACGCCCTCCGTGCCCAGCACGTTCGCGATCTCGTGCGGATCGGTCACCACGGCGCAGGTGCCCTTGGGCAGCACGATGCGCGCAAACTCCGCCGGGGAGACCACGCTTGATTCCAGATGGATATGGCCGTCGATAAACGCCGGGACCAGCGTTTTGCCCACGCAGTCAAGCTCCCGCTCGCCATCGTAGCTTCCGATGCCGACCACATGGCCGTCGCTGACGGCTACATCGCCTTTTTCAAAGCGTCCCGTGAAAACATTGAGGTATTGTGCGTTTTTAAAAACCAGCTCAGCCCGCTGCCGTCCGGCAGCCGCCTCGATGCGATCGCGTAAACTCATGGCATACCTCCACAGTGCTAAATTTTCAACAATTATAATTTATTGTAATTGAATTGTAAAGCCAGAATCCGTAAAAGGCATTATAATTGGAGTACTGGTTTTTTAGCTTAACTAACCTAGGAGGAGAATGAACATGGGTAAGACAACAAAAATCCTCGCCCTTTTCCTCGTCCTGGCGATGGCACTGAGCCTCGGCTGCGTGTCCTTCGCTGCGGACAGCGACTGGAGCGAGTATCAGGACTACATCTATTCCTACGCGGAAGCCGGCGCTCCCAACCCCGAGGACGCCGTGGAGATGGCCGACGCCATCTATGCCTGCGAGGATATGGACGGCATCCGCGCCGCCTCCAACATCCAGGTCTTCTTTGACGTTCTGGGTGCTCTGGACTTTGACGAATGGATCGCCGCCGGCAAGCCCGAGGCCGACATGAACGGCGGCGCGGGCGGCGCCTCCGGCGAAGCTTCCGGCGAAGCCTCCGGCGAGGCCTCCGAGGAGCCCGCGGGCGAAAATGCCGTGATCTCCATCACCGACTCCGCTGTTACCTATGTGGCGAACGGCGAGGAAAAGACCGCCGAGATCGGCGAGGGCCAGACTGCGTATCTGTCCGTGGACGGCGTGAACGTCCCCATGGAAGAGGGCGCGTATGACGGCGCCGTGGCCGTGGACGTGGTCGATCCCATCTTCGAGTCGGCCGACTACCAGAAGGGCGACAAGGACGTGAACCTTTCCACCGAGCTTGCCAGCGTGATCTACATCACGGAAGACGGTCTGCAGGAAGGCCAGTCCATCCTGTCCGCTGCGACCGGCGGTGAGATCAGCGACACCAAGGTCTCCGGTGTTACCATCTCGTCCGATGTCAACGCCGTTTCCGGCATCCGCGCCGGCGGCAGCGCCGAGATCGAAGTGGAGGACGTCGTCATCAACCTCACCGGCGAGGGCGGCAACGACTTCATGGGCCAGGGCACCGCGCTTTGCGCCACCGACGGCAGCCACCTGATCGCACGCAACGTCACGGCGTATGTTTCCGGCTATGTGCGCGGCTGCACCTTTGCCGGCGGCCAGGCCACGCTGGAAGTGTATGACTCCGTGTTCAACTGCGACGCGGGCGAATACAACGAGGACGCCTCTGTGGAGATGGCCGGCATGAGCCAGCCGCCCAAGGGCCTTGGCGTTTGGGGCAACGCCCGCGCCAACAACCTCGTGCACTATGCCACCGAATACTTTGAAAACTGCGTGTTCAACAACCGCAACTGGGGCGCTCTGGGCGTGGACGCCGTTTCCGACGGCACGCTGACCTGCGTGGACTGCGAGATCAACGTCACTGAGTCCGGCTACGGCGCTTACTCCATCGGCCCCTGCGTCGATACCTTTAAAAACTGCCGCTTCAACATCACCAACGGCGTCGTGGCCTTTGCCGCCGCCGAAGGCACGGTCATCCTGACCGACGGCACGGTCGCCAACTCCGACCGCTACGGCCTCGTGACCCATCAGGCGATGGGCTACACCTCCACGTTTTTTGATGTTGGGGCGGCCACCGAGATCTACACCGCCTACTGCGGCATCATG
>CAYROZ010000139.1:0-4819 GCA_964426125.1 uncultured Oscillospiraceae bacterium
AAACGCTATTTATCCCTGCTTCTCGCTTTTGTTCTCTGTCTGTCGCTCGCGCCCACGGCGGCGTTCGCAGCGAGCGATGAGACGCTGGCGGAGCCGGAAATCACGGCGGTTGAGCCGGTGGAGACGGCGCTTCCCGCATCGGAAGAACCCGCGGCCACGCCGGAATCTACGCCGGAGCCCACAGCCGAGACAACACCCGAACCCGCGGAGGCGGAACCCGCGGCCCTGTCGCTGGAGGGGGAATTGGATGCTGTTTCCATCGAGGACGGTGCAGCGCTGCCCAGCTGGGTCGATGCCAGCGGGAATGTGACCGCTGCCAGCATCACGCTCAGCGGGAATGTTGATCTGAGCGATAAAGACCTGACGATCGGCCAGGATGTCACCCTTGAGCTCGCCGGACACACGCTCACACTGAAAACGCTTACGGTCAACAGCGGCTGCGCGCTGACCCTGACCGACAGCAGCGAAGCGAAAACCGGCACGATCTCTCTTGTTGGCGCCCTTGCCGGCGATGAAAGCGATTTTGCCGCCAAGCTGAACGGCACGCTGAACGCCAACGGCGGCGCGGTCACAACCGGCAATACCGCTAAAATGATCAAAGTCAACTCCGGCGGCAGCATTGCATACACTGGCGCGGCCGCTACGACTCCCACCACATTTTCCGTTAAGGTGCAGCTCGACGGCGGCAAGATCTCTGGCGGCACATTCAATGGCCGTGTGGAATCAAACTCACCCAGCTCGACTATCCTCGGCGGCACGTTTAATGATGTGGTATATTCTAGGCAGGGCAATCCTTATATCAAAGGTGGCGAGTTCAATGCGGCTGTAGAGTGTGCTCACAATGCTAGATTCCTTGTCAACGGTGGAATCTTTTACACCGTATTGACCGATATCCAGCAGAGCTATTATAGCAAGAGGATCACATTTAAAAATTTAGGCAGTAATTATGCTAAGGAGTATGTTGTAACGGGCGGGACAGCCATTGCGCCGAGGGATCCGACCAGGCCGCATTATATCTTTGCTGGTTGGAGGACCAATGGCTACCAATCCTATGATTTTCCCCAGCAGATCACGGATGAGGATAATACTCCTCTGGAACTGCACGCGAGGTGGACCCCGGCTCCTCTGGCCACCTGCACCGCTCCGACCGCGAAGAATCGAACCTATGACGGCACGGAGCAGCCGCTTGTAATGGCGGGCACGGCCGAAGGCGGTACGATGGTGTACTGCCTGACGCAAAACGGTACATACACATCCACTATCCCCGCTGCCAAAAACGCGGGCAGCTACACGGTGTATTATTATGTACAGGCAGACGATGCTCACACAGACAGCAGCAAACAAAGCGTCTCCGTGACCATCGACCCGAAGACTGTGACGGTTTCCGGCATCACGGCGGAGGATAAGACCTACGACGGCGGTACCACTGCCACACTGAAATATGATGCGGCGGCCTTTGGCGGTAAAGTGGATGGCGACACGTTGACGGTGAGCGCGACGGGCACATTTGCGGACAAGAACGTCGGCGAGGACAGGAGCGTCAGCATTTCCGATCTGACACTTGGCGGCGAGGATGCAGGCAACTATGTCCTTGCAGAGAGCGGCCAGCAGACGGAAACTACCGCCGATATCACGCGGAAGGCCGTGACGCTCCAAAGTGCAACCGCAAGCAAAGAGTATGACGGCACGGCGCTGACGAATGCGGCTGTGACTGTGACTGCCGGAGCCATGGTGACGGGTGAGACGCTCGACTATGTCTTCACCGGCACGCAGACCGCTGTCGGCAGCAGTCAGAATACCTTCGCCGCCAAGGACAGCGCCACGGCGAAGCTGTCGAACTACAACATTACCTATGACTACGGCACGCTGACCGTGTCGCTCCCGGCGAGCGTCGGCGATGCGGTGAAGGACGTGACGGAGGACACCGTTACGAGCGATGACCGCAAGACCATTGAGGATACGCAGAAAACCGTGGAGGATTATCTCGCCATGGACCCGACGGACGCGGAGGAAAAAACGCTCGAAGATCTGAAAGCAAAGCTCGAGGGGCTGCTCGACCGGCTCGACGAGGTCAAGGCGGCCATGGAGGACGAGGTGATCACCGGCACGGATGATATCACGAAGGAAAATGTGAAAACCTCGGACAAAAAGGCTCTCGAGGACGCGAAGGCCGCCATCGAAAAGCTGCTCGAGGACTATTCCGGCAACCTCACGGCGGACGAAAAGCAGACGCTGAACGACAAGCTCGAGCGCATCGGCGACGCGCTGGACGAGATCGCACGGCTGGAAAAGGCCGAAAAGGACGCGAAGAACAAGCCCGTGAAAACCGGCGACGAGGCCACGCCTGTTCTGTGGATCGCGGTCGCCATCGTGGCGGTCGCTGCCGTGGTGATCCTGCTGGTCATGCAGAAGAAAAAGAAATAAGGATACAAAACCAAAAGGGACTGGCGCGAATGCGTCAGTCCCTGAATTATTCAGATCGTCCCATCGGGACTCAACAACCGCGCATCGGCGCGATTTCATCCGACCGTGGGTCGGATTTCATATTGCGAAGCAATATTTCACCCGAGCGAAGCGCGGATATCACCGGCCGCGCCTTTGGTGCGGCCTTAGCCTTCAACGAGGGCCTTGGTGTCGCGGGCGATCACGAGTTCTTCGTTCGTGGGGATGACGAACATACGAACCTTGGAGCCGGCCTTGGAGATCTCGATGTCCTCGCCGCGCTTGGCGTTGGCCTCGGTGTCAAGCTCGGTGCCGAGGAAGCCAAGATACTCGCAGATGTCGGCGCGGGTGGAGGCGGAGTTTTCGCCAACACCGGCCGTGAACACGATGGCGTCCACGCCGCCCATGGCCGCGGCATAGCCGCCCACGGTCTTGGCCACGTCATACGCGAAGATATCCAGCGCCAGACGCGCGCGGTCGTTGCCCTCGCCGGCGGCGTTGTCCAGATCGCGGAAGTCGCTGGAAACGCCGGAAACGCCCAGAACACCGGACTTCTTGTTCAGGATGGTGGTCAGCTCCTCGATGCTCTTGCCGGTGTTGGAGGCGAGGTATTCCACGATGGAAACGTCGATATCGCCGCAGCGGGTGCCCATGGGCAGACCGGCGATGGGGGTGAAGCCCATGGAGGTGTCCACGCTCTTGCCGCCGTCGATGGCGCAGATGGAGGAACCGTTGCCCATGTGGCAGGAGATGATCTTGAGGTCTTCGATGGGCTTTCCCATCATCTCGGCGCAGCGGCCGGAAACATAGCGGTGGCTGGTGCCGTGGAAGCCGTAGCGGCGAACCTTCAGATCGGTGTAGTAGTCGTAGGGGATGGCGTAAACATAGGCCTTGCCGGGCATGGTCTGATGGAAGGCGGTATCAAACACGGCGACCTGGGGAACGTTCTCGCCCATGACGGCCTTGCAGGCGTTGATGCCGGTGATGTTGGCGGGGTTGTGCAGGGGGGCCAGGGGGATGCACTCGGCGATGGCGTCCATCACGGCGTCGTCAATGAGCACGCTCTGGGCGAATTTCTCGCCGCCGTGCACGACGCGGTGACCCACGGCGCTGATCTCGCTCATGCTCTCCACAACGCCGTACTCGGCGCTGGTGAGCTTGTCCAGAACCGCGGCAATGGCCTCGGTGTGGGTGGGCAGGGCGACGTCCTCGTCGAACTTGGGCTTGCCGTTCTGGGGCTGATGCTTCAGATGGCCGTCGATGCCGATGCGCTCGCAAAGGCCTTTGGCCAGCAGGGTCTCGGTCTCCATGTCGAGAAGCTGATACTTCAGCGAGGAGGAGCCGGCGTTGATGACAAGAATTTTCATGGTGCGTTCCTTTCGTATTGTAAATTTAATAAAAAACGTGTAAAATGGGCGAGGGGAGGAACATTCTTCCCCTAAAAGACTATTTTAACGCAAAATCCCAAAAACGCAAGAGGGAATACCATGTCTGCTGTCGGAATCGTGTGTGAATACAATCCTTTCCATCTCGGCCACCTTGAGCATATCCGCCAAAGCCGCGCGCAGGTGGATAAGGACGCGCCGGTCGTGTGTGTGATGTCGGGCGATTTTGTCCAGCGCGGCACGCCCGCCGTGTTCGATAAGCACACGCGCGCCCGCGCGGCCTGTGCCTGCGGGGCCGATCTGGTTTTGGAGCTGCCGCTGCCGTGGTGCGTTTCGTCGGCGGAGCGCTTTGCGCGCGGGGCGGTGGGGCTTCTTGCCAGCCTTGGCGTGGTGACGCATCTGAGCTTCGGCAGCGAATCGGGCGCGCTGGCCCCGCTTGCGGCGCTGGCCATGGCGGCCAGGGAGCCGGAGACCATCGAGGCGGTCAAGGCCGAGATGAGCGGCGGCATGAGCTTTGCTCCCGCACGGCAGAAGGTTTTGGAAAAGCGTCTCGGGCGCACTCTGGCCGATCTTTTGGAAAAGCCGAATAATATCCTCGCGGTCGAATATCTCAAGGCGCTGTTTTCCATCGAATCGGAAATCACGCCGCTCACCACGCTTCGCAGCGGCTCGGTGCACGATGGCGTATCCGGCGGCGGTTTTTGCTGTGCGGCGGAAATTCGCTCCATGCTGGAGGGGCGCGAGGATGTGCGGCCGTATATCCCGGCGGCGGCGTATGACGTGCTGCGCGGGGGAGAGCCCATGCTGCTTGAAAAGCTGGAGCAGGCCTATATGGCGCGGCTTCGGATGCTGCCGGAGGAGGCGTTTGATGCCCTGCCGGATGCCACGGAGGGACTGGGACGGCGCATCTATAAGGCTGTGCGCACGGAGGCAAGCGTGGAGGCGGTTCTCTCGGCGGTGAAGACCAAGCGCTATCCCATGAGCCGCCTGCG
>CAYROZ010000140.1:0-4804 GCA_964426125.1 uncultured Oscillospiraceae bacterium
GTCGAATGCTTTGTAAACAACGGCCATGCCGCCCACACCCGCAACGTCTTTGATCGCATAGCGGTTGTCAAGCTGCTTGCCAATGCGCCAATTCACTTTATTACTCATTGTCTGCCGCCTCCTTTTCAAAAATCAGCACGACCGCTGTGACATTATCCCTTGCACCGGCGCGAAGCGCGGCGTCGATCAGCGCGGCACAGATCGCTTCCGGATCGGATTGCCCCTCGCAGCAGGATATGATCTGCTCGTTGGACAGGGCATTTGTCAAGCCGTCGGAGCACAGCAGAAAAACATCGCCGTCCTTGGCTTCTGCTTCAAAAATATCGCTGCGCACGGTGCTTTCGCCGCCGACGACGCGGGTGATGATGTTCTTGCGCGGGTGACGGCGCGCCTGCTCGTTGGTGATCAGACCGAGATCCATCATCTCCTGCACAAGAGAATGATCGTGCGTCAGTTTGGTCATCGTGCCGTCCGAAATGCGGTAGGCGCCGCTGTCTCCGACATTTAGAAGCGTGACGCCCTCACGGTTGGCGTAAAGGGCGACAAGGGTCGTGCCCATGCCCTCGCATTCCGCGTCACGCATGGAGCGGGCGTAAACATCGCGGTTGGCCCTGTCGGCGCCGGAGCCGAGACTTTCCGCCGCTTTTTCGCCGCCGCTGACTTCCAGAGCCGCGCTGGCGTGGTCCATAAAGGTGTCGCAGGCAAGCTCGCTTGCGATCTGGCCGGCTGCCGCGCCGCCCATGCCGTCGCACACGGCGGCCAGAATGCCGCCGGAGAGGGCACGGATGGCAAAGCAATCCTGATTTTCCCGCCGAACCTTTCCTATGTCACTCAGTCCGAAAATTCTCATGATCTCCTCATCTTCTTTCGACGAAGCTGCCCACAGGCAGCGTCGATATCGCTGCCGAGGCGTCGCCTTACCGTGACGGTCACACCGCCTTTTTCCAATATATGCACAAATTCCTTCAGCGCCTCCGGCGTGGAGGGCATCAGATCGCGCTCGGATACATAGTTGAGCCGAATGAGATTGACGTGCGCGCCGGTCCCCTTCAGCTTGTCGGCCAGCAGCTGTGCCTGCTGCGGTGTGTCGTTGACATCGCGGATGAGTGCGTACTCAAAGGAGATGCGCCGCCCGGTTTTTTCAAAGTAGCGCCGGCAGGCATCCAGCACCGCATCCACACCGCGTCCGCGGTTGGCCGGCATGATTTTTGTGCGCGTTTCATCGTCCGGTGCGTGCAGCGACACCGACAGAGTCAATTGTAAGTTAAGCTCGGCCAGTTTGTCAATCTTTTCAGTCAGACCGCAGGTGGAAAGCGAGATGTGGCGCATGCCGATGTCGCGGCCTTCGGAGTGGTTTATCAGCCGCAGAAAACGCATGACGTTATCGAAGTTATCCAGCGGCTCGCCAATGCCCATCAAAACGATGTTGGATATGCGGTCGCCGGCCTCGATCTCCGTGCGAAGGACCTCGTCCAGTATTTCCGAGGCTTCCAGATTCCGCACCAGGCCGCCCAATGTGGACGCGCAGAACGCGCAGCCCATCCGGCAGCCCACCTGTGAGGAGATGCAAACGGTGTTGCCGTGCTTATAGCGCATGAAAACGGTTTCTACGCTCTCCCCGTCCGGCAGCTCCCAGAGGAACTTGATGGTCCCGTCCTGGGCCGATTCCTGGCGCTGCAGGGGCTTGAGTGTGGGAATTTTGTATACCGCATCCAGCTGGGCCCGGAGGGCGGCGGACAGATCGGTCATTTCATCAAAGGAAGCGGCGCCGCGCGACAGCCAGCGGAAGACCTGCCTGGCGCGAAACTTCGGCAGTCCCAGAGCTTCAAACTCCGCTGTCAGCTCCTCGGGCAGCAGACGCTTTATATCCCGTTTTTCCTGCGCATCCGACATGCGTAAAACCCGTCCGTTCCGTCGGTATCCGGCCAGAACGTCCTTTCCTGTTCGATTTCGAAGGCTTCGTTTTCCGCGCAAAACGCGTGTGTCACGCCCTGGTTTTCCGCCTCGCGCCATGTGCAGGTGGAATATAGTATTGCACCGCCCGGCTTGACAAAGCGGGCCAGATGACGCAGGATATCCCCCTGCAAAGCGGGCAATCCGGCTGCCTCCGCCGCGCTGCGGTAGCGAATCTCCGGTTTTTTGCGGATCACGCCCAGACCGCTGCACGGAACATCGGCGATGATAACGTCAAACAGACCCTTGTCGATCTCCCTCGCATCGCGGATGCGGCAGTCGATGCAGCCAAGGCCCATGCGCTCCGCGCCGTCCGCCACCAGCGCAAGCTTTGCGCCGCTGATGTCGCAGGAAACGATCTCGCCCTGCCCCTGCATATCGATGGCAGCGGCGAAGCTTTTGCCGCCCGGTGCGGCACAGGCGTCCAGCACGCGCATACCAGGCTTCACGTCCGCCATATACACCGCCGTGCGGGCCGCCGGGTCCTGCACATAAAAAAGCCCGTCCTGAAATTCTACTCGCTCGGCCACAGCCCCGCCGGACAACACAAGACAACCGGCCACGCCGTCAAACGGCTTTGCGTCCAGCGCCTCGGCCAGTGCCTCCGGCGTTGTTTTGAGGGTGTTGGTCTGGATATAGGTCGCCGCGGCTTCGTTGTGCTTGGCCAGCACCGCCGCCGCTCCCTCATAAGAGCGCAGGGCGATCAGCTCCTCGACCAGCTCCAGCGGGTGACTGAAACGGATGGAGAGATATTGCGCGCTGCCCTCGTTCGGCACAGCGGGCGCGCCCTCGGCGGAAATGCGCCGCAAAACCGCATTTACCAGTCCGGCCGCGCGTGCATAGCCCGCGTTTTTGCAAAGCTTCACCGATTCGTTCACAGCGGCCATCGCCGGAACGCGATCCATGAACAAAAGCTGATAGGCGCCCAGCCGCAGAATGTCCCGCAGCTTCGGCTCCAGCTTGCCCTTGGCGTAGTGGTCGATGCAGTGATCGAGATAATATAAATTTTGCAGTGTGCCGAGGAACAGACGTGAGCAGAAGGCAGCATCCCGGCCGTTCAGCGCGCGCCGCTCCAGCAGGGCCGAGAGCGTTTGACTGCTCCAGGCACCGGCACGGCGGCAACGCTCCAGGGCATCCAGTGCGGTTTTTCGCGGCATGTCAGACCTCCATGGGGTGGCCCAGCAGATAGGCTGCCGCGCTCATCCGCTTGCCGCCGGAGGCCTGAAGCTCGTGGATGAGGATCGTGCGTCCACCGGCACAGGCGACCTCGATCCCCTGCTTTCCGGCGCTCACAAGCTCTCCCGGCGCTTTGGATGTATGGTTATCCGTCCGATCGGCGTCGTAGATCTTAAACTCTGTGCCGTTCAGCACGGCGGTGGCGCAGGGCCAGTCCTGCAGGCCGTAGATCTGCTTTAAGATCATGCGCGGCTCGCGGTTCCAGTCGATGGGCGAAAGCTCCTTTGAAAGCATGGGCGCAAAGGAGACAAGGCTTTCATCCTGCGCCGTGCGCGGGGCCTCCCCTGCCTGTATGGCGCGGAGGGTCCTGACCAGAAGCTTTGCTCCCATGGGAGCCAGCCGCTCAAACAGCGCGCTGCTGGTCTCTTTGTCGCCGATGGGAGTTACGTCGGTAAAGATGATGTCTCCGGCGTCCATCTCTGTGGCCATATACATACTGGTCACGCCGGCGGTCTCGTCACCATTGATGACCGACCACTGGATGGGCGCGCTGCCGCGGTACTTGGGCAGCACAGAGCCGTGGATGTTGATACAGCCGTATTTCGGCAGCGCCAGAATGTCGTCCGGCAGAATGCGTCCGTAGGCGACCACGGCGATCAGATCCGGCTGGAGCGCCTGAAGCTCAGCCAGCGCCGTGCCGTCGCGCAGCTTGGCCGGCTGGAACACGGGGATGCCGTTTGCCTCGGCCAGCTGCTTCACCGGGCAGGCCGCCAGCTTGTGGCCGCGTCCCTTGGGCTTATCCGGCTGGGTGAATGCGCCGACAACATCGTACCCCTCGTCGATCAGTCCCTTCAGGCACACGGCGGCAAAATCCGGCGTGCCCATGAAAACGATCCTCATTCGTTGTCCTCCGCGTCCTCTTGCTCGGCGTAGTAGGCGTTCAGCTCCTCCTCGGAGAGGATATGCGTGGTGACATCCGTGAAAAGCTGGCCGTCCAGATGGGCAAGCTCATGGCAGAATGCGCGCGCCGTCAGACCCCAGCCCTCGATCTCAAAGGTCTCGCCGTCGCGATCCTGCGCGCGGAGCTTGACGTATTCCGGGCGCTTGACCATGCCGTACACGCCGGGAACGGACAGACAGCCCTCCGGCCCATCCTGCTCGCCCTCCTGGGCAATGATCTCGGGGTTTACCAGCTCGATGATATACTCATCCTCGTCCTCGTCCACGTTCGTTTCCAGCACGACCACGGCGCGGCGCAGAATGCCCACCTGCGGCGCGGCCAGACCGACGCCGTTGGCCTGACACATGGTCTCGGCCATGTCGTCCAGCAGATCGTGCAGCTTCTGATCAAAGGCCGTGACCGGCCGGCAGTGCTTTTGAAGGGTTTCGTCGCCCTTTTCCAGTATCGTTCTCAGACCCATTGTATCTCCATTCAATCAAGAGGGTTAAAATCGGCATACACCGAAACGCCTCTGTATTTTTTATCGTTGTTGCAGGCCAGCAGCGCGGCGGCCACGATGCGGCGCACAGCGGCGGTTTGCTGGCTTGACACGGTGACGCAGTAGCGCCAGGTTTTGTTCAGCCGCGCCACGGGAAGCGGCGCAGGCCCCAGTACCTTTGTGCCGGGCATCTCCCCTGTCTCCTGAACCAGCAGCGCCCCAATGCCCGCACCGCA